>DPBR01000010.1:5305-8625 GCA_003516865.1 Oscillospiraceae bacterium
AACGGCGATCCGGACGCGGGAAATATGCCGAGAACCGACCCCGAAACCTCTTTCGGAATTGTAACCGATGTTTGCATTAAGCGCAAGATAAGGAATTATGTCGACGCCGTTAAGGAGGGCGTTGAGGGGTATAAGATTTTGATTAATCCCGAATGTTCGCTTAATACAAAGTTTACTGACGCTTATAACGCGCTCGGTTTGGAAACGGGAAACAAGAAAACTAAGAGCGACAGCGATAAGGCGAAAGCAATGGAGTTTATCTGCGCGAATTATTTTGACGTAAGAACGTTCGGCGCGGTTATGAGCACGGGCGACGACCCCATAGGAATTGTCAGAGGACCTGTTCAGATTAATTTTGCACGCAGCATTGACGAGGTATCGGCGCAGGAAATTACCATAACCCGACAGGCTCGCACAACGGACCAACGTACCGAAACGGGAGATACCGAATTCGGCAAGAAAAACATAATTCCCTACGGTCTGTATCGCGCTGATGGATACATTTCGGCGATGCTCGCGAAAAAGACGGGCTTCTCGGACGACGACCTCGAGCTTCTTTGGAAAGCGATTATTAATATGTTCGAGTATGACAGAAGCGCGGCGCGCGGAAAAATGGCGCTTAGAAAGCTGTTTATATTCAAGCACTCGGACGCGCTCGGAAACTGCCCCGCGCATATTCTTCTTGAGAGCGTTAAGGCGGTAATGAAGCCCGAAAAGGATTGTCCGAGAAGCTTCAGCGACTATATTATAACCGTTGAGGAAAATCTTCCCGAGGGCGTTGAGCTTATCAAGAAGCTGTGACAATACCCGTAAATATCCGAGCAATTCAGCATTATATGTATTGTCCGCGCCGCTTCGGTCTGCTTGAAATCAACGAGGATTGGCAGGAAAACGCGCTTGTGGTTAAGGGAAATCTAGTCCACGAGCGCGTTCACGGCGGCGAACATTCGTTCTCGTCAAAAACGGTGAGAGCGGAAAGCTCGGTTCAGCTATATAACGACGAGCTTGACATTTTCGGAGTTGCGGACTGCGTGGAATTTCGCCCCGACAAAACTGCGGAATTTTCCGATAAGCTCGGAGGGAATTACAAAATTAGCCTTGTAGAATATAAGCCAACTCGCCCGAAAAACGGCGAGATAAGCCGTCCCGACGCAATACAGGTGTTTGCGCAGAAAATATGCGCCGACAGTATTTTCGGTGTGAAATGCGAGGGAGTGCTGTATTACGCGGACGTAAAGCGCAGAGTTGTTCTGCCGTTTGAAGACGAGTATGACAGCTATTATGAGGAGCTTACAAGGCTTCTTTCGGAGATGCGCGCGGTGCTTGAAAGCAGGGTAATCCCAAATCGTCCCGCAAAGCAGAATTGCACGGGGTGCTCGCTTGAAAGCGTTTGTATGCCGAAAAGACCGTCTTATTCCGTGAAAAAAGAAATTCTGAAACAGCTTAGGAGCGGCGAAGAATGAAAAAACTGCTGAATACGCTTTATATAACCGATGAAACGGCATATTTGTCGCTTGACGGAGAAAATATCGTCGTAAAGATGAGCGGCGATAAAACCGCGCGTTTTCCTCTCGTAAACCTTGAAAATATCGTGTGCTTTTCATATCTCGGCTGTTCGCCCGCGCTTATGGGAAAGTGCTGCGAGGACGGGGTAGGAATTTGCTTTTTGTCGCCGGAGGGAAGATTTCTCGCGAGAGTTCAGGGCAAGCCCCGCGGGAATGTGCTTTTGCGGACCGCACAGATAAAATTGTTTGCGGAGTATCAAAAGGAGCTTGTGCAAAATACTGTTGCGGCGAAGCTTGCGAACACGCGGTTTACGGTTCAGCGTTCGCTTCGCGACAGACCCGAAATCAACGCGGACGGCGCTTTGACTGCGCTTCTTGAAAAGCTGACAAAATCAGCGGAGTATGTGTATGAGCTTGATGAAAAAGACGAGATAATGGGCGTTGAGGGAAACTGTGCAAAGGCATATTTTGACGTGTTTGACCGAATGATTGTACAGCAGAAGGACGATTTTCGCCTTGTAATTCGCACGAAAAGACCGCCGCTTGACCGAACAAACGCGCTTTTGTCGTTTATGTACACAATCCTGACAAACGATTACGCTTCGGCGCTGGAAAGCGTGGGGCTGGACGCCTACGTCGGCTTTCTGCACCGCGACCGCCCCGGCAGAACCTCGCTGGCGCTTGATCTCATGGAAGAGCTCCGCCCTTGCCTTGCAGACCGCTTTGTGCTGTCTCTCATCAATAACCGCGTTCTGCAGGCGGGCGATTTTGAGCATACGGACAGCGGCGCCGTGCTTCTGACCGACGCTGGCCGAAAGAAATTCTTGCAGGCCTGGCAGGCGCGCAAACGCGAGACGATCACGCATCCTTACTTAAAAGAGAAGCTCGCATGGGGTCTTGTGCCATATGTGCAGGCGCTGCTGCTGGCGCGGTATCTGCGGGACGATCTGGACGCGTATCCGCCGTTCTTGTGGAAGTGAGGGCTTTTCTATGATGGTGCTCATTACCTACGATGTGAATACCGAGGATTCCGGCGGAAGAAAACGCCTGCGGCAGATCGCAAAGCAATGTGTGAACTATGGTCAGCGCGTACAAAACTCGGTCTTTGAATGTCTGGTCGATGCCGCCCAGTGCAAGCAGCTCCAGCACAAGCTGCTTGCGATCATGGACGAGGAAAAGGACAGCCTACGCTTTTATTACCTTGGAAACAAGTATGAAACCCGCATCGAGCACTTCGGCGCAAAGGCGGGCTACGCTCCGGAGGGCGCGCTCATTATCTGATGCGAACCGGAAGCGTTCCGGTTTTCCCCGGGAGGTTCGCACCGCGCAAGGTCGGAAATAGCAGCCGCTTTCCCTTTGCCCAACACGCGGCAACGCCGCTCTTTGTTTGGCTTTGCAGAAATTTTGTAGCTTTTGCGCAAATTTGCCGGGAATATTTCGGCAATTTTGCTGTCGCACCCCGCAATGGGTGCGTGGATTGAAATGGCTTTTTTGACCCCACGACGCAGCGCAGGACGGTCGCACCCCGCAATGGGTGCGTGGATTGAAATTCGCATAGGGCGGTTTGATCTGGCCAGTTTCGTGTCGCACCCCGCAATGGGTGCGTGGATTGAAATTTAGCGCTTTGCGGCATTGCACGTCGGATCTGGGGTCGCACCCCGCAATGGGTGCGTGGATTGAAATACTTATACTAAAATCAGGTGATTCCGATGAACAGTCGCACCCCGCAATGGGTGCGTGGATTGAAATAAGAGAGTATTCGCAAAAAAGAACGATCCGGTAGTCGCACCCCGCAATGGGTGCGTGGATTGAAAT
>DPBR01000003.1:0-17147 GCA_003516865.1 Oscillospiraceae bacterium
CCCGAGAAGTGCTATCCGACAAAGAGAATTATCGGTAGCTTGCTATAATATGAAACAGTATAACAAAAAATGTTGGAAAATATCTATATTGTGTAAAGTTGTCTATTCATGCCTTACATCACTTTCCGTAAGGTCAAGCATAAAGACAGAGCCTTTTCCAAGCTCGGACACGGCGGTAAGAGTAATGCCGAGCATATCGGCAATACAGCGGCAAAGATACAGTCCTATACCGCTTGCCTTCATATCATATCTGCCGTTAAGTCCTGTGTAGCCGTTGTCGAAAATTCTCGGCAGGTCGGCAGGGTCTATGCCTATTCCCGTGTCGGCAATGCAGAGAATCTTTCTGTCGGTGTCGGGCTTCATATAAATTGTTACCGAGCCTTTAGCGGTGTATTTTATCGCATTTGAGAGCAGCTGTTCAATGATGAAGGACAGCCATTTTTCATCGGTGAGGACATCGGTATCAAGCTCCTTGTAATCAAGGCTCAGCTTCTTCCCGATAAACTGCGGGGAGAACTTACGAACCGATTTTTTTACTATATCGTCAAGGCTGTAATGCTTTATCACAAGGTCGTTGCCGGAGCTTTCAAGCCTTACATAGCACAGCGCCATATCGACATACTGCTCTATCTTCATAAGCTCGTCGGACAGCCTGCGGTTGCTTTCGCTGTCTTCCGACTGGAGCATAAGGCGCATTGCGGAGATAGGCGTTTTTATCTGATGTACCCACATAGTATAATATTCGTTTGTCGCCTGCAGGCTGTTTGCGGATTTTTCCTTAAGGAAAATGCAGTAATCGCTGAGTGTATTTATCAGCCTGCCGTAATCCTTGTCATCTGCCGACACCGCTTTCGGAAGATTGTCGGCGGTCACGGTTATCTCATTTGCAAGACGGGTGAGGATATTATGCTTTCTGTACGCCTTTATAAAATTTACCGCACCGATAGCCGTAACAGCGGCAAGCGACAGCAAAAGTGCATACAGCACAGGCTCTGAGGGGAGGTTATAAAGCGACAGCACCACAGCGAAAATTACAGCCGCAATAATAATGCAGACAAGCGTTATTATGCGGCTCCTGATAAAGTCAAGAAAGAATTTCATACTATCATATACCCCATTCCGACCTTGGTCGTGATGTAGTTTTCAAGTCCTATGTTTTCGAGCTTTTTGCGAAGCCTGCTGACATTTACCGTAAGGGTGTTCTCGTCAATAAAGCAATCGGTTTCCCATAATCTCTGCATAAGCGTATCACGGGAAATTATCCTGCCTGCGTTTTCCATAAGAGTGCGGAGTATGCGAAGCTCGTTCTTTGTAAGCTCTGCCTTTTTATCGCCGTTTGTCACGACCGCCGATGAAATATCAAGTATAACACTGCCGTGGGATATAAGGTCGCTGCTGCCCGAAAAGGAGTAGGCACGGCGAAGCACTGCGTTTATCTTTGCGGTCAGCACCGAAAGATCGAACGGCTTTGCTATAAAATCATCTCCGCCCATATTCATAGCCATAACTACATTCATATTGTCAGAGGCGGAGGAGAGGAAGATGACAGGCACTTTGGACAGCTTTCTTATCTCGCCGCACCAGTAGTAGCCGTCATAGAACGGGAGCTTTATATCAAGAAGTACAAGCTGAGGGTCGAAAGCGGCAAACTCCGCAGTGATATTGTGAAAATCCTTTGCACACTCTACTTTATAATCCCAGCCCTCGAGGTGCTTTTTCAGCGTCTGCGCTATCGTGGGGTCGTCTTCAATGATGAAAATTCTGTACATAGTCAAATTTCTGCCATTCTTATAATAAGTTCGTTAAATCGCTTGGAAAACACGGGAGGAATGTTATGGGCGGCTTTGTCCCATATCTCGTATCTGCAATTTTTATTCATAGCGGCAAGTCCTTTTACGCTGTCGTGTACTTCTGTCTGTTCCTTACTGCCTGCAAGGGCGATCATCGGGAAGTATGCGTTTTCAAAGCCGTTTATTGTTTCAAGCGTTATTCCGTTGTCAACGGAGCTTCTTACGGTTTCGATACGCACATTCTGCATCTGTGCGACAAATTCTTTTCTTTGCTCTTTGGGCAGTCCGTTCATAAATCCGATGAAACCGCATAATCGTTTGTTTTTGAATGACGCAAACTGCTTTTCGTTCATAGCCATGACCTTTGAGAGCATAGGCTCTTTCTTGATAAGCCACGGACTTACTATTATCGCAGAAGTAAAATACTGCGGATATTCCGCACACAGCTTAACGCTAAGCTGAGCACCGAGCGAAAAGCCGACAAGCGTTACCTTTTTGCCGATGTCGGCTATGAAATCCGCAAGCTGTTTTACTGCTGTTTCGGTATCGAAAATCTCATCTGCGGCATCTCCGTAGCCCATGATATGCGGAATAATAAGATGATATTTTTCGGCAAGCGGATATTGCCTGCCGAAGCTGTGGACAAAGTTTGCCCCGTGCAGAAAGACGATCGTCTTATCGTTTTCTTTGCCGTATTCATAATAGTGCATACATTTCCCTCCGTGATTTTTCTTGCTGCTGTAATTATAGCACGGGTGAGGGGGATAGTCAAACAGAAAGAGGTTGTGATACAACCAAAAAAAGAAAAGTGAACCGAAGCGCTAAAAATAGTGCGCACGGCTCACTTTTTTGGTGTGTGGAGAAATTCTGACTTTAGTACACTTCTGTTATACAGTTTTAGTAATAAACATTGATAGCGGGCTACCGATAATGCTTTTTGCAGGATAGCACTTCTCGGGTTCGCTATTCTGTTTAATAACGTTGCTACTATTCACGCGGAAGACAACCAAAGGGATAGGGTGAGGGACTTGCAGCCCCTAACCCTATCCCTTAGGTTTTCTCCCTCGTGGCTCCCTCTTTCCTTATCCACACCCGTACCCCGCTAGGGTGTTGGCTAAACTCGTATAACCACCTGAAGATCGTATATCCTGTCATTTCAGGAACGCTTAACGCTACACGTTCGCAGTTTTAGTACATATATCTCAGGTTAGTAGCGTTTTTTTGAAAGGTTAATGTCAGTGCAGTTGCACTGATATACTCACGAAATTATTAACTCCTTATCGGCACAGAAGCTGTTTTCAGCGTTGCTGGCGATATATGTATTTGTTTGACCTTTTTTACAATATGTTGCATTGTAATTTAATGAAATTTTGACAAGCTAAGAAGCTGTGATGAAATTTTTGCATTTTATCACAGCTTCATTTTATATTTTATCCTATAACCTTCTTTGCAATATCTACCGTTTCCTTAGCATCCTTTGCATAGAAGTCTGCGCCTATCTTTTCAGCGTACTCAGGTGTAAGTACCGCACCGCCGACAACCACCTTGCAAGGAAGTCCGTTGTCACGGATAAGCTTTATGGTTTCTTCCATGGATTTGAGCGTAGTGGTCATAAGTGCGCTCAGTCCCACCAGCTTTACCTCGTGCTTTCTTGCGGCATCGACTACCGCCTGATACTCAACGTCCTTGCCGAGATCTATTACGGTGTAGCCGTAGTTTTCAAGCAGTACCTTTACTATGTTCTTGCCTATGTCGTGTACATCGCCCTTTACCGTTGCAAGCACTATCTTGCCCTTGCTTACCGTTTCGGAATTGTTCTTTGCAAGGTGTGCCTTGATAACATCAAAACAGCTCTGCGCAACGCCTGCCGATAAAATCAGCTGAGGGAGGAAAATCTTTCCCTGTTCAAACAGCGTACCTGTCTTGTCAAGGGCAGGGATAAGCCGCTCGTTTATTATTATCATCGGGTCGGTGTCGGTAAGCAGCTGCTCGGTTATCTTCGCTGCCTCGGCTTTTAAACCGTTGTCGATGGCGTATTCAAGCGTTACATCGGAGGATTTCGGCTTTGCGACTGCCGTTGGGGTGTCACTGCCGTAAGCGGCAATGTATTCTACCGAGTTCACATCTATTGCCTTTAACAGCTTGAACGCTCTTACAGCGCCCGTCATTGCGGCTACATTGGGGTTTATAATCGGCAGATCAAGCCCGTTTTCAAGCGCCATCGTAAGAAAAATGTGGTTTAAAAGCTCACGGTTCGGCAGACCGAATGATATATTCGATACACCTAGTACCGTTCTCACTCCGAACCTTTCTTTTACCGCACGCACAGCCTTGAGCGTTTCGTTGACAGCCAGCTGTTCTGCGGACGCTGTAAGCGTAAGGCAGTCTATCGCTATATCCTCTTTCGGAATACCTATCTCTTCGCAACGCTTTATTATCTTTTCGGCAATGGCAACACGCTGTTCGGCTTTAGGCGGTATGCCGTCCTTGTCAAGCGTCAGACCTACTACTGCCGCACCGTATTTCTTTACGAGCGGAAGAACGTTTTTAAGGCTCTCCTCCTCGCCGTTTACCGAGTTTACCATAGGCTTGCCGTTGTATACACGCAGTGCCGCTTCGAGTACCTCCGGAATGGTGCTGTCTATCTGGAGAGGTACGTTAGTAACGCCCTGAATGCTCTTGACAGCCTTTATCATCATTGCCTTTTCGTCAATGTCGGGAAGTCCAACGTTTACGTCAAGTATATCCGCTCCTGCGTTTACCTGCTCTATAGCCTGACCTAAGATATAGTCTATATCATCGTTTATAAGCGCCTGCTTGAACAGCTTTTTACCGGTAGGGTTGATACGCTCGCCGATTATCCTTGGCTGGCTTACCTCTACAACATTTGTGCCGCTGCATATCGTGCAGACACGATCGATGCTTTTAGGCTCGTACTTTCTGCCCTTTACCTTCCCTGCTGTACGGCGGATAAATTCGGGCGTTGTACCGCAGCAGCCGCCGATTATTCCTGCACCGAGATCAGCTATCTCAACGGCATAGTCGCTGAATTCTTCGGCATCAATCGAATATTCGCCTGTGGCAGGGTCGGGAAGTCCTGCATTCGGCATTACGATAACGGGTATCTTCGACTTTTCGCAGAGCGTTTTGATTATAGGCATAAGCTCCTTTGGTCCCAGCGAGCAGTTCACGCCGACTGCACTTACGCCGAGTCCCTCGCACAGCAGTATTTCCGCCTGCGCGGGACAGCCTGTAAAGGTACGTCCGTTTTCCTCGAAGGTCATACTACATATAATAGGCAGATCGCTGTTTTCCTTTGCGGCAAGTATAGCGGCTTTAAGCTCGTATAAGTCGGTCATCGTTTCAAACAGAACAACGTCCGCACCCGCCTTATAGCCTGCAACGATCTCTTCCTTGAATATGTCGTAAGCCTCTTCAAACTTAAGGCTTCCGGTAGGCTCAAGGAGCTGTCCTATAGGACCTATGTCAAGAGCGCAGAAAACGTCCTTACCGCTTTCCTTTATCGCTTCTTTACAGTTTATTATTCCTGCGGTGATAATTTCATCTACACTTTTACCGCTGTGGCTTAGCTTGTAGGAATTTGCACCGAATGTATTTGCGGAAATTATATCCGCGCCTGCGTCTATATAACTGCGGTGTATTTCTTTGAGCAGATCCTTTGCGGTAAGGTTTAAAAGCTCGGGTGTTTCGCCCGTTTTAAGCCCCTTAGCCTGCAGCTGAGTACCCATAGCACCGTCGAAAATGAGCAGTCCTCTTTGTTCAAGTAATGTTTTAATTTCCACAGTGACCTCCGCTTTTCCTGAATTTGCATCTGTCTTTCATATTACAGCTTTCACAGCCTCTTGTACTTCTGTCGACCTCGCCCTCGGACAGTCCGATAAATGCCGTTACCGATTTTGTAGGCACCATCATATTGCTGTTCATTACAGTAAGACCTATCCTTTTCTGAGCCTGTAAAAGCGTCAGTAAATCAAACTGTATGTCAAGCGGCAAGTCACCGTATCCGGGAGAATATCTCCAGGTACGGCTGTTTGATTTTACTTTTTCAAATATCTCTGTTTCTGCCCTGTTGCAGACCTGTTCTATCGCCGCACCTGCAAGGCTGTCAACGATAACGGCGCTTGCCATATCCGATACCTGTAAACGCCTTAAAAGCACATCTACTCCCTGTCCGAGCGTGGCGCACATAAGCACTATCCTGTCGCAGTTCTTTAAATGAGCGGCGGCTGAGCTGCCTTTAAGTATTATATTGCTGTCCGAAATTCTGACACCGTCATTCGTAAAGCTTATCGGGTAAACGGCATAGAGATATTTCGGACTTGCGGCTTTTAAAAGCTCTTTTTCGCATAAATCGAGCATTGTGAGCATCTGCTCGTTATCCGTGCCGTCCTTACAGCCGAGATAACGCAGAGCTTCGTTTCTGTCTATCGGCTGAAGTATCATAACAGATCCTTGATGCCGTTGTAGATGCGTGTTGCAACAGCAGGGTTATTCATAGCGTAAAGGTGTATGCCTTGCACATCGTTTGAGATAAGATCTACTATCTGGTCGATGGCATAGGCTATTCCTGCACTCCTCAGCGCTTCGGGGTCATTCTCGTACTTCTGCATCATCTTTACGAATTTTGATGGCAGGCTTGCGCCGCACATTGTTACCATACGCTCGATCTGCTTTTTGTTGGTAACGGGCATAATTCCTGCGGCGATAGGTACGTCTATGCCTGCGGCTCTTGCACGCTTTTCAAAATCGTAATAGCAGGAATTGTCGAAGAATAGCTGCGAAACAAGGTGAGAAGCGCCTGCGTCAACCTTTATCTTCAGGTTCTTTATATCTTCCTCGGCGCTCTCTGCGTCAACGTGGGTTTCAGGGTAGCACGCACCTGCAATATCGAAGTTGCCTTTTGACGCTATATATGCCGTAAGGTCGCTTGCGTGGGGGAAATCGTTCTTCGGTTCTTCATCGGGCTTGTTGTCGCCTCTTAAGGCGAGAATGTTCTCTATTCCGTTTGCGGCGAAATCGTCAAGCATAAAATCAACATCATCACGGGTGCTGTTTATGCAGGTAAGGTGCGCCATTGCTTCGATACCGTATTTTTTCTTTATATGCGACGCTATCTCGCAGGTAGAGCGGTTTGCACGGTTTCCGCCTGCGCCGTATGTCACGCTGATATATGCGGGATTTATTGCCGCAAGTCCCTCGATGGCATCATACACCGTTTCAATGGGAAAATTCTTGTTGGGAGGGAAAACCTCCAGCGAGAACACCGTCCTGCCGGGTGTGTATAAGTCTTTAATTTTCATCTTTTTGTTCCTTTATGTCACTCGTTGTCTTCTGCGAATGTTTATCTTACCGTACTGCCGTTGGGCGTATCTTTATCAAGGAATACGACCTGTATTTTTTCTCCTGCATCGCAGGCAAGGAGCATACCGTTGCTTTCCTCACCGCAGAGCTTTGCGGGGGCAAGATTTGCAACGAATATGATTTTCTTTCCGATAAGCTCCTCGGGAGTGTAGTATTCGGCAATGCCCGATACTATCTGTCTGCCGCCTCTTGCATCGTCCACCTGAATTTTAAGCAGCTTCTTTGACTTCTTTATCTTTTCGCAGGCAGTAATCTCGCCTGTTCTGAGCTTGACCTTTGCAAAGTCATCTATAGAGATTATTCCTGCCTTGTCAAGGTCCTCGTCCTCCTTGATTACGGTCTTGGGCTTCATCAGGATTTCAAGCTCTGAAATTTCGTTTTTGATATCAATTCTCGGGAAGAGCACTCTGCCTTTCTTTACTGTAACGTCTGCACGCAGAACGCCGAATGTACCGAGCTTGTCGAAAGCGGTATCTTCTGCGGTTGCGCCTATCTGTTCCAATACCTCAGGCATTGTTGCGGGCATAAAGGGGCTGAGCAGTGCAGAGCATATTCTTATAGTTTCAAGCAGGTTATAGAGTACGGTCGCAAGACGGGCGTTGTTGCTTTCGTCCTTTGCAAGTACCCACGGTGCGGTTTCGTCAATGTACTTATTTGCACGGGAGATTACCTTGAATATTTCCTCAAGTGCCTTTGAGTGCTGTGCCTGCTCGATAAGGGGAGTAACCGTATCGCACAGCGACTGAGCCATACCGATAAGCTGATTGTCAAGCTCGTCGGATACTCTGTCTGTGGGCAGTGTTCCGCCGAAGTATTTGTCTGCCATTGCGACCGTTCTTGAAACGAGGTTACCGAGGTCGTTTGCAAGGTCTGCGTTTATTCTTGTGAGCATAAGCTCGTTTGTGAAGTTGCAGTCACTGCCGTACGGCATATCGCGCAGTATCTGATAACGTACAGCGTCAACACCGTAACGTTCGCAAAGCACAAACGGGTCGACAACATTGCCCTTTGACTTGCTCATCTTGTCGCCGTTGAAGTTTATCCAGCCGTGACCGTAAAGGTGCTTGGGCAGGGGCAGATCGAGCATCATAAGGATTATAGGCCATACGATGGAGTGGAAACGTACAATTTCCTTTGCCGTCATATGCATATCTGCGGGCCAGTACTTTTCAAAGTCGTTGTACTTCTCATTGCCGTAGCCGAGCGCACTGATATAGTTTGAAAGTGCGTCTACCCATACATAAACAACGTGCTTGCTGTCAAAATCAACGGGTATACCCCAGGTGAAGCTGGTTCTTGATACGCACAGATCCTCAAGGCCCGGCTTTATGAAGTTGTTTACCATTTCGTTCACACGGCTCTTAGGCTGTAAATAGTCGGTTTCGGTAAGGAACTTTTCGATCTTGTCGGCAAAGTCGGAAAGGCGGAGGAAGTATGCTTCCTCGTTTGCTTCTTTTACCTCACGTCCGCAGTCGGGACACTTGCCGTCAACAAGCTGGCTCTCCGTCCAGAAGCTCTCGCACGGCGTGCAGTATTTTCCGGTGTATTTTCCCTTGTAGATAAATCCCTTGTCGTAGAGCTTTTTAAAGACTCTCTGAACCGTTTTTATGTGATAATCGTCCGTTGTGCGGATAAAGCGGTCGTTGCTTATGCCCATAACGTCCCAGAGCTTCTTGAAATTCGCGACAATCGGGTCGACGTATTCTTTCGGAGTAACGCCGAGCGCTTTCGCTTTCTGCTCGATTTTCATTCCGTGTTCGTCCGTTCCCGTCAGGAACATAACGTCAAAGCCCTGCATACGCTTAAATCGTGCTATCGCGTCGCACGCAACCGTTGTGTAGCAATGCCCGATATGCGGGTTTCCGGACGGATAATAAATCGGCGTTGTTATATAATACTTCTTGTTCTCCATATTCATTTTTACCTCTTCTGGAATATTTTTGTAAACGTGCGTTTGGAATTTAGGCACTAATATATAAGTATATTATATATCATTTTATATTTTTTTTCAATATTAATCAAAAAAAACAAGGAAATTTTACATTTTACCTAAAAAACACTTGATTTTTTTTGTGTTTTTTAGTACAATAGAGATAGGCACAAAAAACAGGGGTTTAAACTGTGCAATTTTACCCCACGCTTTTTGGGAGTTTATATAATATTGCTCAATTCAAAGAAAGAGGTAAACAAAGATGTCAAACAGGCTTTTCCAGGGCATTGTCCATCAGATGAAGGATACCATTAACAGAGTAATCGGCGTCATCGACGAGAACGGAACGGTTATCGCCTGCTCGGATTTGGCAAAAGTCGGCGGCGGGAGCGATTTCTTCTCAATCGAGCTTTCCGATTCGCACGAGGTGTTTATTCGCGACGGCTATACCTACAAGCCTTTCGGCGTTCACGTTAAGCCCGACTATGCCGTTTTTGTCGAGGGAACGGACGAGGCTGCCGCGAAATTCGCGGGTCTTATCTCAATCTCTTTGCTCGGCATTAAGCAATATTACGATGAAAAATACGACAGAAACAACTTCGTAAAGAACATTATTCTCGATAACGTTCTCCCGGGAGATATCACGCTCAAAGCGAGAGAGCTGCATTTCAACGGCGATATCGGAAGAGTCGTTTTCCTGATAAGCGTAATCGCGTCGAACGACGTTTCCGCTTATGACGTTATCCAGAACCTTTTCCCCGATAAAAACAAGGATTTTGTGTTCAATATCACCGAAACTGACATAGTTCTCGTAAAAGAGGTCAAGAATAACATCGACGTAAAAGACCTCGAAAAGCTCGCGAGAAGCATCTCCGATACGCTTTCGAGCGAGTTTTTCACAAAGGTTAACGTCGGAATAGGAACTCCCGTTCTCGGCGTGAAAGACCTTGCGCGCTCCTTCAAGGAAGCGCAGACGGCTCTTGAGGTCGGAAAGGTAT
Organism: Oscillospiraceae bacterium; assembly: GCA_003516865.1. Classification (GTDB taxonomy): domain Bacteria; phylum Bacillota; class Clostridia; order Oscillospirales; family Ruminococcaceae; genus CAG-115. Next base: position 10,101 of record DPBR01000003.1, read on the forward strand.
TCGATACCGACAAGAACATCGTTTCCTACGATAATCTCGGAATCGCGCGCCTTATCTATCACCTCCCGACGACGCTCTGCGAAACGTTTTTGAAGGAAGTGTTCAAGAAAAATTCCATAGAGAGCCTCGACCACGAAACGCTTTTCACCATTCAGAAGTTCTTCGAGAACAGCCTCAACGTTTCGGAAACGTCGAGAAAGCTCTTCGTACACAGAAATACATTGGTTTACCGCCTCGATAAAATCAAGAAGCTCACAGGGCTTGATTTGCGCGAATTCGACCACGCGATTATCTTCAAAATCGCGCTTATGGTCAAGAAATATCTTGCCGCAAATCCCACAAAATATTGATATTTTTCGTTTCCCCCGCCCAAAACGGGGGAAATCGGCTGATTTTCCGGGGCTGCACGGAGGTTTATTTTTTATTATGGCTATGGTTGAAATGAAAAACGTCAACGTTCATTATTCAAGCGGCGTGGACGCGCTTGTTGACGTTAATCTTAGGATAAACGAGGGAGAATTCGTCTTTATCGTCGGAAAAAGCGGCGCGGGAAAATCCACGCTGATGAAGCTGATGATGCGCGAGCTGGAGCCGTCGTCGGGACGCGTTTTCGTAAACGGCTACAATCTCTCGAAGCTCAAAAGAAACAAAATAGCGAAATTCCGCCGCTCAATCGGCGTTGTTTTTCAGGAATTCAGGCTTATTCAGGACTACACGGTCTATGAAAACGTGTCTTTTGTGCTGAGGATTGCGGACCAGTCGAACAAGTTCATCAGACAGAGGGTGCCTTATGTGCTCAATCTTGTGGAGCTTGCGGGCAAGGCAAAGTCCAAGACGAGAGAGCTTTCGGGCGGCGAGCAGCAGCGCGTCGCTATCGCAAGGGCGCTTGCGAACGACCCGAATTTGCTTATTGTAGACGAGCCGACGGGAAATCTCGACCCGGAGCGCTCATACGAGCTTGTGGGGCTGCTGAAGGAAATAAACCGCTGCGGCACGACCGTCGTTATGATAACCCACGAGCACGAGCTTGTGAGATATTTTGGCGGCAGGATTATCAATATCGACGAGGGTAAAATCACGTTCGATGAAACAATCGGAGGCAGCGATGAGGACGAGTAACGTAAGCTATCTTATCAAAAAAGGCGTAAGTTCCGTCTGGAAAAACTTCATTATGTCTTTCGCCTCGTTCAGTATCCTGCTTGTAAGCCTTTTGCAGGTCAGCGTCACCGTTCTTATCTATATGAACGTCAATATTGTGATGCAGAATATCGAGGATACGAACGAAATCACAATTTATGTCAAGGACGGCGTTTCCGACGCTCAGAGAGAAAAAATCAGCAGTCTGCTCAACAGCAACAATAACCTCGCGGACGTGAAATATATCTCAAAGGAACAGGGTCTTGAGAATTTCAAGGAGAATATGGGAGAATATTCCGAGCTTCTTTCGTATCTCGATGAAAACCCCATTCCGGAAACGTTTCTGGCGCGCGTAAAGGATTTGTCCTCGATTAAGCTCACGGTAAACGCGATTTCCAGCATTGACGGCGTTGAGCAGGTAAAAGCGCCATACGACTTTGCGGGCGCGCTTATCAACATAAAAAACACGTTTACGATTATTATTGCCGCAATTCTCATTACCCTTGTGGTTGTGAGCATAATCGTTGTGTCGAATACTATCAGAACGAGCGTTTTTTCGCGCAGAAACGAGATTTCGATTATGAAATACGTCGGCGCAACGGACAGCTTCATAAAGCTCCCGTTCTTTGTCGAGGGTACGTTTATCGGCATACTTTCGGGCGCCGCGGCGTGGGGACTGACGTGGTTCATCTACGACTCCGTTTTCTCGCTCTTTACCGATAACCTTTCGCTGTGGGAAATGTTCGGTTTCTTCGACCTCATTCCGTTCAGCGCGATAAGCCCGTTTGTCCTGCTTATAAACTGCGCTGCGGGCGCGTTTCTCGGCGCTGTCGGTACGGTTATCAGCACCGGCAAATACCTCAAGGTATAACGTATCGTCACAGTTTTCCAAGGAGATGTTATTTTGAACAAAAGAATTCCGCTCGGCGTTGCAATAAGCCTTATAGCAATCGGCTGCGCCATTACTTTCGTCCTGACGTGGACGGTTTCGCTCAATATCTATAACTCAAAAATCAGCAGCGCCGATAAATACGAGGGAGTTTACGAAAAACTCCGTGAAATCGACGCGGTTGTAAAGAACAACTATATCGACGCCGCTTCCATCAAAACCGAATCTATCGAATCGGGAATGATAAACGGTTATGTAAGCGGTATCGGCGATAAATATGCGTCATACCTCCAGCCGAACTCGTATTACGAGCTTCAGCAGAATTCCGGCGGCGTTGTAAGCGGCGCGGGAATTGTCGCAAAAGCGGACGGTTCGGGCTATCTCGTTGTCACAAACGTCTACAAAAACAGCTCCGCTTATCTTAACGGCGTCAAGGTCGGCGACGTTATAACGGAAATCGACGGAAAAAATCTTCTTTCGATGGAGGAGGACGCCGCTCTTGACAAAATTTCAGGTGAAATCGGCTCAAAGCTTACGATGAAGCTTTTGAGGGACGGCGAGGAAATCTCCGTGAGCCTGATAAGGCAGCAGATTGATATTGAGTCGGTCACGGGCGAAATGCTTGACAACGGAGTCGGATATATCAGGATTACCACGTTTAACGAAAAAACCGCCGAGCAGTTTGCGGGCGCGCTCAATTCGCTTGTTGACAAGGGATTGAAAGCGCTTATTCTCGATGTTAGGGGAAACGGCGGCGGCGTTATCGCTCCGCTTAAATCTATGCTTAACCGCTTGCTTCCCGCGTGCGTCGCGGCTGTTGCGGAATACGCAAACGGCATAAGAAAAACGCTTATCGAAACCGATTCCGTATCCAATGTCGGCGTTCCGATGGCGGTTCTTGTAGACGGCGGAACGGCTTCTGCGGCGGAGATTTTCGCGGTCGCGCTGAGGGACGAGGGAAAAGCCGTTCTTATCGGCACGCAGACTTACGGAAAGGCTGTTTTGCAGGGAACTTACAGCTTTCCGGACGGCTCTGCGCTTACAATCTCCAATGCGAAGGTAGTTCCCTCGAAATCCGAGCCTTACGACGGTATCGGTCTGAAGCCCGACTATGTAACCGCGCTTCCGACAGGCGCGACGCTTGATTCCGTTTCGAGAGAAAACGACTCGCAGCTTCAGAAAGCGATTGAAATTATGACTCCCGCAGCTCCGCCCACAGAACCTGTGGACTGACGCTTTATTGATAAATATTATTGTTTTGGAGGAACAGCTATATGAACAAGCCTATCACAGTTTTGACCCGAAAGGGTGAGGAACAGCTCAAAAACGAGCTTAACGAGCTTCGCTCCGTTCGCCGCCGCGAGGTTGCCGAGAAAATCAAGGTTGCGCTCTCTTTCGGCGATTTGTCCGAGAACAGCGAATACGACGAGGCTAAGAACGAACAGGGCATCATCGAGTCGAGAATTGCCGAAATCGAGGCTACTCTCGCTCACGCTCAGGTTATCGACGACGTTGATATTTCGACCGAAAAGGTTGGTATCGGTATCACGGTAAAGCTCTATGACGTTGAAATGGAAGAGGAGCTTGAGTTTAAGATTGTCGGCACGAAAGAAGCCGATATAAACAAGGGCAAGATGTCCGATGAAAGCCCGATAGGCGCTGCGCTCATCGGTCATAAGGTAGGCGACGAGGTTGAGGTTGAAACGCCTTCCGGTATTGAAAAATTCAAGGTTCTTGAAATTAAGAAAGAGGACGAGGAATAATCTATGTCAAACGAAATCAATCAGAATTTGGAAGAAGCCGAGGTTACGCAGGAGGAGCTTGACGAACAGCACAGAATTCGTCTTGAAAAGCTCGCCGTTCTCAAGGAAGCGGGCAAGGACCCCTATAAAATCACGAAGTTCCCCGTTGACACCTACAATAAGGATATCCGCGACCGTTTTGACGAGCTTGAAAACGGCGAGGTTATAATCGCGGGAAGAATGATGACGCGCAGAATTATGGGCAAGGCGAGCTTTATGGATATCCGCGACGCTTCCGACAGAATGCAGGTTTATGTGCGCAAGGACGATGTGGGAGAAGAAGATTACGCTGATTTCAAAAAGTGGGATATCGGCGATATTATCGGCGTTAAGGGCAAGGTTTTCCGCACGAAAATGGGCGAAATTTCCGTTCACGCCGAGGAAATCAAGCTTCTTTCAAAGTCGCTTATTCCGCTGCCCGAAAAGTGGCACGGATTGAAGGATAAGGAGGAGCGCTACCGCAAGCGTTATCTCGACCTTATCGCAAATCCCGAGGTTAAGGACGTTTTTATAAAGCGCTCGAAAATCATCTCGGAAATCAGGAAATTCCTTGACGGTCACGGCTATGTCGAGGTTGACACGCCCGTTCTGCTCCCGCTTGAAATCGGAGCGGCGGCGCGCCCGTTCAAGACTCACCACAACGCTCTCGATATTGATATGTACCTCAGAATTGAAACCGAGCTTTACTTAAAGCGGCTTATTGTAGGCGGCTTCGACAAGGTTTACGAGGTTGGACGTATCTTCAGAAACGAGGGAATGGACGCTTCCCACAACCCCGAATTTACCACAATTGAGATGTATCAGGCGTATATGAATTACACCGAGATGATGGAGCTTATCGAGGATTTGTACAGAACCGTTACTCTCAATGTCTGCGGAACGGACACCGTTCCCTATCAGGGCAAAGAAATCGCCGTTGGAAAGCCTTGGGAGAGGCTGACGATGATTGAGGCGGTAAAGAAATATGCCGGCGTTGATTACAACGATTGGGCTGACGACGCCGCCGCGAGGGCTTGCGCCAAGGAGCACAACGTTGAGGATATCACCGACAAGTCCACAAAGGGCGACGTGCTTATCGCGTTCTTTGAGGCGTTTGTCGAGGATAATCTCATTCAGCCTACGATTGTATACGATTATCCTGTTGAAAATTCGCCGCTTGCAAAGAGAAAGCCCGAATTTCCCGCGTTTACGGAGCGTTTTGAGTACTTCATCAACGGAATGGAGTTCGGAAACGCATTCTCTGAGCTTAACGACCCGATTGACCAGAAAGAGCGCTTTGTAAAGCAGGTTGCGGCGAAGCGCGCTCAGGGCGGAAACGACGCGCAGGTTGACGAGGACTTTATCACGGCGCTTGAATACGGTCTGCCGCCCACGGCGGGACTTGGATTTGGTCTGGACAGGCTTGTTATGCTGCTGACGGATTCCGCGAGCATACGCGACGTTCTGCTTTTCCCGACGATGAGGATTCACTGATTTATGGCGAATAAACAGGACGAAGAAAGGCTCCGCCGCGAAAAACTTGAGCTTCTGAAGATGAAGCAGGGGATTATCGAGGAAAGCGAGATTATCCCCGAAACGGGGGCGCGCGCAGTCGCCGAGGTTCACGGTTTCAAGAAGGTCACGAATTTTCTGTATCTGAACAAGTGGATTATTATTCCGGCTGTTTTTGTGGCGGCGCTTGTGCTTTTTCTTGCCGTTCAGTTTTTTTCGAGAGAAAAGGCGGATATTGAGATTATTCTCGCGGTAACGTCGGAAAATTCCGAACTTCTCGCAAAAGCCGATATAGTCGAGAAAACCCTTGAGAAATACTGCCCCGACTTTGATGGTAACGGAAACGTTCACGTCAGCGTTGAAACCATTGATTTGTCGCTTGACGACGCTATGACGCAGTATGCGGATATTGAGCGGAAAAAGCTTTCGCTTGAGTTCCGTATGTGCGACAGACCTCTTGCGGTGTGCGATAAGGGCTTCATAAGCGAGTATATACCGAAATGCGACCTCGGTTATGAAATTTACACGAATTTTACCGAAGTCTATTCGGACGATATGCTTTTTGTCGGAAAGGGCGTTCTGAGCGATAAGACAGACGTTGATTTCCCCGACGGCACGCTTTTCTGCGTCCGCGCGCTTCCCGCGAACTCAAAGGCTCAGGAGAAGGACGTTATCGAGCGGCGCGAAAGAGCGCTTATCGTTCTGCAAAACCTTGTTGAAGGAAACGCAGTCAATCCGTAAAAATCAAAACCCGCTCGTTTTTGAGCGGGTTTTTTCAGTATTTTGGGGAATTATCTTCGCAGGATACGGGCGAATGCAGCGATTTTCCTTTTCCTGCTTTAATGTCGCAGGGGATATTCTCGGACAGCGCGCGGCTTCTCATAGATATTTTTTCAGGCTTTCGCAGTATTCCTGTTCGCGTTCGAGGAGCTTTTCGGCGCTTTCGCGGATTTTAGGGTCGGCGTTGTGCGAGCGGTTAACGGCGTGCTGCATATCAATAATACCCATAGTCGTTCCGCGAAGCATAATTTTCGCGATATTTCCGCTGCTCTGGTCGGACGCCGTTTTCATCGCAATCCCCATTTTCGACATCATTTTCCCGAACGGCGCGACTTCCTCAGCCGCTTCATTACGCCTTGCAAGCTCGTTTTTTGACTGCGCGGCAATGTTCTTGTAGCGCTCTTTTTCTCGGTTGATTTCGCGGAAAAGCGTGTTGTTTTTGCAGTGCTTCAGCACGTCCGACGACGCTTCATAAGCCATCTGTGAGTTGCGGTAAACCGCTTGCAGAATTTCCGCGCTCTGGCGGTTTCTGATGTTGTTTGACATAATATTACCTCGCTTTCGTATCACTATTTTGCGCGTTATTTGAGGAAATATAGTTGTCAATATTTTCCGCGGGTAAATTTCGCGTGCCGTAAACCCTTGCTCCGCGATAGCCTACGGGGTGCGATTTTGGGGGCGTCGAACCCCCAAAATCGCGTGAACGCTCCCGAAAATCCTTTGGCGGGGGATTTTCGGGAGCGTTCACAATCGAGTTTTACCGTTTGACTGCTCGGCGCAGTCAAAGTCTGGTTCCTTCTATACCAAGTCGCGCGTTTGTGTTGTCTAAAGCCAACACAAACGCTGGGGGAAAACTCTTGTTTTCCCCCAGACCCCTTTAGCGCCTTTTGGCGTATTTAACGCGCTCCGCTCACAGTCATCGCTCCGCTCCAGTGCCTCCGGCGGCCT
>DPBR01000003.1:17443-25471 GCA_003516865.1 Oscillospiraceae bacterium
TCCGCAATACCGCCCTATGAATCAAGTGTTCACTCGAAATTAGATACAATCTATGCCTAGTTTGTTGCTAGGTATGATAAAGCGGGAAGATTACTGCAATCTTCCCGCTTTTTGGTTTGTTGTATTCAAGCACACGGAGCGCCTTATCGGGCATAGATTCGTATGCGACACCCGAGTGAAAACTCGATTCATAGGGCAGTATCGCGGACTAAAAAACTTTAACGCGAAGCGATTAAAGTCTTTTTGGAGTTCTTAGAACCTTTTTCTTCAGAAAAAGGTTCTAAGCCCCGCGGGAGCGACTAAAGGCGAAGCCGTCTCCCGCGGGAGCGCGGAGTGCGGCTTATTCGCCGAGCGCGTAATTTTTAAGGTCGGGGAGTTCGTCGCGTGTGATGAAGAGGGAGCTGTTGTAGGCGTTGTTGATGGAGGAGAGCGAGTTATATTCTGTCGAGAGAGTTCCGTTTTCGCGGACAACGTATTTCCCGCTTTCAAGCGCGTTCCAGAGCCACATAGCGTTGTCGCGCCTGATTAAATCGACGGCGGGCAGGACATCGCGCGAAGTGGCGCAAATAGGCTTTCTGATACCCAAATTTTCGCTTATTGAGGAAAGTCTTGCGGCGAAGGTTGAATTTGAGTTCTCGAAAATGCTCTGACCGATGATATCGCAATAGCGTGCTCCGGGGTAATAATCCACGCTGCTTCCGCTCCAAATCCAGACGATGTTCGAGAGTTTGTGATAACGGCAGAGCCTGTCGAAAATCAGGCGATAGAGCTTCTGATGATACTCCGCGCTGTCGCCCCACCAGTAAAGCCCCGAATCTGCGTTTGGAACAGGCTCAAACAGCACGACCTGCTTTTCCTCGGCGAATTTTGCGAGGATATCGGCGATTTTGTCGATATCGTTAAGCAGGGAAATTGTGTTTGCGGACAAAAAGCCGTTCTCGACCATCAGTTTAAGTTCGTCCGCCGTCATCAGCGCGACCTCATCGAGGTTTTTCGGAGAAAGCGCTTCTTCCATATCAAACGCGCCGCTGTCAACCGAGCGCTTTGTATTCGGGGAATACCAATGCCACTTGTACGAAACAAGACCGCCGTTTTTCCCCCAGTCAAGCGCGAGCGCGATATCTTTTTCGAGTTTAACGGCGGCGCTTTCGCTGTCGAGAACCGCGCCCGCAAGTTCGCTCGTGCGTATTGCGGGATAGCGCCCCGCAGCCTTGAAAACGGCGTCGATTTCGGCGTTTGTTCCGAGGGTAACGTTCGCCGCCGCGAGAACGCCGTTCCCGTATATTTCGGACAGATACTTCATAACCCCGACAGTTTCAAGGCTTGCCGAGGGGTTTGCCGAGGACGTTCCCGTGCGGTAGATATCGCTGCTCACGGCGTCCGAATTTTCAACGAGAATGTAATCGATGTCGCAGGTTCCGCTTTCAACGACAAAATCGAGAGCGTTCGAGCCGCTTGTGAGGTAAATCGAATCGACCGCGCAATAGCCGAAGCCCTCGTCGTTTTCGGCTGCCGCGGGAACGTAAAACACGCCCTCAGCCTTTTTCTTAACGTACAGTTTTATCGAAGCGCCCTTTTCGGAGCGCGCGGAAATGATTATCCGATAGAACTGCGGGGTGTTCGCGTTTACGATATGCGTAAGCCGACCGCCCTCTTTGAACGCGAGAAATCCCTTTCCGTCGAAATCGCCGTCGGTTCGCGCCGTTGCGTCCTCGTAAACGCCGCCCTCGGCATTGAGCTTCGCGAGAAAATTCTGCTTAACAATCGTATAATCGCCGACGGTAAACGTATCAGAAGCGTGAGAATTTTCATCGGAACTTACATCTGACGAAACGCTTTCGCCCGATGATTGCGAAATTCCCGAATAATCGGCTATTTTCGAGCAGCCCGCCAGCAAAACCGCGAGAAACGCCGCTCCGATTGCCTTTTTTATATTTTTCATTGCCTAAACCTACTCAATCACAATAACGTCGCCGCTATGAATTTCCTCGTCAAGCCGCGCTATTTTGCCGTTTATGGTAATCGTGCCTGCGTGCGACAGAAGCTGCGTCGGGTCGTCCGAAAACGCCGCCGCGACGTCGAGAAAAATCGGCGCTTTTCCGTCCTCGCGCAGCGGAAACTGCGTTTCAATCCCGTTAACCGTTATTTTCGGGTTTTCGGGAGGCTGTTCGGTTGGTTTTTCGGGAAGAACGGGCGTTTCTTTGGGAGCTTCTTCCGCGCGTTCGATAACATCGCCGCTTTTAAGCTTCTCCGAGCCGTCCGCGTTTTCGCCGTTAAGCGTAACCTTTTCCTCAATTCCAAGCGAATTGAGCAGCTTTCCGAGCGTATCGCGCTCGATAAGCGTAATTTCATCGCCGTCGTTAATCCTGCGTTCGCCGGCGGCTTCTTTTCCGTTGAGCATAATTAAAAATCCCGCGCGCTGTTTTTCGCCGAAAACGCTTATGTTAAACGCTCTTGCCGAGCGCAGGTCGAAGTAGTCCGAGAGCCGAGCGGACGCGTTTTCACCGCGCTTTGCGGGCGTAATCACAACCTCGTCGCCTTTCGTCACGACTGTGTTCAGCGAGGAAATCTCGCCGTTTACGAGAATTTCGGACGGTTTCGCGGGCTTTCCGCGAAGCGTGATTTTCTCGCCGTTCAGCGTGAATGAAAGCGGTTTTCCCGCGCCGGCGATAAGTTCCTCCGGCGTTATTTTCGCAAAATTCAACAGTTCGAAAACGGTCAGGCGGTTCGTGTCGAGCGCGCGCAGCTTCTTTCCGTTGACGGTAATAGTCGTGTAATCGTAAGAAACGCCCTCTCCGTGCGTAAGGGCAATTCCGAGCGGCGTTGTGTGCTCCGCGCCGAGCGAAAACGTTTCGGGCGCGGAAATCCGCCGCAGAAGCTCGCGTTTTCCCGCGATAATCCGCGAAGCGTCCATTCCGAGTTCAGCCGCAACCCGTTCCGGAAGCCCCTCAAGCTTGCTTCCGCCGCCGACGAGGAATACCGCCTGCGGGGGCTTTGCATTCGCCGCGACAATTTCCCGCGCAATAACCCGCGCGAGTTCTTCTGCGGCAGGCTCGATTATCTCAAGAACGCGGCTTCGCGAAATCGTATTTTCGCGAAGGAGAATATCGGTGTATGTAATGTCGTCAAGCGCGCTTGTCTTAATCATTTCCGCCGTGTTGAAGTCAACGAGAAGCTTTTTCATCAGCGCTTCGGTAATTTCATCGCCCGCTGTTGTCGCCATTCCGTAAGCCACGACGCTTCCGTCGCGCGAAACCGCCACGTCCGAAGTTCCAGCGCCGATATCGCACAGCGCGAGGTTGATTAATCTGAGTTCGGGCGGAATAACCGCGTTCATCGCGGCAATCGGTTCAAGCGTAATTCCCGCGATTTCAAGCCCTGCCTCGTCAACCGCCGCGCAAAGGCTCTCGACAACGTAAGCGGGCAAAAACGCCGCGATAATCTCGGTTGTGAGGCATTCGCCGCGGTGACCTTCGGGCTTCGTCACCTTAAATCCGTCCAGCAGAAGCGAAATGACGCTGTGACCGACGCAATAAAACGCCGCAGCCTCGTTTTTCGCGGAAAATTCCGCGCAGGTTCTTCGAACGGCGTCAAGCTCCGCCGCGCCGAGGATTTCATCGGTAATCAGCTTTTCCGCGGAAAGCTTGTATTCAAAAGAGCTGCGGACGGTTTTGAGGGCGCGACCCGCAGCCGCTATACAAGCGGATTTCAGCGAAATGCGGTTTCTTTCTTCAAGCGCCCTGCGAACGAGCTTAATCTCGTCCGAAACCGTTTTTATGTCCTCAATCTGCCCGTCGTTCATACAGCGTTTTTCGTGCGCGACGGTTTCGATATCGATAATTTCGCAGCCCGTCTGCGTTTTTTTGGCGAGAACGCCGACAATCGTTCTTGTGCCGATATCGAGCGCAAAAATGATATCGCCCTGCGGTTTTTTCGCCGAAGAAGCGGTTTTTGCAGTCTTTTTCGCCGAAGAAGCGGGTTTTGCAGTCTTTTTCACCGAAATCTGCACAGATTTTTTCGGTCTGCCGACGCTGCGTTTCTGTTCCATTTCATTCACCTGCCAAATCACTCAATCCTTAATTTTCAGAGCGCGTTTAAGCTCTTTTTCTCTGCGGTTCATCATCACCACAAGTATGATATCTCCGCTCAGAAGAATCGTGCCGCCGCGCGGGATAATGGTTCTTCCGCCTCGGTTTATGCAGGCGATATTACATTCCTCCGGAAGCGAAAGCTCGGCGAGATGTTTTCCCTCGAATATGTAATTTTCGGGAAGCGTAATCTCGACAAGCGACGCGTCGTCGTATTCCTCGTCAATCGAAAGCAGCTTTTTCATCGTGCTGAAATCGACCTCGTTTTCGAGCTGATGTATAATATTGTCCGTTGCGGAAATGACGATATCTACGCCGAGCTTCTCCATTATATCGGTATTTTTGGGGTTGTTGACTTTTGCAATCGTTTTTTTCACTCCGAACGCCTTTTTCGCTACCTGACAGCAGACGAGGTTGCATTCGTCCTTTCCCGTGACCGCGATAACGCAGTCTGCCTTATCCGCGCCGCAAAGCGCGAGAACCTCGGCGCTTGTTCCGTCGCCGGAAGCGACCTCGGCTTCCGTGTTGTTCGCGCAGAAGCGGCTTTGTTCCTTGTCGCGCTCGATAATCGTAACCTCGTAATCGTGTTCGAGAAGCGTTTTTGCGAGGTAAAACCCGACTTTTCCGCCGCCAACGATGATTGTTTTCATATCCAAAACCTCAATTCTTCTTTGCGAAAATCAGCCTGTCGCCCGCTTCAAAGGCGATATCCTGACCGCAGTACAGAATAAATCCCGCGCCGCCGCGCTCGATACCGAAAAACGACTCGTCCTCTTCAAGCAGGATATCTTCGGGCTTTTTCCCCGCGTAATTTTCGGGGACCTCAATCGCCGTGAATTTAACGAGCGCGTTTCCGAATTTTAGCTCCTTGTCGCGGTTTTCGCCCTCAAGCGCTTCGCACGCGGCGCTTACCGTAAGCTTTGTGGGGCTGATTATATTAACGCCAAGCCCCTCGAAAACCCTGCATTTTCCGACGTCGTCCACTCTCGCGAAAATTCTCGGCACGCCGAAAACCTCGCGTGAAATCTGCGCCGTCATCAGGTTCATATCGTCGTTTTCCGTAACCGCGAAAAGCGCGTCGCAGGAGCCTATTCCCGCGCGCTTCAGCACGTCTTGGTCAATCGCGACGCCTGTTGCGGTAAACCCGCCGAAATCAGCGGGAAGCGACTCGAAGCTCTCGCTTTTCTTGTCGATAACGCAGATATCGTAGCCCTTTTTGTCGAGCGCCGCGGCAAGCGTACTTCCCATTGTCCCGCAGCCGATTATCAGTATATTCATCATTTCCTCCGTTATTTCCCCGCGCAGAACCGCCCCGAAACATCTTCCGAAGCTTTTTCGGAGATTTAGGGCGCTGCCGCCAAGATATCGAAAAGTCCGCTATTTCCCCACGCAGAACCGCTTGAAAACCTCCGCGATAACCTCCTCCGAGGCTCTTTTCCCGGAAAGCTCGTACACCGCGTCAAGCGCCGCTTCAAGCTCAACGCCTATCGCGTCGGGAGTAACGCCGAGAGCCGCCGCCGAAAGCGCCTCGCCGACGTGCCGTTCCGCTCTGAGAACGCAGCTTCTCTGGCGCTCGTTCGCGAGAAAACCCGCGTTCGCGTCAAATTTATCGAGATTAAGCCGCGCGGTAATCGCGTTTCCGATAATCTCGGCGCAATTTGTGTTTTTAGCGGAAATCACGGCTGCTTTTCCGAGCTTTTCCTCAAGAAAATCAACGTCAAGCCTGTTTTCAAGGTCGCTTTTGTTCACAACGGGGATTACGTTCTTCCCCTCAATCAGCCCGATAAGCCGCTTGTCCTCGTCCGAAAGCTCGCGCGAGCCGTCGAATACCGCAAGCACGATATCCGCGTTTTCAAGCCGTTTAAGCATAATCTCGACGCCGATTTTCTCGATTTCATCGTCCGTTTCGCGGATACCCGCGCAGTCCGACAGCAGGCACACCGCGCCGTTTATATTCACGGTTTCTTCAACGATATCGCGCGTTGTTCCCGCAACGGAGCTTACGATGCTGCGTTCTCTGCCCGAAAGCAGGTTCATAATCGTGGATTTACCGACGTTCGGCTTACCGACAATCGCGCAGGAAATTCCCTCGCGGATAAGCCGCCCCGCGTCATATTCCGAAAGCAGCCGCTTAAAGTCGTTCTCGACCTCGGAAAGCCTTTCGCAGAGCCATTCTTCGGTAACAACAGGCGTATCGTCGTCGGGATAGTCAATCCACGCGGAAATCTGCGCGGAAACCTCCATAATTTTCGCCGCGATATCCTCGCATCTGCGGAAAAGCGCGCCCTCGCGCTGCGCGTTCGAACAGGACAAAATCTGCTTTCCCTGCGCGGAAATCACGTCCGCGACAGCCTCCGCCTGCGTAAGCGACATTTTCCCGTTAAGAAGCGCTCTTTTCGTGAATTCGCCCGCCGCGGCAGGCTCTGCGCCCGCTTTGAGGCAGGCCGTAAGCACTCTCTGCGTGACGTAAATTCCGCCGTGACAGAAAATCTCGCAGACGTCCTCGCCCGTGTAGGAGTGCGGAGCGCGGTAAACGAGCAGAACGCCGTCGTCAAGCCGCTCGCCGCCGTCGGAAATTTTGCCGTAAGCCGCGGTATAGCCGCTCATTTCGCTTATTTTCACTTTTGGGTAAACCGCCGCGAACACGTCCTCCGCCACGGAAAACGCGTGTTCACCCGATATTCTCACAGCCGAAATTCCGCCGACTGCCGCGGGCGTTGCGATAGCGCAAACTGTTGACAAAACCTCACCTTATTTCTTCCCGAACAGCTTTCCAAAAAAGCCTTTTTTCTCGATTTTACTCTCGTTTACGAGCGTTTTTTCTTCATCTTCCTCCTCGGAGAAAACGCTCAGCAAAATCGGCTTTGCCTTGAACTCCTCCGCCATATCGTTGAGCAGATATGTGTAAATTCCCGTGGGCTTCTCAACCTTGTAGTCCTCGATTTTCCCACATTCCAGCAGCGCTTCGAGCTTCTCGGTCATTCTGTCGGGGATAGTCTGCGCCGCGTTTTCATAATATTCCTCGCAGGCAATATTGTACTCGTCCGCGGGATTTCTGCCTGCAATCTGCGTGAGGTGAATACCCTCGCGGAGATACGCCGTATAGTCGAGATAATCGCAGTGAAACTCGTTCAGAAGCGCCGCGAGAACCTCGTTTTCAAGCTTCTGCACAGCCTTTTTGCCAAACCTTTCGCACGCTTTTTCGTAGTCGTCGGGCGCGTTTTTCTTCCACATCTCGCTGTTGTATTCTCCGTCAAGCAGCGCGTTTCTGCGTGAAAAAGTAAGTTCGCGGTGCTTTTCGCCGATAAGCGTGTATTTCATCAGATTAACGCGCTCGTCGAAAGCGTCGCTCTCGGTTATCCTCTGAACGCGCTCCGCTTCCCGCAGAACAACCTTGTCCGTGATAACGCCGCTTGTTTTCTCGCTCGGATAATGCCGACCGCAGAGCTTTTTGAGGTTGTTTTTCACGGCGATTTCATCGTCGAGCGCCGCGAAATATCTGCTTTCGCCGACGTCGCCCTGACGTCCCGCGCGCCCTCTTATCTGGCGGACAATCCGCGAACTTTCGCGCATTGACGTTACGATAACAAGCAGACCGCCGACACTCTCGACAAATTCCTTATCCGCGCAGTCCTCGCCGCCGAGCTTGATATCAACGCCGCGTCCCGCCATATTTGTGGTAATCGTGACGGTTTTGCGCTCGCCCGCTTTCGCGATAATTCCCGCTTCCTCGAAGTTGTTTTTCGCGTTGAGAACGCTGCATTTAACGCCTTTTTCCCGCAGTTCCGCGGCAAGGCTTTCGCTTTCCTCAATGCTTTCCGTTCCGACAAGCACGGGGCGTTCCTTTTCGTAGGCTTCGGTTATCGCGGAAACGACAGCCCGCCGCTTTTCGTCCTTATCAAAATAAATCTCAATCGGATTGTCGATTCTGCGGCAGGGA
>DPBR01000003.1:25660-26211 GCA_003516865.1 Oscillospiraceae bacterium
GTGGGAATAATCTCCGTGAGAATACCGTAAATCTTCTCGAATTCCTCGCGCGCAGGCTCTGCCGTTCCCGTCATACCCGACATTTTCGGGTAAAGCCGCGCGAAATATTGAAGCGCGATATTTCCCATAATTCTGCCTCGGCTTGTGATTTTAAGCCCGTGTTTGGCTTCGCAGGCGGGCTGAAGCTCGCCCGGGAACACTCGTCCGACCGCCGCTCTGCCCGTAAATTCGTCGATAAGCACGATTTTCCCGTCGCGAACGATATAATCCTTGTCCTCTTTGAGAATTTCTCGCGCTTTTATGCAGGCTGTGATTTTGGCAAGCAAATTCGCGTTTTTTTCGCTGTAAATATTCTTTGCGGAGAAAATCCGTTCGGCTTTATCCGAGCCGCTGTCGGTGAGATAAACGTTCCTCGACTCCTCGTCGAACTCAAAATCTCCCTCGCCGAGCGCTTTTGTCTTTTCATAAACATCGGCGGTGCTTTCGTCCTCGTGAACCGCAACGTCGCCCGCGATTACGAGCGGTATTCTCGCCTCGTCGATAAGAATGCT
>DPBR01000003.1:26424-32196 GCA_003516865.1 Oscillospiraceae bacterium
CTCGCCTCGTCGATAAGAATGCTGTCGGCTTCGTCGAAAATCGCGAAATCTGGCTTCGGGAAGCACATTTTTTCCGTTTCAAAGCACACGAAATCCTTGAGGTAGTCGAATCCCGCTTCTTTCGCCGTGAGGTAGACAACCTGTCTGTTATACAGCTCGCGGCGTTTTTCGCGCGGAGTATCCTCGGTTATGCAGCCGACGCTCACGCCCATTTTCTCGTAAACAGGCTTGTTCCACTCGAAATCGCGATTTGCGAGATAGTCGTTGAACGTGAGAATGTGCGTTTTTCCGCCGCAGAGCGCGTGACAGCACGCCGCGAACACCGCGCAGAGCGTTTTGCCCTCGCCCGTCTGCATCTGCACCATTTTTCCCTCGTACAGCGCGAGCGCCGCTTCAATCTGCACGTCGAACGGCGTTATGCCGAGCGTTTCCTCGACGGCTTTGAAGCACCGCGCAAATATTTCTTCCTCGGAATTGCCCGAAAAATCTCCCGACAAAGCGAGCCGCTTTATTTTCTCAACGGTTTTGTTCAAATCAATGTCCTCCGAACGGCATTATTCATAGTGAAACTTCTCATAATTCAGCATTTTCCGCGTTTACCCGCAGCGAAACTGTTTTTCCTCAGCCTTTTTCGTGAGCATATAAAGCTCGCGCCTGCGGCTGTTTATCCAGCGCATTATGGTGCGCGTTGTCTGACCGTTGCGCGCCATTTCGCAGAGCCGCTCAAATGTAACCCACTTTGCCGCGCAAACCTCGGCTGACTGCAATTTCAGCGCCGAAAGCGGCACGTCCTTAACCAGAATGTAAAAATCACGCAGCATACTGTCCGTAATCATCGTCCACTCGTGACGAAGCTCTTCGGGACGCGTTCTTATGCCTGTTTCCTCGAAAAGCTCTCTTGCAGCCGCTTCGCGCGACGATTCACCGACAACCGCGCAGCCTCCCGAACATTCCCATTTTCCGCCGCTTGTTTTTTCGGGAACGCGCTGTGTAAGCAAAATCTCGCCGCGGCTGTTCACCGTCATAACCTGCACCACGATATGATATTCGCCGAAAGGGATAGGCGCGCCGCGCTGAACCTTTCTTCCGAGCGGTTCGCGGTTTACCGAATAAAGGTCAAAATATTCCATATATCGTTTTCTCCGTTAAATCAAGTAAAAATACATTATTCTTTATTATAACATATTTTCGGGAAAATTTCAAGGTTGACAAAGCATTTTTTATTGATTATAATAATATTGAATGATTGTTGACTCTTAAAGGAGATGTTTTTATGTATAATCCCGTGATTTTCGACCTTGACGGAACGCTTCTGAACACGCTCGGCGACCTTGCGGCGGCGGGGAATTACGCGCTTTCGCAGCTTGGATTTCCCACTCACGACTTGGACAAATACCGATATTTTGTCGGAAACGGAATACCGAAGCTGATTGAGAGAATGTTGCCCGAAACGGCGTCGCAGAGCGATTTTGACGCGGCGTACAAGCTGTTTGACGAATATTACGAGCGTCACAAAACCGACGCTACCGCGCCATATTCCGGTATTCCCGAGCTGTTGAAAACGCTGTCGGAGCGCGGAATAACCTGTCTTTGCAACACGAACAAGTCGCACTCGTTTGCCTGCGAGCTTCTCGGCGGATTTTTCGGGGATTTGCTCACGGAGATTGTTGGCGGTGAACACGGTTTTCCGAAAAAGCCCGCTCCCGACGCCGTGAATTATCTTGTCAATAAGTATAAAAAAGAGGGATTTTCGCCGATTTACATAGGCGACAGTTCCGTTGATATGCAGACCGCAAAAAACGCGGGAATAGCCGCGTGCGGTGTCTTGTGGGGCTTTCGCGGCCGCGCCGAGCTTGAAAGCTTCAAGCCCGATTATCTCGCGGAAAACGCCGATGAGCTAAAGAAAATTATACTCGGAGTATAATATGAAAATCGAACATATCGCGGTTTACACGACCGACCTTGAGCGGGAATGTGCGTTTTTTGAGAAGTACTTCGGTGCGAAACGCGGCGCATTTTACCACAACGAAAAAACGGGCTTTCAGAGTTATTTTCTCACGTTTGACGGCGGCGCACGGCTTGAAGTTATGACGAGAGCGGAGTGTGTGAATTTGCCGCGGGAACGCTTTGCTGCGGGCTTTGCACACATTGCTGTAAGCGTGGGAAGCAGGGGAGAGGTTGTTTCTCTCACGGAGCGGCTTGCGCGTGACGGATTTGAAATCGCGGGTGAGCCGAGGGTAACGGGCGACGGTTATTTTGAGAGTATTGTTCTCGATTATGAGGGGAATTTCATTGAAGTCACGGTGTGAAAAGCGACTGAAAGGAGAATTTTCGCTATGACGGAATGGCTAATCAGCATTTTTGCTTTTGCGGTCGGCTTGCTTTTTTGGGCGATAACCTACATCGGCGCTCCTATCGAAAGCAAGCGAAAGGGAAAGCACGTTTCGGGCGTTCCGGGAGCGGCTTTCGTGCTTTTTTTGCTCGCGGGGCTGATTTCGCCGATAAAGTGGCTTGCGTTCACCTGCCTGCTTGATTTCAGCGTCACGGCGCTGCCGTTTTTTCTCATCAAAAACCGCGTTAAAAACAAGCAAAACAAGCTGTAAATTCTGCGTTAAAAAAAGCGCGAGTTTCTTGCGGGCAGTAAATTTGAGCAAAAAGCTTTATTATTTGCCGAAAAGTTAAGTTTTCACGTTAAATTTCGGCAAAATTAGGCTGAAAAATACTGCAAATCACTGCAAAAACGCTGTTTTCTCGGAAAAACGGACTGCAAATTCCTGCAAAACCCGCGTTTTCGCCGCGAAATAAACTGCATATTACTGCAAAAACGTTGTTTTCTCGGAAAAACGGACTGCAAATTACTGCAAAACAAGCGAAAACCTGCGAATTTTTGTTCGCAGGCTGATTTTTTATGATGATTTGCCTTCGTTGATTTTCGTTCCGCTTTTGAAGATAAGCGCCGCGATAAGTCCGAAGAAAATCGCCGCCGATATCCCGACCGCAGCCGAGGTGAACCCGCCCATAAACGCGCCGAGCAGCCCGTTTTCATCAACGGAGCGCCGAACGCCCTTTGCGAGCAGGTTTCCGAAGCCCGTCAACGGTACCGTGGCGCCTCCGCCCGCGAACTCGACTATCGGTTCGTACAAGCCGAGCGCTCCGAGAACCACGCCCGCGACAACGTATGACGTGAGTATGCGCGCGGGGGTGAGCTTCGTCAGGTCAATCAGGACCTGTCCTATCGCGCAGAGCAGTCCGCCTATCAGAAATGCCCATAAATATTCAAGAAAAATATCCATTTTTGCTCCTTTTCACTCGAATTTGAGTAGTTTTTTCAAGGTTTATCCGCTTGTGTGAAGCGACTTTGTGCGGTGTCGATTAACGCGAAATCGTGCGGGAAGCGGCTTTGCGCGGTGTCGATTAACGCGAAATCGCGCGGGAAGCGGCTTTGCACGGTGTCAGTTAATGCGAAATCACGCGGGAAGCGGCTTTGCACGGTATCTATTAACGCGAAATCGCGCGGGAAGCGGCTTTACGCGGTGTCGATTAACGCAAAATCGTGCGGGAAGCGGCTTTGCACGCTGTGGGTTAACGCGAAATCGTGCGGGAAGCGGCTTTGCACGGTGTCGATTAACGCGAAATCACGCGGGAAGCGGCCTTGCGCGGTGTCGATTAACGCGAAATCGTGCGGGAAGCGGCTTTGCACGGCGTTGATTAACGCGAAATCGCGCGGGAAGCGGCTTTGCGCGGCGTCGGTTAACGCAAAATTCTCACTTGTAGGTTATCTCGACCGCGTGCGCAATTCCGGGAATATTCCCGCCCTGCTGAACCATTGTCGGCGACATCAGCGCGCCCGTCGCAACATACAAAATCCGCTTTCTGTCGCCGTTTTCAACGTGCTTAAGAATATGACCGCACATCATCGAAGCTGAACACCCGCAGCCGCTTCCGCCTGCGTGAACGTCCTGCTTCTCGCGGTCGTATATAAGCAGCCCGCAGTCCTTGTGGCGCTGTTCAAGCGCTATTCCGTCACGTTTAAACAGCTCGTAAAGCATATTGCTCCCGACTTCGCCCAAATCTCCCGTTACTATAACGTCATAATCTTCGGGATTTGACCCCATATGCCGCAGATGCCGCGAAATTGTATCATAAGCCGCGCCTGCCATTGCCGCGCCCATATTGTTCAGGTCGGATATCCCCATATCCTGTATTTTCCCGACAGTCGCAGCCTTGATATACGGCGGCTTTCGGTTCGCCGCGACAATCGCAGCCCCCGACGCCGTTGCCGTCCACTGCGCCGTTGGCGTTCGCACGCCGCCATAGTTCAGCGGGAAGCGGAACTGCCGCTCCGCAGAAGAAAAGTGCGATGATGTCACCGCCGCTGCGTTGTCCACATAACCCGCGTTCACCATCGCCGCCGCAAGCAAAAGCCCCTCGGCGAACGTTGAACAAGCGCCGTAAATTCCCAGAAAAGGCACATAGAAGTCTTTCAGCCCATACGCCGAGCCTGTGCACTGATTGAGCAAATCTCCCGCGAAAATCAGGTCCATTTTTTCGGGAACAAGCCCCGCTTTGTCCATTGCGTGCTGAAGCGCTTTCCGCTGAAAAAGCGCCTCAGCCTGCTCCCAAGTGTCCGCGCCGCCTTTGTTGTCCTTGATTATCTCGTCAAATTCATCTCCGAACGGTCCTTCGCTCTCAACTTTTCCCGCAACGCTGCCGTAGGATATTATCGAAGCGTTGCTGAAACGAAAGGTTTTTCCTTCACAAATCGACATTTTTTCCTCCTCAAAGCAGCGTTCCGATATAGTAAATTATTCCGTAGACAATAGACGCCGAGATACCGTAAACCAGCACGGGACCCGCGATTATAAACATTTTCGCTCCAAGTCCGAGAACATAGCCCTCCGACTTGAATTCAAGCGCGGGCGATACGACCGAGTTCGCGAAGCCCGTTATCGGAACGAGCGTGCCTGCGCCCGCAGCCTGCGCTATTCTGTCATAGAGTTTAAGTCCCGTCAGCAGTGCGCTCAGGAAAATCAGCGTCATCGACGTCATCGCGCCCGCGGCGTCCTGCGATAATCCAAGCGCTCCGTACATATTCAAAAGCGCTTCGCCGAGCGTGCATATCGCTCCGCCTATCAGAAACGCCATCGGTATCGTTTTTGCCATTGAGGAAGGCGGCGATATCCGTTTCGCAAGCTCGCCGTATTCCTGATTTGATATATTCATAGAAATCTCCTCTCATAGTGATTTTACGAATATTTTGCCGTTTTCGCTCGAAAAAATGCGCTTTTTTTACAGCCAAATTTATGAAATTAACGCAAAAATCCCCGCCAAAAAGACGGGGACTTCACCTTGTGAAAATATTTCGTTACTTCTTAACCCTAAGTTCCGCAATCGCCGCGTAATGTCGGATATCGAACTCATTCGGCGCGTTTTCTTCAAGCATTTTCATATGCTCGCGCTCCCACGAGGCGATTTCCTCCGGCGTAAGCGAAGCTCCCACTCCTCGGCAGGCTTTCATTCGCCCGTTCCAGCTTTCCCGCGTGAAATGCACGTCAAGATTGTATTCCTCGTGGTAAACAAGCTCGAAATACCTGCCGTAACATTCGGGTGTCGCAATCGCGTGAGCCGTTTCTCCTGCGCCGCTCCACTTCGGGCTGTATTTCAGCACAAGCTGTTCGCTTGCGAACGCTATCTTGTCCTCGAACGGCAGCCACGCCATACACATAACCAGAAATCGTCCGTTTGGCTTCAGCATTTTGCACAAAATCGGCG
>DPBR01000003.1:32389-34013 GCA_003516865.1 Oscillospiraceae bacterium
TGATTGAAGTACCAAAAGCACTGACACGCCGTAATTACGTCGAACGTGTTTTCGGGGAAATTTACGTTCTCCGCAGACGCCGCGAAATACTCGATATCCATACCCTCGGACAGCGCTTTCGCCTGATTTATCTGCTCCTCGGAAATATCCGTTCCCGTCCATTTCCCGCCGTATTTGTACATATTCCGCGGCAAAACGCCCGTTCCCGTGCCTAAATCAAGAATTTTCTGTCCGTCGACGCACAGCCCGCGGCTTATGATTTTCTCGTAGAACGCACGCGGGTAAATATCGCGGAATTTCGCGTAATCAGCCGAGGTTTTCCCCCAATCGAACGCGTTTCCGCCGTCTATTCTTTCGTCTTTTATCAGCATTTTTACACCTCGTTTTATTGAATAATGCGAAAATTGTCACTTGTAAAAAATCGCCCTCAGAAAAGCCTAAGGGCGATTTCACTTTTGGCATTGCAGAATGATTAAAATTAGTTGATGAACGCGTAGTTCGACTTGCCGCTCTTCTTAACGGAGTACATCGCGTCGTCCGCTTTACCGATGAGGTACTCAACGCGCGTGTTGTAGTTGTCCTTGATGAGCGCTATACCTATCGAAACGCTTACCGTCAGGCGCTCGCCGATATCCGCGTCAAAGCCCTCGTTTAGCTTTGCGATAATGCGCTGTGCGAAAAGCGCAGGGTCGTTCGTTTCCGCGTTCCTCAGCAGCACGATAAACTCGTCGCCGCCGTATCTTCCCGCGAAGCCTATGCCGTCAACCTCGGTCTTAATCGTCTTTGCGAGGAATTTAAGCACCTGGTCGCCCGTCGCGTGGCTGTAATTATCGTTGTAGTGCTTGAAGTCGTCCACATCGATGAACAGAACCGCCATTTCGGATTTACGCATCTCAGACAGCGAAATCTCGTTATCAATCTGATTTTCAATCGTTTCACGGTTGTAGAGTTCCGTGAGTGCGTCGAAGCTCGCGCGCTCCGTAAGCTGCTGCTCGGACTTCTTTCCGCGGTCGATATCTACCATAACGCCTACTACCTTAACCGGCTTGCCGTCGTTATCCTTCAGCGTCGCCGTTCTCATAAGCACCCAGATGAAGTCGCCGTAAATGTTCTTTATACGATACTCGTTGCGCTCGAAGTTCTTGCCCTTTTCAAGCTGGTCGAGGTCGCTTCTGTATCTGTCGAGGTCGTCGGGGTGGATTTTCGCCTTCAGCAGGAAGCTGTCGCCGAAGTGGTTTGACGGCGCGCGATAGCTGAACTTTTTGTTGAAGTTGTTCGAGAAAACAACCTCGTTCGTCTTGAAATTCCACTCGAAAATGATGTTGTCGGACATCTCGGAAATGTTTCTGTATCTGTCCTCGCTGACAACGATATCGTCAACCAGATTGTTGAACGCTCTCGAAAGCTGACCGTACTCGTTGTTGTTCATATTGCTGATACGAGCCTCGTGGTCGCCGTTTCTGATTGTTTCAAGCGTTTTCTGAATTTTCTTCAGCGGGCTTGTAACAGAGCCGGAGATAACGATTGCCGCGATTGCGCTTACGACTGAGAGCGCAACGGTGATTGCTATAATCATTGTGGAAGAATTGCGCGAGAACTGAACCGCTCTTGCGGACGGGCAGCT
>DPBR01000003.1:34211-36280 GCA_003516865.1 Oscillospiraceae bacterium
AGCTTACAACCGCCACAAGTCCGTTTTCGCCGCCGATTTTAACCATTGCGGAAAGGTTCTCCGAACCGTCGCTTCCGGTGTATGTAAAGCTGTCGGTTGCCGCGTCGTCCACAAGTCCCGGAATTTTCGCGGAAATCTCGCCGTTGAGCGTGTTTTTGTTGTTATAGCCCTTACCCGTGCTCCAGTTTCCGTTCGAGTCGATAATCATTATGTTGCCCTGCTCGTAGAATTTCGAATTGTCGCAAATTCTCGAAATGAGCGAGTTGTTATCGGCGATATTGTAGGAAATCAGAATGAAGCACTGACCGAAATTCTTCTTTATTATCATCGTGGAGTTTGTGTTCGTCTTGCCGGACGCGTCGTTGAAATAAAGCGCGTCGTCCTTGTAAGAGGAATATCCCTTATAATTCTCAAGTTCGCTTCCCGAATTTGTTCCCGCAATGATTTTTCCGTTGTTATTGACTATAACCGCGTTTACAACAAGCGGATTGTTGTCGGCAAAGGCCTTCATAACCGCGTCCGCATCTGCGTTTGTCGAACCGGAAACAGCCGCGCCCTTTACCGCGTCGATTCTCGCGAGGAAAGTCATATCGGACTTCGCGCCGTTAATAACACCGTTCAGTGGAGCAGCCTGATTTTTCGCAACCGAAATCACCGTGTTTCTAAACTCGGTTTCGCTGCTTGCGCTCAGCTCGCCGTTGCTCAGAACGGCAAAAATCACCATCGGAATAATAGCGAAAAGCATCGCCGCAATCATCAGAATTGTTTTGAATTTCATTTCATTCTCCCCGTTTCCGTTATTGTATTTCAAGAACCTCCGCGTTTGCGGCGTTCCGTTGTAAAGGCTTAAAGTCATTATAGCACAAAAAAATCCTTTTGTAAACAGCTATATAAAATCTTCCGTGCTTTTTTTAAATTTTTATTAATTTTATACAAAAACTCAATTTCCGTTTTGTGAAGATTACATTGTCATTTTAGAGCAAATCTTAAAAATCACCTCTTGAATAAATGGAAAAAAAGTGTTATAATATGATAAATCGGACTGCCGATAAAGGCACATCTGCGTTGTCATCGCCTATTTGGCAGGCACGGAGCCTGGCCAAAACGGCGTTTCCCAGCATCTGTACCTTTCTCGGCAGTCCGGGGATTTGATTTTTCGGAGGAACAGCTATGGGATTTGTTTTGAAGTGCAACCGTTACAGATTGGTGGATAACCGGTCATTTGAGCTGCCGCTGCCTATGAAATTTGTGCTGTTCAAGGAGGATAACCCTGTCGCAGAGTACGATATTTCCGCGGACGAGAGGGTGAGCTGTCGTATCCTGACAAAATATAAGGAACTTATGCTCACGCCGATTAGCCGTCCGCTTACGATTTCCGATATCTATTTCTTCCTTTCGAGCCGCGTTTTTCAGGAAAACACGCCTTTCGCCGCAAACGCGCTTTCCCTTGTCGGACTTGAGAAGTACAGCGTTCTGGGAATTGCGAAGATAACGCGCGGAATTACGCCTTTCGACGACTATTGGCTCAAATTTGACGGCGATACGTTCAATTATGAACAGGCTCTCGATAATTTCAACAAGATTTTTTCGTCCGCTTCGACTGCGTTCGTACCCGCACAGCCGCTCGCGAGAGCGCATAACGGCGGGAAAAACGACGGTTTGGCTGCGGTGAAAGCCGAGGATATTCTCAATCAACATAGGGTTGATGTTGACGCGATTAAGGGAGAGGTGTCCGAGGAAGCGGCGGAAAAGTCCGTTGCCGAGGACGAGCCGCTGAAAAACAACACGATGTCCGCCGATGAAATCGAGGCGCTTCTCGTTAAATCGGGACTTTCCGCGGATATTCCGAATTTTGACGACTCGGACGACGATGACGACGATGACGATGACGACGACCTTTCCAACGGCGGCGCAATGTCGCAGGAGGATATCGAAAAGCTGCTGAATTCTGCGCAGAACGAGCCTGCTCCCGCCGCCGAACCCGCTCCCGAAGCGACTTCCGGCGGTAAGATGTCGCAGGAAGATATCGAAAAGCTGCTGAATTCCGCGCAGAACGAGCCTGCTCCTGC
>DPBR01000003.1:36600-36785 GCA_003516865.1 Oscillospiraceae bacterium
AATTCCGCGCAGAACGAGCCTGCTCCCGCCGCTGAGCCCGCTGTTGAAACCACTTCGGGCGGTAAGATGTCGCAGGAGGATAGTGAAAAGCTGCTGAATTCCGCGCAGAACGAGCCTGCTCCCGCCGCCGAACCCGCTCTCGAAGCGACTTCCGGCGGTAAGATGTCGCAGGAGGATATCGAAAA
>DPBR01000003.1:36967-42307 GCA_003516865.1 Oscillospiraceae bacterium
CAGGAGGATATCGAAAAGCTGCTTAATTCCGCGCAGAACGAGCCTGCTCCCGCTGAACCCGCTGTTGAAACCACTTCGGGCGGTAAGATGTCGCAGGAAGATATCGAGGCGCTTCTCAGCGGAATGAAAGAGGACGCGGCAAAATAATTTTCACACGTCTGTCACACAGTTTTAACACAATTTTTTGTTTATCGGCGTATAATGTGTTTTAAGACCACGAAAGGAAGTCGATATAAATGAAACTCAGCAAAAAATCTCAGACCGTCACCGCGGAGCTTGCTCCCGTTAAACAGCTTCTTGCCGAAAACAGCCAGCAGCAGATTATGGACCAGATGTATCAGTTTATTGAGCTTGAACATCTCTATGATTCGGCTATCCGCGAGGTCAAGACAAAGCTCGAAATCCTCGACAGCGAGTTCCGAACGAAGTATTCATATAACCCTATTCACCATATAGAGGACAGACTTAAATCACCGCAGAGTATGTTCAAAAAGCTTCAGCGGCTTAATCTGCCGTTCAGCGTTGAGTCTGTCAGGGAAAATCTGTTCGATATCGCGGGAGTGAGGGTTATCTGCAACTATATCGAGGACATTTATCAGGTTGCAGACCTGCTCACGGCGCAGGACGACGTTGTTCTTATCAAAAGAAAGGACTACATCGCAAATCCTAAGGCAAACGGCTATCGCAGCCTTCATCTCGTTATCGAAACGCCCGTTTATCTCTCGGAGAAAAAGGAGCTTGTAAACGTCGAGGTGCAGATTAGGACGATTGCAATGGACTTCTGGGCGAGCCTTGAGCACGAGCTTAAATACAAGACCGATACCGAGGTTTCCGCAGACCTTGCGGAACAGCTCAGAATGTGCGCGGAAACTATCGCGCAGACGGATATCCAGATGCAGCAGATTTACAGAACGCTTAAAGAAATCAAGTGATATAAGGCAACACCGCACAATTATCGGCTCCGCCTTTTTCATTCACTCACTTGATATTTTTTCGCCATATTGCCCGAAAACTCTCTGCGTGATTGAACGAAAATAATTATGCGGTGTAGCCATAATAAATCGCCCTCGGAGTAATTCCGGGGCGAAATTTTTGCGGATTTTCTCGCGGGTAAAAAAATCGCCCATAGAAGAAACTACGGGCGAAATTGGGCGCAGCGTCACGCTGCCGCAAAGTTGGGTTATGGATAACTCGTTTTCGGGTGAAAAAATCGCCCATAGAAGAAACTACGGGCGAAATTGGGTGCAGCGTCACGCTGCCGCAAAGTTGGGTTATGGATAACTCGTTTTCGGGCACGAAAAATCGCCCATAGAAGAAACTACGGGCGGTTTCGCTGCCGGTCGCACCGGCTGGCGTCGCAGAGAGGATTCGAACCTCCGGCCTGCCGCTTAGGAGGCGGCCGCTCTATCCTGCTGAGCTACAGCGACATTTAACTTATATATTATATCAAATCATAAGGCAAAAATCAAGGCAAAACTCTATTTTTGTTAATAATTAACAAAATATTCTACTAAAATTTGTCATATAAATATCTCTCAAAACCCACATAAAATATGCCTTGTTGTGCAAATGTTATAAAACACCGCGAAAAAATCTGCAAGTTTATACAAAATGCATATTGACTTAAGCCGCGAAAACTGTTATATTATTAAATGAAACAAAAAGCATTTTGAAAATTTTTATTTTTTTTGAAACTTTTTCGTTTCACTCCGCGACTACGGTTTTGCAGGCGGGAAATTGCGAAAAAATTTTTTCCGAATGGTGAAACTTTTCCGAAATATCCCGCGACTACCCAAACAAGCGGAGAAAAATCCGTTTAATACATCGTGAGTGCCCGATAACTCAGAGATGTTTTAAAAACCCAAAATTATTTTAGGAGGACTAACACAATGAAGAAGAGAATTTTTGCGGCTTCTATGGCTTCCGTAATGGCTCTCAGCTCTGTATCTGTTGTTGCATTTGCAGACGAGACCGTTAAGGCTGACGCTAAGGAATCCGTTACCAAGGCAGAGCTCAAGGAGTATGTTGCTTCTTTCGACTCTTTCCTTAAGAGCGATATTTATGAATATGGTACCACTCAGGCTGAGCAGCTCCAGGACGCTATCGACTATGCTGAGAACGTAGTTGCTGACGGTAAGGCTACCGAAGAGGAGTGCACCGCTGCTTACCAGATGCTCAAGACTGTATTTGCAAGCCTTAAGCAGTACACCGCAGCTCAGCTCAAGGACCTCATCGATGACTGCACCGCTGACTACGATACTGAGAACATTCTTAACGCTGACCTCGGCGACAAGATTTGGGATCAGACTTCTTTCGATAATTTCGTAGTTGCTTACGGCGACGCTAAGGACTATGTTGATTCTGAAGACGGTCGTCTTATCTGCGACGCTTACGTTGACCTCAAGAACGCTCACGACGCTCTCAAGGAGCTTACCAGCGTAACAAAGGCTGAGTTCAGAGCTGTTCTCAGATCTTACGAAGCTATCGCTACTAAGGACGGCAGCTTTGAGAGCTGGAGACGCGGCACTGTTTCCGTAAAGCCCACCACCGGTACTACTACCAAGAACCTCACTAAGGCTCTGTATGTAACGTTTGATGAGATTATGAACGTAGTTTACGGCGCAAGTGACGCTGACGTTGTTGCTAAGAAGGACGGTACTAAGATTGGTGTTGCCGGTACATGGATTAACGTTGGTGGTGCAGCTGACGTTAAGACTTTCGTTGAAGAGCAGTACGCTATCTTCGATGGCATTCAGTCTTCTAAGGTAACTACCGACGAGACAATCACCGCTGCTTACAAGGCTGCTAAGGAAGCAGTTGCAGTATTCAACAGCTGGAAGGCTGACGATACTGAGCGCGCTGCTAAGGCTAACATCTCTGCTCAGATTAACAAGTACAGAGCTAAGCTCGCTGACGACTATGCAACCACTCTCATGGGCGACCTCCAGACTAAGATTGAGGCAATCACTGCAGGCGCACTTGTTGCTTATGTTGACGATGAATTCACTTGGAAGGCACAGAAGGACTTCTATGTAAACCTTAATAAGGCTACCGGTCTCCTCAAGACTACAGACGCGGATACTTATGACGACACCGACTATGTTGCAGCTCCTAATGCTAACGTTATAGTTAAGAAGATTGGCAAGGGTCAGGATATCATGAAGTATATCCCCGTATTTGCTTCAAAAATGGCCGCTGACGCTAATGTCGAGCTTGCATTCAAGATTGTTGAAGCTTATGAGACTGCTGAGCCTACCAAGGATTTCGAAACCGCTTACGGTACTGCTGACGCTGCTAAGGACGACCTCGCTGACCTCGATGAGAACAACATCGTAGCTAAGCCCGCTGGCTCCAGAAACGAGTACACCCTCATCAACAGATTCCTCACCTATGCACTTGAAGACAAGTATCCCGCTGAGGACGCTGCTAAGACCTACAACAAGAAGGACGTTGACAAGCTCATCAAGGATACATACGACCTCTGCGACGAAACCGGTGACTCCGAAGTATTCAAGACCGAGCACCTCGCTGCTGTTGCTGGACGTAAGGTAGCTCTTGCATGGCTCACCGCTGCTAACGCAACCAAGGGCTATCAGGAAGGCGACTCTGTTGACGGCAAAACCGCTACTGAGACCTATGAGGACCTCAAGGCTCTCTATGACACTCTTAGCGATATGCTCAAGGACTATCCTGTAAGCTACGCTGACATCGCTGAGACTATCGCTGAAGTTGGCGCTGCTCTCGACGACGGTTCTATCAAGGACGTTGCAGCTATCAAGGCTCTCCTCGCTGACGTTGCATTTGATCTGTCCACTCTCGACGCTACCGGCGACGAGAATGAGCCGTTCACTTCTGACCGTGAGTTCATCGCTTACAACCGTCTGTATGTAAACGCTGATAATGCTTCTTCTGCTGAGAAGAAACTCAACAAGGACTACAATGCTCTCATTGATGCCGTTAAGAAAGACGGCGAGAGCGGCGATGTAGTTAAGGGCGACGTTGACGGCGACGGCGTTGTTTCCGCACTCGACGCTCTTGCAGCACTCAAGGCTGCTTCCGAGGCTATTACCCTTACTGACGCTCAGAAGGCTGCTGCTGACGTTGACGGCGACGGTTATGTAACCGCTCTCGACGCTCTTGCAATCCTCAAGGCTGCTTCCCAGGGTTAATTCAACATCTTTCGGTAAATAATAATCCTGCGCGGGGTTCGCGCTCCGCGCACGGGTTATTTTAAAAAACAAAATTATGGAGGAAAATAATATGAAGAAGATTATTTCTATGGGCATTGCTTCCGCTGTGCTCGCTCTTACCGCTGTTGCTGCTTCTGCTGCTATCACCGCTACAACCGCTGATAAGGCTGTTAACGGCAAGACCGTTAAGGTTCAGATTACTACCGACGCTGACGTTGAGGCATTTGGCTTCAACCTCGCTGCTGAAGGTTTGACTGCTACTGCTGCTGACGTTCAGGCTGACGGTATGATTGTTGCTGCTGACGCTGCTGATGGTTCCATCAACGTTAACGGTATTTCTCTCGACGGCTTCAAGGCTGGCACTGTTCTCGCTACCGTAACTTACACTGTTACCGCTGAGACCGACGCTGATGTTGCTGTTGCTCTTTCCAACATGCCCGGTATGACCGACACCTACACCGGTCTTACTCTCAAGGTTGTTGCTGAAGGCGCTGCTGATCTCACCGATCCTACCGATCCTACCGATCCCGATCAGCCCTCAACCGGCGTTGCTCTCGCAGTTGTTCCCGCAGTTCTCGCAGGCGCTGCTGTTGTAGTTGCTAAGAAGAGAAAGTAATTTCTTCCGAGCTTTTACAGTTCAAAACAAAGTCGCTCCGAGTAAAATCGGAGCGATTTTTTTTGACAGCATAGCCCTTGACAAAATGAGGTTATCGGTGTAAAATATAATCAGACTTATCGCGGAGGAAAAAATGAAATTTGTCGAGATTTTTACGGACGGCGCTTGCAGCGGAAACCCCGGCGCGGGCGGTTTTGGCGCGATTTTGCGCTGCGAGGGCAGGGAAAAGGAGCTTAGCGGCGGCGAAGCGCACACGACTAACAACAGAATGGAGCTTCTCGGCGTGATTACCGCGCTTGAGGCGCTGAAATATCCGTGCAAGGTCAGGATTACGACCGACAGCAAGTACGTTTCGGACGGCGTTTCCAAGGGTTGGGCTAAGAGTTGGCGCAGCCGCGGCTGGAAAAAGAGCGACGGCAAACCCGCGCTTAACCCCGATTTGTGGGCGCGGCTTCTGGATTTGCTCGACGTACACGACGCGGAATTTTGCTGGATTAAGGGTCACGCGGGTCACCCCGAAAACGAGCGCTGCGA
>DPBR01000003.1:42460-42849 GCA_003516865.1 Oscillospiraceae bacterium
CACCCCGAAAACGAGCGCTGCGATTCGCTTGCCGTTAAACAGCGCGATATTTACGCGGGAAAAGGATAATTATGCCACAAAACGAGAATTATCAGCGCAAGCTTGAAATACTAATCAACAATCTTTCGGGGACGCCGCGGCTGCTGCTGCATTGCTGCTGCGCGCCGTGTTCGAGCTATGTGCTGGAGTACCTGTCGCGTTTTTTCGAGATAACCTGCCTGTTCTACAACCCGAACATTTCGCCTGCCGAGGAGTACGAAAAGCGCGCGGAGGAACTGCGGCGGTTGATTTCCGAGCAGCCCCACAAAAATCCGGTGAGTATTATTGTCGAAAAATATAACCCAAAGGATTTTTTCGCCGCGGTAAAGGGCTATGAGCACATTAAAGAG
>DPBR01000003.1:43034-43861 GCA_003516865.1 Oscillospiraceae bacterium
GCGAGCGCTGTTTCAGGTGCTATCGGCTGCGGCTTGAAATGGCTGCGAAATATGCCAAAGAGTATAATTTCGACTATTTTTGCTCTACGTTATCAATTAGTCCGCTGAAAAACGCGCGGAAGCTTAATGATATCGGTGAGGAATTGTCAGAAATTTATAAAATATCCCATTTGCCAAACGATTTCAAGAAAAAAGGCGGCTACAAGCGCTCAATTGAGCTTTCCGCCGAATACGATTTATATAGACAGAACTATTGCGGCTGCGTATTCTCGAAAAATGAGCGGGGATTGTGATAACAAAGCGTATAATTTCGTCAAAATATTACAAAAAGCGAGCATAATGAAATACTCGCTTTTATTCGTATAGTAATATTTCGACAAGATATTACACGGGGACAACCGTATCGGCGATAATATTCGCGATAATCTGTTCGGCGTTGAGAAACGCGTTCTGCCCCGATGCGAGAATTATCCTGTGCGACAAAACGGACGAAGCAAGTTCCTTGACGTCGTCGGGCGTCACAAAAGAACGATTGTTCATAAACGCGAACGCCTGCGACGCTTTGTACAGCGCAATCGACGCTCTCGGCGAGCAGCCAAGCTTGATTTCCTGCCGCGTTCGCGTCGCCGAAACTATCATCAGAATGTACGCTTTCACCTGCTCCGAAACCGCAATCCTTCCAACAAGCCCGCGCATTCCATTCAGCTCTTCAAGCGACATCACGGGCGTAACCGCGAGTTCGTGCGGCATTTTGTCGAGCATTCTAAGCTCGGAGGCGCGGTCGGGATAACCGATTGAAAGCCGCATCAGGAAGCGGTCGAGCTGCG
>DPBR01000003.1:44056-46957 GCA_003516865.1 Oscillospiraceae bacterium
AGGAAGCGGTCGAGCTGCGCTTCCGGCAGGTGATACGTTCCGTAAGTTTCAATCGGATTTTGCGTGGCAAGCGTCATAAACGGCACGGGAAGCGCGTGCGTTTTTCCGTCAACCGAAATCTGCTGCTCCTCCATCGCCTCGAGAAGCGCGGACTGAACCTTCGGCGAAGTTCGATTTATCTCGTCCGCGAGCAGAAAATTGCACATCACCGCGCCAGCGCGATACTCCTCAGCGCCGGTTTTTCTGTCGATAACCGTGTAACCGATTACATCTGACGGCATAAGGTCGGGCGTGAACTGTATTCTTCCGAACGTTCCCGAAACGGACTTCGCCAGCGTTTCCGCAAGCAGCGTCTTTCCTACGCCCGGCACGTCCTCAATCAAAACGTGTCCGCCGCAAAGCATCGCGCACACGACTTTCTCGATTACTGAGCGCTTTCCGAGAATTACGCTCTCGATATTATTAATAATACATTCAATTTTGGGATTCATAGCAATTCCTTTCGTTCACCACAATGGGTGAAAATGCAGTTCAACAATGCCCGCCTTCATGGCGTAATCACGGTGAAATTATCGGTTATCGGCAAAAATAGGTGAGATTTTACTCGCATTGTATATTATAAACGGAAAACTCAGCTCTTAAACAGATTTTTCTGAAATACAACAACCGAATTTCTCGAAAAAATAAGCGTGAATACGCAAAACCTGCGTACCGCTTGTTTCCCATAAATTACCGCCATTAGCAAAACGGCGCGGCATTTTCAGCCGCGCCGTCATCAGCGTAAATTGTTTATCAGTTGAGGAGCGCGTGCTCGTCGGCAATGTCGAACAGGTGAATCTTGTTCGGGTCGATTGCGAGCTTAACGGTATCCTGAGGACGAGCCGTGCATCTGGGAGATACGCGAGCGGTGAGCGGAATACCATCGCAGTTGAGGTAGAGGTAAGTTTCAGCGCCGAGAATTTCGGTAACTTCAACATTAGCCTCGATAATACCCGTCTTTGCAGCCGACAGGAACATCTCTTCATCGTGAATGTTCTCGGGACGAACTCCCAGAACAACTTCCTTGTCGACATAGTACTTCAAAGCGTCGCCGTCTGCCTTTGCGGTCGGAACTTCAACATAGAACTTACGACCTCTGCCGGACTTGTCGTCGGAACCGAACTCAACGGTGTACTTGCCGTCCTGCATAATGAGCTTCGCATTGATGAAGTTCATCTGCGGAGAGCCGATAAAGCCTGCGACAAACTTATTTACGGGCGTATCATAGAGGTTGATAGGCGAGTCAATCTGCTGAATGTAGCCGTCCTTCATAACAACGATTCTGTCGCCCATCGTCATAGCCTCTGTCTGGTCGTGTGTAACGTAGATAAAGGTTGTGCCGAGCTTCTTGTGCAGCTTGGAAATCTCGGTTCTCATCTGCGCGCGCAGCTTTGCGTCGAGGTTTGAAAGCGGCTCGTCGAGCAGGAATACCTGAAGCTCGCGAACGATAGCACGGCCGAGCGCAACACGCTGTCTCTGACCGCCGGAGAGCGCCTTCGGCTTTCTGTCGAGCAGGTGAGCGATATCGAGGATTTTAGCGGCTTCTTCAACAAGCTTCTTGATTTCCTCCTTGGGAACCTTGCGGAGCTTCAGTCCGAAAGCCATATTATCAAATACAGTCATATGAGGGTACAGAGCGTAGTTCTGGAAAACCATCGCGATATCTCTGTCCTTCGGAGCAACATCATTTACGAGGCGGTCGCCGATGAACAGCTCGCCCTCGGAAATTTCCTCAAGACCCGCAATCATACGCAGAGTCGTGGACTTACCGCATCCGGAAGGACCTACCAGAACGATAAACTCCTTGTCCTTGATGTTCATATTGAAGTCGGAAACCGCGACAACGCCGCCGGCATAGCGCTTATAGATGCCTCTGAGAGATAAACTTGCCATTATATAACCTCCTGAAAAACATAAAAAATTAAATTTTTCGCTACTACTATAATACCAAACTTATCTAAAAAATAAAAGAGCCTAAACCAACAAATATTTCAAATCCCGTTTATATATTTTCACTAACGACTACAAATTTCACCTATAAAAGAAGGGGTTTAACTGTCATTTTGCACAAAAAAACGCCTAAAACGTCCCTGAAATCAATGACAGCGCGGCACTTTGTCACAATTAACAAATATACTAATCCTTTTTTAGTCATTTTTATCACAACATATTGTATCGAATACTCCCGCCGCCGCACAACTCCTATTCTTAACGCACGGTTTGTCACATATAAATAGTTTGAATAATAGGACGGGAGTGAAAACTATGACAAAAAGTAAAGCGCGTTCGAGGAAAACTGCGGTTGTTGGGATAATTCTGCTTGCGGCGGCGGGAATATGGGTGCTGACGCGCATGTTTTCGTTCGGCGCTGCGTCTGTTTCCGGCAAAAACGACAAAGAGCGCACGGAGTTTATCGAGAGCTTTGGGTGGGTTTCGGCGAAAGTTCCCGACAAAATCGAGGAAATCCGCATACCCGTGGAGTTCGACGAGGCTTTCGAGGACTACAACGACCTTCAGCGCAAGCAGGGCTTTGACCTGCGCAAATACCGCGCGTATATCGCGAAAAAGTACACCTATTCTATAAGTAATTTCGAGGGTGCGGAAACGGGCGTTCCGATTTGTGCAAATCTTATCGTAATAGATGGGATAATCGTCGGCGCGGATATTTCTTCGGCGAAAGCGGACGGCTTTGTGACAGTGCTTGCGAAGAAGTGAAAAAAGGTTGACAAAAGCCTTGTTATATTGTAAAATATGTAATGAGGTGTTAAAATGAACGGAAAAAAGCGTATTGCGGCGATTTTGCTCGCCGCGGCGGCTCTGACGGGCTGCAATAAGGACGCGGACGGCTCCGAGGGGAGTTCC
>DPBR01000003.1:47139-51125 GCA_003516865.1 Oscillospiraceae bacterium
CGGCTCCGAGGGGAGTTCCGCGCAGACGTCGTATTCATCATCGGCTTCATCATCGGCAAGTTCACCGTCAACGAGTTCTTCGGCTTCGTCAACATCGACAAGCGCGGCTTACGTTCCCGAAATTCCTGCCGAGGAAGAGGGCGCTGTGGTTATGAGCTTCGACCCGCAGGACGGGCGGACGTTCAAATTCAGCGGACTTACGGCGACAATGAGCGGCAAAAGTCCCGCAGGCGGGATTAAGAGAATTACCGACGACAGAAACGCCGATATTGTAATCACGGAAAACGGTGATGAATTTACTGCCGTGATAACCTATAATTCAGCCGAGGACGGGTTTACAACGGTAAGAGTTTACGATAATAAGGGAAGCAGGGTGAATTACCGCCTGAAAATAAGCGGCGGCGAGGTTTGCCTGCCCGACAGAGTGGGCGTTGCGGAAAAGAACGCGGAGCTTACAGAAAATCCGATTGAACAGCCCTTGGAGCAGGTTTCGGAATATGTCGTTATAGGCTCGGATAAGGAAGCCGTGGAGCAGACGCTTCTTGAGGTGAAAATACTCAGCGACAGCATCTGCAAGGACATTTCCGAGGATTACGACAAGCTCCGCGCAATCGAGAACTGGGTTGCCGCTAATATTTACTATGATTATCCCGCGTTTGACAGGGGCGTTCCGGAAGAAACGCTCACGCTCGCTTACGTTCTCAAGAACAAATCGAGCGTTTGCGGCGGATTTTCAAACATAACCGCGGCGCTTGCGGCGGCGCAGGGTATCGAGATTTACAACGTCCACGGAACGGGCGCGGAGGGCGTGTTCTGCTTTGAGGAAAAGCCCTCGGAGGCGGTTCACGAGTGGAATTTCGCAGTTATCGGCGGGAGAGTTATATGGCTTGACGCGGACTTCGATTCGCGGAATTACCTAAGAAGCGGCGGTTATCGCGAGTCGGGAGTACCCGTAACCAAGTTTTTTGATATAAACGGCGAGATTCTCGCGCTCACTCACCGCGGTCAATATGCCGAACACCGCGATTATTTCGCGCTTCTTGCCGCAGAATAACGGCGAAATACACGGTTATTCGGCGAAAGCGGCGGGACAGGGCGGCGCCGCCAAATTGCCGACAGCCGCCCCGAAACGTGAAAGCTTTGCGTTCGCCCGCCTGTTTTTCGTAAAAACGACCGAAATCCGTTTGAAATCATAGCGTATTTCCGAGCGGCGGAGGTTTCGGCNNGGGCGAGGTGGTGGTAGTCCTCACGTCGGACCACGGCACGAGCGACACGTACAAAGAAGACAGCCGCGTGCCGATGGGACGCTTCAACGCCGAACAGTTCAAAATGATCATGAACGGATTCCTGAGCGCCCAATTCGAGCCTGGCAACTGGGTGATCGATTACCACGACCGCCAACTCTACCTGAACCGTTCGATCATCTATTCGTACGGTTTCAACCTAGCCGAAGTGCAGACCCGCGCCGCCACTTTCGCGCTGCAGTTCCGCGGCGTGAACGGAGCCCTGAGCTCCACGAGCATGCAGAACGGTTATTTCGGCGGAGGTTTCGGCGAAAAAATGCAATAATTAAGCGGCGGCTTCAGAATGTTTTGGGGATATCGAGAGCGTTCAGAATGGCGTTTTTCGAGCCGAAATAATCTTTCGACAGTCCGCAGACGGGGCAGCGCCAGTTTGACGGGATATCCGAAAATTTCGTTCCCGGAGCGATTCCGCGTCCGGGGCTTCCAAGCTCCTCGCAGTAAACATAGCCGCACGGGCAGAGATAGTTGTCCATAAAAACACTTCCTTTCGGTATTATTATTCAATTTTGCGCGAAAAAAATACGCATAAGAGGGAAAACTATGATAAAAGCTGATTTTCACACTCATTCGACTTTCTCGACAGACGGAACGGACAAGCTTCGCGATATGGTCCGCGCGGCGGCTGAAAAGGGGCTTGAAACGATTTGTCTTACGGAACATCACGATTTTGATTATCCCGGCGGTGAGTTTCTTCTCGATACGGACGCTTATAAAGCCGAACTTTTCCGCGTTAAAGAGGATTTTTCGGGGAAAACCGAGGCGCTTTTCGGCGTTGAACTCGGACTTATGAAATATCTCGGAGAGCGGCTTCGCGCGTTTCTTGACGGGAAAAATTTTGATTTTGTGATAGGCTCATCGCATCTCGTTAATGGAAAAGACCCGTATTATCCCGAATATTTCGCGGAACTCGGCAATAAAAACGGTATTTTGCGCTATTTCGAGAGCATTGTCGAGAATATTTCGGCTTTTTCCGATTTCGACGTTTACGGTCACATTGATTATGTCGTGAGATATTCGCCCGAAAAAGGCTATAATCCGCTTGATTACCGCGAAATTCTCGATGAAATCCTGCGGAAAATCACGGCTCTCGGAAAGGGCGTCGAAATCAATACCGCGGCTTTGCGAAAAGGGCTTTCTCACGCAAATCCGCACCCGTTTATCCTGAAACGATACCGCGAGCTTGGCGGCGAGATTATCACCGTTGGCTCGGACGCGCACAACGCCGCCGATATCGCCGCAGATTTTGATATCGCGGAAAAAATGCTGATTGACGCCGGATTTGAGTATTACGCCGTTTTCAAGGAGAGAAAGCCGTTTTTCGAGAAGCTCGGCTGACTGCGGTATAGCGTTATTGCAGAAAATGTTGAAAAAAGATTGTGGATTGTGCATAAAAATGGCTGAATACTATTGCAATTTTTGTGATAATATGTTAAAATACTATTAAGGCAACACCGCATAATTATTGTCGTTTAATTGTGCGGTGCTGCCTAAAGGCGAAAGCCGAATAAATTAGCGGAAGGAATGACTTATATGAAAGTAACAATTGCTGCGAAAAAGCTGAATATTTCCCAGGCGTTTACGGATTACGCAGAGCAGAAGCTCGGAGCAAAGCTTGACAGATTTTTCCCCGATGATGCGGAAGCGAAAATTACCCTTGCGGAGCGCAGGGATTTGATTATACTTGAGCTTACCGTAAAATACAACGGTATCATTTACCGTGCGGAACAGACAGCGCGCGATAAGAACGATGCTCTCGACGTTACGGTTGACAGAATTATCCGTCAGATTAGAAAGCACAAAACGAAGGTTGAAAAGAGCCTGCGCGAGAACGCGTTCGCGGGGCTTGCTCCCGAACCGGAGGAGAGCGATTACGAGGTTATCAGATACAAGAATTTCCGTATGAAGCCGATGTCCGTCGAGGAAGCTATTCTCCAGATGAACCTGCTCGACCACACGTTCTTTATGTTCAAGAATGAGAAAACAGGTCTTGTAAACGTTGTCTACAAGCGCGACGAGGGCAATTACGCGGTTCTCGTTCCCGAAGAGTAATTCGTTCGCGTAAAATTCTGACAATGAGGGCGGCGGTTTTTGCCGCCCTTTTGGTGTAAGGAGAGAGCCGATGACCGAAAAAAACGCGCTCGGAAGAGCACTTGTAATCTTAAAGGAAGCATATTCTTCAATACGCGAGGAGGCGATTACGCTCAATGTCTGCGCGCTTCTCGACTCGCTTTCGGCGGCGCTTTCCCACGCGGGAAACGAAAAAGAGCCGCTTTCAAAGCTCCTCGGCAGGCTGAAGCGCGAAATCAAGTCGAAAAATAAGTTCTTTTACCCAAAAGTAAGCCTGTTCTTCAAGCGCGTTTACGCCGCGCCCGATTTCGATTACGACAAGGCGCTGAAGCATATCCCCGCCATCGTTTTCGGAAACGATATGATTTGCCGCAAGCTTATGTCCGGTGAACTCGATAAGTCAAAGTCAATGTGCGACGCTATGAAATGCTATCCCGGCTTCCTTATGGGCGAGTTCGCCGCACTCTCCGACAGTCAGTTCTTCGAGCTGGTTTTCGCCTATTACCCCAAACTCTACAACGAACCATTTATGGAAGAAATGAAAGCGCTGTTTGACTAAAACGCTTCGCGGGCGGTCGCTTCGCTCACAGTAGACGGCTTCGCCTTCAGTGCCTC
>DPBR01000003.1:51392-55546 GCA_003516865.1 Oscillospiraceae bacterium
TCTTAGGAATCTAAAAAGACTTTTTAACTCCTTGGCAAGACTTTTAGTCCGCGATACCGCCCTATGAATCGAGTTTTCACTCGAGTAATGCACAAGAATCTATGCCTGGTAAGGCGCTCCGTGTGCTTGATAACAACAAACAAAAACGGGAGAATTTTTGGTTCTCCCGTTTATGTTTTGTTCAGCAAACAGAACCGCAAATCTCGTGGAGCAACAGACTAGGCATAGATTCGTATGCTGTACCTGAGTGAACGTTAGATTCATAGGGCTAGAGCCGCTAACTACGACTTTTTGCGCGAAGCGACAAAAAAGTCTTTTTGGATTCTTAAGGTCTTTTTCTTCAGAAAAAGACCTTAAGCCCCGCGGGAGCGACTGGAGCGCGAAGCGACCTACCGGAGGCGAAGCTGTTCACTAGATGTAAAAGTGATTATTCTTCGGGTTTTTCGTTCTCGGCGGGGGCTTCCTCGACCTTTTTTTCGGGGAGCTTTTCGCCGCACTTAGGGCAGAAAGCGTTGTCGTTCTTGGTCTTTGCGCCGCACTTTGTGCAGGTTACGACGTTCTTCAGCTCGTCAAGCTGAGCCTCGACCTCGGCGAGCTTTGAATAATCCTCG
Source organism: Oscillospiraceae bacterium (assembly GCA_003516865.1). Classification (GTDB taxonomy): domain Bacteria; phylum Bacillota; class Clostridia; order Oscillospirales; family Ruminococcaceae; genus CAG-115. Next base: position 52,004 of record DPBR01000003.1, read on the forward strand.
TCGATAGCGGCGATAAGCTCGTCGAAAGCTTCACTTTCCTTAACGTTGGTTTTAACCATATCGTAAATGATAGCGCCGAGCTTTTCGTTCTTCGCCTTAATATCGCAGTTGAGCTGCGTTTCTTTAACTTTCAGCTTAGAAAAGCGGATTGCAACGTCGGTTTTCTGACCTGCCGCGGAAACAACGGTTTTTCCCTTGTCGATGATATCGTCCAGAATGCTCATAGTAAAAACTCCTTTCAATCGATAAACAAATTCATCGGGCTGATTTATCCGCCCTTGATAAAATTATACCACACTTGTTTGCATTTTGCAAGGGCAGCGGTTAATTTTCTCTCGTTATTTTAAACAAAATCGCGTGATTGTTTTTTGAAAAATATGTTATAAATCAAGAAAATTGTTACAAAAATAATACAAAACAGCGTTAAATAATTACAATCTTGTCATAATTCTTGACTTTTGCGGGAATTTGGAGTATGATAATATGTGTAGAATTATAGGAAAAACAGATTTTACTTAGGACGGTGGATTGATGCAGAAGGAAACAACGCTTTGTATGGGCTGTATGAACGACAAGACCTATGACGGACCCTGCAAGCTGTGCGGTTACAGCGACTCTGACCCTTGTATTCCGACTTATCTCGTTCCGAAAACGTTTCTGAACGGGCGCTATATTGTCGGAAAGCTCATCTCGTACAACGGCGAGGGCGCGTCTTATATCGGCTATGATACGGCGGCGAAAACCCGCGTTATCATAAAGGAATTTATGCCCGATACGCTTTGCTCGCGTATGAAGGGTGAAACCGAAATTTCCGTAAACGCCGATAACAGCGCGCTTTACAAGACCTATATGTCGGAGTTCGCCGACCTTTACAGAAGCCTTATGAAGCTGCGCGGAATGGCGCATATTCAGGCTGTAAACGATATTTTCAGCGAAAACGGCACTTGCTATGCCGTTCTCGAATATATAAGCGGGATTTCGCTTAAAACTTACCTCGAAAATTCTGCGGGCGTGCTTTCGTGGGAGCAGGTGAAGGAGCTTTTCCCGCCTATTCTCACCACGCTTTCGCTTATCCACGCGGCGGGTATCATTCACAGGGGCATTTCCCCGCAGACGATTTTCGTCACGGATAAAATGGAGCTGAAGCTTGCGGGATTTTGCATTTCTGCGGAGCGCACGACAAACACCGAGATTGCCTGCGAGATTTTCAGCGGCTACGCTGCGCCTGAGCAGTATTCAAACGAAATTAACGGCACATGGACGGACGTTTACGGGATTTCCGCCGTGCTTTACCGCGTGCTTACGGGAACGGCGCCCGCCGAGGCTATCGCGCGCACGGGAAACACGATGCCCGAACCTATGCTCATAAACCGCGATATCCCTCAGCACGTTTCGCGCGTGATTATGAACGGAATGAAGCTATCAACGGAAACGCGAATTCGCTCCGTGACCGAGTTTGTCGATAAGCTTTTCGCACCGCCGAGATATATCGGAAACGAGCCTGCGCGCGGTTCGGACGGCAGACCGCTTTCAAGACGCGAGGCGAAAATTCTCGAAAAAAAGAAGCGTGAGCGCAAAAAAACGCTTATTGCGCTTATAGCTATCGGAATTGTGCTTATAATTTTCGCGGCTACGTTCGCGCTCGCTCTTTCGGGAGCGTTCGGGAAGATAGGCGGCGAGCCGTCGGACGAAAGTTCTTCATCGGCGCAGAGTTCTTCTTCGTCTTTCTCTCAAAGCTCGTCCTCGAAACCGACCGAAAGTTCCTCTTCTTCGGAAAGTACGGACAACAGTTCTTCATCGGAGCCTGTCGAGGCGACAATTCAGATTTCCGACTTCAAGGACTGCAGCTATGAGAAAACCGCCGCGCGCTATGAGGGAAAGCTTGTTTTTGTGCCGACTTACGACTATTCGGACGAATACGGCGCGGGAATGATTTTCGATCAGTCGATTGAGCCGGGAGAATTTGTGCCGCTCGGAACGCAGATAAAGGTTAAGGTAAGCAAGGGAAAAAGCGTTGTTCCGCTTCCCGACTATAACGGCGACAACGAGGCGGCTTACACGGAAAAACTCGAAAAGCTGAACATAAAATATAAGGTTGAGAAAAAGAAAACGAACGACGTCGGCGAGGGGCTTGTGGCTTCGTGCAGCAAGGAAGTCGGCGACCTTGTAAAGGTTAGCGAGGGCGAAATTGTCGTTGTGTATATCGCGGAAAAAGCGCCCGAATCTTCTTCATCCTCATCAACGGACAGCTCTTCTCAGCCGCAGGAATAACGGGAGAAATTGCAGATGGATTTAAATGAAATTCGCGGGAAAATAGACTCAATCGACGATAAAATTCTCGATTTGTTTATTGAGAGAATGAACCTTTCGCTTGACGTTGCGAAATTCAAGTCCGCGAACAATATGGTTGTTTTTCAGGGCGAACGCGAGAAATTTATCATAGACAACGTTCGGGAAAACGCTCCCGAACCGCTCAAAAAGAGCGCGGCGTTTCTGTTTATGAACATAATGGATATCTCGAAATGCGCGCAGATAAACGAGATTTCTCCCGATTTTAAGATTAATTTCACGGATAAAATCAAAGAGCGCGCGTCCGTTGCGGTTCAGGGAATCGAGGGCGCTTATGGTCACGCGGCGTGCAAAAAGCTCTTCGACAACGGTTCAATCAGCTTTTTTGCTTCGTTCAAAGAGGTGTTCGAGGCGGTTGAAAGCGGCGATGTGGACTATGGCGTTCTGCCCGTTGAGAACAGCACGGCGGGCGAAGTTACCGCGAATATGGAGCTTCTGGAGCGGCATAGCGTCTACATCTGCCGAACGGTGTTCGTTGAATGCGCGCACGTTCTCGCGGCGAAAAAGGGCGTCCGCGAGGAGGACGTGAAAATTCTTTTCGGTCACGAGCAGGCTATTCGCCAGTGTACAAGCTACATTGAGGGCAGGGGCGACTTGACGGTTATCCCGTATCACAACAACGCCGCCGCCGCGAAGATGGTTTCCGAGAACGAAAGCGGCGAACTTGGGTGCATTTGCTCGGCGAAATGTGCGGAGATGCACGGGCTTGAAATCGTGCGCGACTCTATCGCTTCCGACCCCGACAACCGCACGAGATTTATCTGCATTTCAAAGAACGTCGAGGTGTACGGCGACGCGGACACCGTGGCTGTTTCGCTCTCAATCCCGAATATTTCGGGCGCGCTTTACCGCCTGCTGACGAAATTCGCCGTGAATGGGCTTTCGATGTCGAAGATACTCTCGAAGCCGCTTCCGACCGAGGTTAAGATGAAATTTCCGGAAGATTATATGTTCTACATCGAGTTTGACGGCAGCGTGAATGACCCCGTTGTACGCAGGCTTCTCGGCAATTTTGAGAGCGAACTCAACTACTTCAAATTCCACGGAAATTTTGCGGGAAGCAGAGGGTAAAATGTTTTTTGTAATCATACTTGCGGCGGGAACGTCGCTGAGAATGGGCGGCGTGAACAAGCAGCTCGCCGAAATCGGCGGAGTTCCCGTGTTTGTTCTGAGCGCGCTCGCGTTTGAGAGGTG
>DPBR01000003.1:55739-56245 GCA_003516865.1 Oscillospiraceae bacterium
AGGAAAACCGCCGAAATCATAATCGCGGCGCCCGAAAATCTTTGCTCGGAGTACGCGGAAATTGCGCGGAAATTCGGGGTTAAGAAGCTTTCGCGGGTTGTTTCGGGCGGGAAAACGCGGTTTGAGTCGGTGAAGAACGCGCTTGCTTTCGCGGACGAAAAATGTGATTACATCGCGGTTCACGACGGCGCAAGACCGCTTATCGATACAAATGATATCGAAAGAGTTTTCACAGACGCAGAGCGATACGGCGCGGCGATTGCGGCTTGCAGGGCTGTCGATACCGTGAAAATCGCCGATGAGAGCGGTTTTATCGTGAATACGCCGCCGCGCGAAAGCCTTTTCTACGCGCAGACTCCGCAGGCTTTTCGGCGGGATTTGTTCGTGAAATGCGCGGAGAAAGTCGGCGGGAGCGAGGTGACGGACGACGCTTCCGTGCTTGAAATATGCGGCGAACGCGTGAAAATCACGGAAATCACCGCTTGCAATATGAAAATAACCCGCCC
>DPBR01000003.1:56474-56609 GCA_003516865.1 Oscillospiraceae bacterium
AGGGAACGCGGCGATGAGCGCTGATTTTGCCGAAAACGCATAAAAATCACCGCCTGCAATATGAAGATAACCCGCCCCGACGATTTGGCGGCGGCGAGAGCGGTTTTCAAGAGCCGCGGAGGTTTGCGATGAAAA
>DPBR01000003.1:56858-65295 GCA_003516865.1 Oscillospiraceae bacterium
GGAGGTTTGCGATGAAAATAGGGTTTGGATACGACGTGCATAAGCTTGTTTCGGGACGGCGGCTTGTGCTTTGCGGCGCGGAAATTCCGTGCGAGGAGGGACTTCTCGGTCACTCTGACGCGGACGCTGCGGTTCACGCGGTTATGGACGCGGTTCTCGGCGCGCTTGCGCTTGGGGATATCGGAAAGCTGTTTCCCGACGGCGACCCGTGCTATAAGGACGCGGACAGTATGAAGCTGCTCGCGGAAGTCGTTTCGATTATGCGGGAACGCGGCTTCGCGCTCGGAAATCTCGACGTGACGATTGTCGCGGAACGCCCGAAACTCGCGCCTTATATCGCGGAAATGCGGAAAAATCTCGCGGGCGCGTTCCTTGCGGATATCGAAAATATCTCCGTCAAAGCCACGACCGAGGAGGGTCTGGGGCTTGCGGGAGCGGGAATAGGCGCTTATGCGGCTGTTCTGCTTGAAAAAACGCAGACGGTGAAATTGCTGTAAACTTATCGGAGGGAAAATGAAAAAAGTTACATATTCGCTCGCTTTGCTTCTTGCGGCTGTGATGATAACCGGCTGTTCGGGCAAAACACCGTCCGAAACGCAGATTTCGGCTTCACAAAGCAAAATTTCGCAGATTAACAGGGAGGATAATATTATGTATAGTTTCAAGGCGTGCAGTCCCGATTTACCTGCCTCTCACAGAGGCAAAATCCGCAATTTATACGAGGATAAGCCCTCGGAATACCACAGCCTTTTTATCGGGCAGGTTCTGAGCCGTTTCGGAGAGCCGGATTACATAACCGAGGACAATGAAAATCTGTTCAGCAAAGCCGTTTCCGCCGAGGATAAGAACGGAAATTCGGTTTATCTTGAGATTTATTACGGTCCTTCCGGCCCCGCAATCGGCGGAGATGTTGGTTCGGACGAAAGTCGGAAAGCGGCGGACGAGCTCGCCGAGTTTATTATGTCGGCTGAGCCAAAGGACTTTGAATATAAAAGCGTTTACGAGGATTTCGGCGTTACCGTGACAATGGGCGTCGGAAACGGCAAGCCTTATTATCAATCCGATATCCCCGCCGACCTTGTTTAACGCGCATTTTCACGCAAAACAAATCTCCCCCGCCTTACCTGACGGGGGAGCGTTATTATTCAATTGTAATATTTTTTGGTATTACATCGGACTATACCTCTCAATAAAATTTGTTCTCTGAGCAAACTTTATCGGACATCGGAATCAATCCTTTCAGCCGTATTTTCCTTTCCGTTTCTTCAAAGCGCACATCATAATCACCCATTTCCGTGGAATAATCTATGTAAACGCTTTCGGCGGCAAAACCTACCGCCACAGCGGGAGAAGAAGTCTGCGGACTGCCTCATCGCGAGGTTTTTCAAACGGGCTTTAAGCGCCCTCGCCTCAGCGGATTTTGCGGTTATTTCCGCAAATCATCGCCGTAAATTAAACCTCAGCGTTCAGCGAAATGCGATTCCGCAGACGTTTCAGAAAAAGGTTCGTTAATTTCCATCGGACTCGCTTCCTTTCTGCTTAAAGCTTAGTTTTCCGGCTGTCAAGCCATCGGAGTAACTCCCTTCAAAATATTGCGGAATATGTGGTTTTCCGCCCTTCAGGTTCAGCAACCCATCGGACTGACTTCCTTTCGGTGAATTTAAGGTTCGAGAGAGCCTGTGATTCGATTTCTCGTATCCGGCGTGCCATCTCTCTTTCCTTGATTAAATGATACCACACTTTTTGTTAAAAGTCAATAGAAATTCTTAATTTTTCACTTGTCGTTTTGTATATATTTTCAGTCTGTTTTTTAGTCATTCTTAATGATTGTTGTGAAAACTGTGTGAATATCATAAATTTCCTATTGACAGCGGCGCGTTTTTGGTGTAAAATAAGAATGTTGAGGGCATAATTAATGCCGTAGACGATGATTTCTGAGAAACGAGGTGCGGTTGATATGAACGAGAATGAAAACGCTTTTGTTGACAACGAGGAAGGTATTCTGGAGCTTGAGGACGAAAACGGAAACGTCGAGCGGTTTGAATTTGTGGACCGCGCCGAGATGAACGGGATTGTGTATTACGCGCTTATTCCCGCGGAATATGACGAGGAGGACGGCGGCGCGGCTGAGTTTGTCGTGCTGAAAGAGGAAATCGTGGACGGAGAGAGCGTTCTTGCCACGGTTGACGACGACGCCGAGTACAGCGCGGCGGGCGAGATGTTCCTTCAGAGATTTTCCGAGCTTCCCGAACTCGATATGGACGATATCGACGAGCTTGAGGAGTTTGACGGCGCGAAAGAGTGAAAGCTTGCCGAGCCGCTTAAATAGCGTAATATTTAAAATGTTGAAAAACAGGGGCTGCACTTTATGATTATTGTCGTTCAATCGCGCCGCAGATTTTTCGTAAGATTGTGCAAATTGAGCGCAGGAAGGCTTTGTGCCTTGCAAGCGAAATTTGTGCAAGATTACGGAAAAGATGCAAGCGAGTGAATGACAAAGGCACAGCCGGTAATTATAAAGTGAAGCCCCATATATACTGCCTTGTTAGCGAATGTGTGCTGTTATAATCCCAACACTTTGAAAACGGGATTTCGACTCCGGCGGCGGATTGCAGACCTCCTTTTCCTTCGGGAATTGTTGGCGGGAGCGCGAAACCGCTGGGCGATTTTACCCACCCTGCTATGACGCGGGTTTTATATTGCATCCTACTGCAAGGCGGTGCAATTGAATACGGTTCGGGGACTTTTTCGGAAGTCCCCGATTTTTTGCTCGATAAAAAATTTCAAAAAACCTCTTTTATTTTTGAGTGAAATATGTTATAATAAATAATAACTGTAAATTTATGTCGGGGAGGGCGAAAAAAATGGCGTTCAGCGACTTGAAGCCTGTGAGCGCGGGCGACGATAAAGCCGGCTGTACATATATAATCGGCAGCGTTTTCGCCGTTTATCCGGTGGGCGTTCAGACGCCTGTCGTTTATAGCTGGGATATGATTAAAGCCGCTTCGGTTACGAGACGGGAAATTGTTCTCACGACCGAACGCGAAACGTTCCGCATTACTAATAAAATGTTCAGCACAATTGAAGATATGCTCAGGGCGATTGCCATAATCGAATGCAGGCAAAAGGAGTATGGCTTCGGATATCTGCACGGAAAGCGGCTTTTCCCGCTTAAATCAATGTATCGTGAGATGTCCCTCGGAAAGGACATCTACACGGGCGAGGGAATGTTGGACGAGGCGGAAACGGCGTCGGCGTTTATTATGCTGCTGAATTTCAGGCTTGTGAAATTTTTGTGGCTTGTGGCAATTCTGATAATGCTTGTGACGTTCGGAATTCTCAACTTCACAGTCGGCATTACGCGCGACAATATCCTTTATTTTATACCGATTTCGGTTGCCGCGGGAGCAATCGCCGCGCTTATCATAAATATTGTGGCTCACGCGATTGCGAGGGCGCGGTATAAGGCGCTTGCGGACGCGGACCCCGCTTCCCGACAGGCGATAACGTTCGTGATAAGCAGAACGGGCTTTGCCGCCTGCGAAAGCTGCGTTTACGAGAGCAGGGATATCGTGCCGTGGAGCGAGGCGGATTTCTTTATCGAATCGGACAAAATGTTCATTATCTACAAAAACAACGCGCCTCTTGCATATATCCCGAAAAGGGCGTTTGAAAAGAAGTTTGTCGGCGGGATTGCCGATATAATTTCGCTCAGTCTTGAGCAGAAATGACAGCGGAGGTGAGATGAGTGTCGGCGGAAATTAAAACGGAAACGATTGATGTGAACGGAAAAAGCGTGCTTCTTGTGTCGGTTAAAAACGGCGAGTGCGCAATCGGAACGTGTACGGCGGGACACGCTGACCACAGCGGAAACCTCAGCAACGATACGCGCCTTTTTTACATAGGCTCCGACCCTATCATCGACCTTATCTGTCCGAGCTATGGAAATAAGTTTTCGGATAAGCTTGTGTCGTTTTGTCCGGGATTTCAAGGCTCGGACGGCAAAATCCGCGACTCGATTACGGCTTGTTTCGCCCGCCTTAATAACGGCGATTCGCTTGCGGCGGGACTTCGCGATATTTTCTGTCTGCTTCAGGACGGCGTTTACACGGTTTACGCTTCGGATTATTACCCGACGGACGGAAACGGCGTGTTTTTCTGGGGCGGGTACAATATCTCGCACGAAGTTCGCGGAACGGCGGAAATTAACCGCACAATCGGCGAGGAAAAGACGTTTAAGCCGTGTTTTCTCGTTCCCACGCAGCCGCTTGACGCGTACAGCGGAAAGGTTTCGATGTTCACCGAGGATAAGGTCAAGAACCGCAGAATAGGCGGTATCGTCTATCATCTTTCGGGATTTCACTCCGCGCTGCTCAAGGGACATCACGGCGCTGTGTGCTGCGTGAAAAAGGACGTTCCGTTCAGATGCGCGGTAATCGAGAAGATAACAGAGCCTTATACCGAGATTATTCCCGTAAAACAGCCCGTTTCCGAGGAAACCGAGTCTGCGGAGCAGAAGCCTGCCGAGGTTATCGAAACGCGCGATGGAATTACGGGTTTCAGAAGCGCGTCCGTTAAAATACCGCTCGAAGCGTTCCCGAAGGATATGCTGAGGCTTATCATAAGCGGCAGAGCCGAGTATAAGCCCGACCATTTCGGCACGCTTTCGGCGAAGCTCGGAACGGTTCGCAGAAAATCAATCTCGAACAACGTTCTTCCGCTTGTCGTTCTCGAAAAGGCGGAGCAGATGCCCGACTGCAATATGGTTGAGTCGGCTTACGCGATAAAATCGCTCTCGGACGAACAGCTTAACTGCCTGCTCGCGGGCGACGTCGAGTGCAACGGCGAGGTTATCGTATCGCCGAACTATTATTCGAGCGTTGTAACGGCGTGCAATTTCCTGCAATTTACGGACGTGAACCGCTTTGTGGATTTCGCGATTGCGATTATGGAAAATCCGGAGCTTGGAGCTGCTCACGACTATGTTTCAAGACGCATAAGCGCTCTCGAAACGAACAAAAAAGTCTATAATTTCTTCAAGTCCGTTGTTGACAGCGGCGACGCGAAGTATGAAAAAATTCTTGCGGCGGCGCGGACGTTTGTCGAGAGATATGATAGGCTTCACAAGTGACTTGACCTGTGAAAAAGCCGTTTTTATGCGGCTTTTCGGTTTGCTGAAACAACTAATTTGCCCGCAAAGCGGGCATTTTAATACTTTTTTGCCTCAGCTCTGCCGAGGCAAAAACACTTCTATCCGCACAACTGTGCGAATGCTTCGACGGTATTAAGCCGTTTTTATGCGGCTTTTCGGCATTTTGGAGGTTTATATGAGATTTGGCAAAAGAGCGATTGCGGCGGTTCTGGCGGCGTGCGTGCTGATTTCGGGATGCAGCGCAAACAATCCTGTCGGCGGAAATACCACGGAAAATTCATCGGGCGAAAGCGGCTCGGATAATATCTGGAGCGGGATTTCAAGCGCAGTGAGCGAAAGCTCGGACAACGCGCCAAGCGGCGGAAATTCATCGCAGAGCGGTTCTTCCTCCGAAGAAAATTCGGACGGAAACGCGGGCGAAAACGCTCAGGGCGGCAATTCCGGCGGCTCAAAGCCCACGGGCGGCGGCACAACCTCGACGGGAAATCAGACCGAGGGTGTGAAATCCACGGGAAAATTCAACTATGGCGAGGCGCTTCAGAAGTCGATTTTGTTCTATGAGCTTCAGAGAAGCGGCGATATCGACGAGAAAACGGCGCGCTGCAACTGGCGCGGCGACAGCGGAATGAACGACGGCGCGGACGCGGGTCTTGACCTCACGGGCGGGCTATATGACGCGGGCGACAACGCGAAGTTTAACCTGCCGATGGCGTACACCGCGACAATGCTCTCGTGGAGCGTTTACGAGGACAGGGACGCTTACGCGAAGAGCGGTCAGCTTGACTATGCGCTCGGAAATATCAAGTGGATTTGCGATTATCTGATAAAATGTCACCCGTCCGCGGACGTTTATTATTATCAGGTCGGGGACGGAAACGCGGACCACGCTTGGTGGGGTCCCGCCGAGGTTATGCAGATGAACAGACCCTCGTTTAAGGTTGACAGAAACAGCCCCGGCTCAACTCCCGTCGGAGAAGCTGCGGCGGCTCTGGCGGCGTGTTCGGCGGTGTTTAAGGATATCGATAAAAGCTACTCCGAAAAGTGCCTTTCTCACGCGAAACAGCTTTTTGAGTTTGCCGATTCAACGAAAAGCGACGCGGGTTATACTGCCGCAAACGGCTTTTACAGCTCGTTCAGCGGCTTTTACGACGAATTGATATGGAGCGCGGTGTGGCTTTATATCGCGACGGGCGACAAGGCGTATCTCACGAAAGCGGATAAGTATTTCGACTCGTTCGAGCCTGATTACAAGTGGACGCTCGGCTGGGACAACAAGTTTTACGGCGCGGCTTGCCTGCTCGCGAACCTCACGAACGGCGCGAAGTACAAGTCCGCTCTTGAGAAAAACCTCGACTGGTGGTGCGGAATAGGCGGCGAAAGCATTACATATTCCCCGAAAGGGCTTGCGTGGCTCGATAGCTGGGGAAGTCTGCGTTATGCGGCGAACGCGGCGTTTCTCGCGGGTTCTTACGTTGACGGGGGAAACTGCCCCGCTTCAAAAACTGCGGCTTATACAAAGCTTCTGGAAACGCAGATTGACTATGCCCTCGGAAGCAGCGGAAGAAGCTATGTCGTGGGATTTGGCGTAAATCCTCCCGAACACCCTCACCACAGAACCGCTCAAGGCTCTTGGGCGAACAATATGAGCGAGCCTGCAAACCACCGCCATGTGCTTTACGGTGCGCTTGTGGGCGGTCCGGACGCTTCGGATAATTACGCGGACTCGGTTAACGATTACTGCAAAAACGAGGTTGCGTGCGATTATAACGCGGGATTTACGGGCGCTCTCGCCAAAATGTACAAGAAATACGGCGGTCAGACGCTGAAGAATTTCGGCGCTGTCGAAACTGTCGGCGAGGAGCTTTACACGGAATACCGCGTAAACGCTTCGGGCAACGATTTCACGGAAATCAAGGCGATGATTTACAACAAAACGGGCTGGCCTGCGCGCGTTACCGATAACCTTGAGCTGCGCTACTTCGTGGATTTGTCGGAGATTTCCGACCCGTCGGCGGTGACGGTTTCGCTTAATTACAATGACGGCGCGAAGTTTGGCGGGCTGTACGAGTGGAACAAGGCGAAGAATATTTATTACGTTTCGATTGACTTTTCGGGTGTGAAGATTTATCCCGGCGGTCAGAGCGAGCATAAGAAGGAAGTTCAGTTCAGAATGAGCGCGCCCGGCTGGAACGCCGAAAACGACCCGTCCTATAAGGAGCTTAAGGGCAGCAACGGCTCGGAGCTTGTTCGCGCGGTTTCAACGGGACTTTACGAGGGCGGCGTGCTTGTGTTCGGCGCTGAACCCGACGGTAAGGCGGCTGGCACAAAGCCGATTTCAAGCGGCAGCACGAGTTCTCAAAGCTCGCAGCAGCAAAGCTCTCAGAGCAGTTCTCGGAGCGCTCAGCCGACAAACCCCACAGGCGAGAACAACGGTCTGCGAGTGAGCCTTTCGCAGCAGCAGACAAGCGGCTCTGCGAACACAATTCCGATTGCTCTCGATATAGTGAACAAAACAGGTGCGCCGATTAACCTTTCCGCGCTTGAAATCGACTATTTCTTCACGAATGACGGCGACAGCGACCTTGTGTTCTGCTGCGATTACGCGGCGCTTACGGGAAGCTCGTACAGCGCGCTCACAAGCAGCATTTCGGGTAATTTCTCGTCCGCTTCGGGCAAGGACTGCGATACAAAATGCGCGATAAAATTCAGCGGCGGAACGCTCCAAAATGGCGACGGTCTGACGGTTCAGGGGCGCCTGACGCGCAGAAACTGGTCAAACTTCAACCTCTCGAACGATTACTCCTCCGGCAACGCCGAGCGGCTTTATATAACCATCTCCGGTAAGCCCATCTTCGGCTCAAAACCGTGACGAGCGTGGTCGCTTCGCTCCAGTCGCTCACAGTCGTCGCGCTCCGCGCTCCAGTCGCTCCCGCGGGGTTTAAGACCTTTTTCTGAAGAAAAAGGTCTTAAAAATCTAAAAAGACTTTTTGTTTCGCTTCGCGTCAGTGGCTCAGTTTGCCTCACGGGTGCAGCTCGGCAGCGAGTCCCGCTGACCTGCTCCAAGTTCTCGCCGAACTTTGGGAGTTGCACCGCTCATCACGCAAACTTACGGCGAGAACCGCGAAGCGATTAAAGTCTTTTTGAAATTCTTAAAAACTTTTTCTTCAGAAAAAGTTTTTAAGCCGCCGGAGGCACTCGCGGCGAAGCCGCGGACTCCGCGCGAAGCGCGGGACTGGAGCGAAGCGACATAAACGCGCAAAAAAAGCGCTAAAGGGTTTTAGGGGA
>DPBR01000032.1:0-13625 GCA_003516865.1 Oscillospiraceae bacterium
AGAATAATTGTCCTTCTTCATCGCAGCCCAATCGTAAAGCGGGTTGCCCCAGAGCTGTCCCGTTTTCGAGAAATAATCCGGCGGAACTCCCGCAACGCGCTTAGGGTTCAGCCTCTCGTCAAGCTCGAAAAGCTGCGGATTTGCCCATACGTCCGATGAATCGGGCGAAACGTAAATCGGGATATCGCCGATTATTTTTATCCCGTTTGAATTGCACGTCTGATGAAAACGCGTCCACTGACGGAAGAAAATGTACTGGCAGAACTTTTCGTAGCGTATCTCGTCGGCAAGCTCTTCCCTGCACTTCTGAAGCGCCTCGGGCTTTCTGAACCTGATATCGTCGTCCCAGACGTTCCAAGGTTTCCCGCCGAATTTCGTTTTCAGCGCCATAAACAGCGCGTAATCCTCAAGCCAATCAGCCTGATAGAGGTTGAACGAGGTATATCCCACGTCGTCCGTGAACGCCGCGCAAGCCTTTTTCAGAAGCTCTCTGCGAGTCTTGTTTATCTTGTCGTAATCAACGATATCCGGGTCTGCGCCGAAATCCGCGTTCTCGCAGTCCGTTCTCGATATCAAGCCTTGGTCGCAAAGCTCGTCAAGGTCAATCAAAAGCGGGTTTCCCGCAAAGGACGAAAACGGCTGATACGGCGAATCACCGTAGCCGGTAGGTCCCGTCGGAAGAACCTGCCAGTAGCTCTGACCCGCGCTTTTAAGCCACGCGGCGAATTTCTCCGCCTCAGCGCCCATCGTTCCTATTCCGTAAGGCGAGGGCAGCGAAGTCAGGTGCATTAAAATTCCGCAGCTTCTTTTGTTCATTTATCAAAACTCCTCAAAAATATTGTCGTATATCAACAGTTTATGCGTCATCTGTTCCAGTACTTTCGGTCAAGACTTCTAAAACCGATTGCCTGAAAGATGTGATTTTTTCCGATTTTCTCGCTTCCGTCAAGGTCGGCGCACGTTCTCCCGACTTTCAATATCCTGTCGTAAGCTCTTGCCGACAGCCCAAGCCGCTCAAACGCGCCGCGAAGCAGTTCTTCGGCTTCGTCCGTCATCGCGCACACTTCCGCGATAATATCGGGCGTAATGCGGCTGTTCGACTTGATTGACGTGCCGCGAAAACGCGCAGCCTGAATATCCCGCGCTTTCTGCACGCGCTCGGCTATCGCGGCGGAATTTTCCTGTTTAACGCGCTTTGAAAGGTCGTCGTACTTCACGGGCTGAACTTCAATCTGAATGTCAATTCTGTCGAGAACGGGCTGCGAAATCTTGTTGAGATATCCCGTCACCATCTTATCCGAGCAGGTGCATTTTTTCAGCGGATTGCCGAAATTGCCGCAGGGACACGGGTTCATCGCCGCAACCATCATCACCTCGCACGGGTAATTCACCGAACCCGAAGCCCTCGAAATCGTGATTTCGCCGTTTTCAAGCGGCTGTCGGAGCGTTTCAAGCACTCGGCGGTCAAATTCCGGAAGCTCGTCGAGAAACAGCACGCCGTTGTGCGCGAGCGAAATTTCGCCGGGGTGCGGAACGCTTCCGCCGCCGATTAGCCCGACAGCGCTCGCGGTGTGGCTCACAGAGCGAAACGGACGCGCCGTGATAAGCGGCTCGCTTGGGTTTATGTAACCCGCGACCGAGTAAATCTGCGTTGTTTCAATGCTCTCCTCAAACGTGATTTTCGGCAGAACGGACGGAATACGCTTCGCAAGCATCGATTTTCCCGAACCGGGCGGTCCTATCATCAGCAGGTTGTGCGAGCCTGCCGCGGCAACTTCAATCGCCTTTTTCGCGGCGGTCTGTCCCATAACGTCGGCAAAATCACCCATTCTCCGCGCGGCTTCTTCCGCCGAGGGAATATACCGCGGTTCGGGCGATAGCCCCGTTCCGTGCCGCAGAAAATCGACAATCTGCGTTATATGCTCTGCGCCGTAAACCTCGATATTATCGGCAACGGACGCTTCCTTCGCATTCGCTTTAGGAAGAAAAATCCGCTTTATCCCGTTCTGCGACGCGGTTATCGTCATTCCAAGCGCGCCGTTTATCGGAGAAAGCGTGCCGTCAAGCGAAAGTTCGCCGACAAAAGCCGCGTCCGCGCAGTCGCCCGCGATAACGTTCCCCGTTTTCATCAGCGCTATCATTATCGGCAAATCGAACATCGAGCCGATTTTCCTCACGCTTGCGGGCGCGAGATTTACCGTAACTCTGCCGTTCAGCAGCTTCAGGTTAAGCTGTCCCAGAACCGCGCGTATCCTTGCCTTGCTCTCCTGAACGGCGATATCGGGCATTCCCACGATATCGAAATTCGGCTGTCCCGCCGAAAAACTCGCCTCAACCGTCACGGGAAACGCGTTCAGCCCGAAAAGCCCCACGCTGTTTATCTTACTGAACATAAATTACTCTCCCAAAATAAGCTCAAAATTGTCAATATCGCGGTATTTTCCGTGCTTAAAACCGACTTCGTGCATCGTTCCGCAGAACGTGAAGCCGAATTTCGCGTGAAGCCGCTCGCTCGCTTCATTTCCCGCCGTTATCACGGAAACCACGCTGTGCAGCTTTCCGCAGGCACGCGCTTTCGCAAGAACCGCTTCCATAAGCGCCGAAGCCGCTCCCCTGCGCCGAAAACCGCGGTCAATATACACCGAAAGCTCCGCAGTTGAGGAATACGCCTCTTTTTGACGATACTCCGAAAGCGAAGCGTCGCCCACCGGCTTGACGTTTTCTTCCGCGACAAGAATGAAGTGCGCGTCCGTTCCGTGCGCGAAAAACCACTCGCGCCACTCGTCAAGCGTTCTCGGATTGAGGTCGAGAGTCGCCGTGCCAAGCTCAACCTCGCTGTTGTATATTCTCAAAAGCGCAGGCAGGTCGTTTTCCCGCGCAGGTCTGATTATCACATTATTTCACCGCCCATTTTTTTGCAGGCATTTTCGCCCATATAACAGTTTACCATATTTTTGTATAAATTGCAATGGTAATCGGCGGTATTTTTAAAGAAATTTTATAAATTGAACACATTTTTACAGTTGAAATATCATTTGAAATATGTTATAATAAAGAATGTATGATTTTATTTTATGAGAAAAAAGGAAAATTATGGATAATAACGAAAAACAGATTATTTACGGAAAAAACGCGGTTCTTGAAGCGCTGCGCTCGGAAAACGAAATCGACTCGCTTTTCGTGCAGAATAACGCAAGCCTCGGAGCGATTATTGACGCGGCGAAAAAACGCGGCGTTTTGATAAAGCAGGTTGCCGAGGAGAAGCTAACCGCGCTTTGCGGCACTCCGAAGCACGGCGGCGCGGCAATCGAGCTTTGCGCGGGAAATTACTGCGATCTTGAGGATATCCTCGGCGAAGCGAAATCCAAAGGAAAACCGCCGTTTATCATTATCGCGGACGAAATCGCCGACCCGCACAATCTCGGCGCAATCATCAGAACCGCCGAAGCCGCGGGCGCGGACGGAATCATTATCCCGAAAAGGCGCTCCGCTTCGCTTAATTCGACCGTGTTCAAGACTTCGGCGGGAGCGGCGGCTTACGTTAAAATCTGCCGCGTGGCGAACCTTGTCGATACCATAAAACAGCTCAAAAAACGGGGCGTCTGGGTTTACGGAATGGAAGCGGACGGCGAGCCTTACGATAAAGTCGATTTTTCGGGCGCCTCGGCGCTTGTGGTAGGCTCGGAAGGATTCGGACTTTCAAGGCTCGTGAGAGAAAACTGCGACGTCGTCGTGTCGCTTCCGATGCTCGGAAAGGTAAATTCCCTCAACGCTTCCGTTTCCGCGGGAATTATGATGTACGAAATCCTGAAACACAGAAAATAAGGCTCTCTTAACGGAGGTAAAAATATATGGCAAAAAAATATGATGTTGACGACATTTTAAAGGAAGTCGATTCGCTCAGAAACGACCCCGATAAAAGAAATTCCGCGCCTGTTCTCACGGGTATGCAGAAAAAGCCCGTCAAGCGCTCGTCCGAAAAGGATTTGAGCGTTACGCAGATTTTGACGGATATTCCCGGCACTCGAAGCAAGTCCGTCGCTAAACAGCTCACCGAAAAAGAGTCGGAAGAGCGCCTCAGACGCGATATTTCAAGCGCTTTTGAATCGAAAAATGCGGTAAGAATTACCGAAGAGCGCGAAACGCTCTCCGCGCGTCAGCTTACCGAAAGCGAATATGAAGCGCGGCTTGCGCGGGATATCGGGAACGCGGCTGACGTAAAGCTGTATGAGAAGAATATGGTTCGCTCGTTCGACCCGGATACCGCGGATACGGCGGAAGTAGATAAGTTCTCGGAGCACGTCAGCGCCTTTGTAAAGCCGGACGTTGCGGGCGAGGACGACGATATCGTTTTCCACACGCGCGGCGACCTCGTTACAACGGAAACAATGGAGCTGCGCAAACAGCAGAAAATCGACGAAATTAACCGCGCTCTGCTTAAAGCCGACAGAGAAGCGGAATCACCGGAGGAAATGCTCGACCTAATCAATCCTATGGAATCCAAGCAGAGAGTCGAGGATATGCTTAAGGGCGGCGACGACACGGACACGCTGACAGTCGCGGGAAACGACCTTAAGCGCATCGCTCACGGCGGCGAACGCGTGAAGGAGTATCAGCCCGCCGTTTCGCGCAAAAAAGAACCGGACGACGTTCTTTTTTCGGGCGCGGGAAAGCAGTCTGCGCCCATTGTAGGCGAACTTCACGTCGGCGAGAGCATTGTTGACGCGCTCAACAAGAAAATCGCCGAGGAAAATATGCAGAAATACGGGCTTTTCAAGGAGGGCGAGGACCCCGACGAGATTAAGTCCGCGGAAGAAGCGGCTGCGGCTGCCGAAGAAGCGGAAAAAGATGAAAAGCTTGAGGAAATGAAGGCGGCAAACGAGCTTGCCCAGAAGAAAATGAGGAAAATCTCGGACTTCATTCTCGAAAAAACCTCCGAGGAGGAGCTTGAGGACGTACGCACCGAAAGCAAGCCCGCTCCCGCCGATGATGAAACCGAGGAAGAAATCGACCTTGACGATGAAAACGTAATCCGCGACAGGCTTTCCCGCGCCACAAAGGGACTTGTAAGCCGTCTGATAATACTCGGAGCGCTGTTTGCGGCAACGCTTTTCGTGGCTATCGTGAATATCGCAAATCTGAACGTAGGCTCGCTCGGCGGAATAATCAACCTGCGGCGCGCTCCCGAAAACTACCTCTATACTCACCTTACAATCGGTATTCTTTCGTTCGCGGCGTGTTCTTCCGTTATCACAAACGGCTTTTCAAGACTCGCAAAGCTGCGTCCCGACGGAGATACGCTTTGCGCGTTTGCCCATACCTTCTCAATTCTCGCGCTTATCCCCTATCTGATTTACGGAGAATATATCCAGAGAAGCTATTCGCACGTTTATCTTCTCGTTTCGCTCGGTCTGCTCTGCTTTAACACGGTTTCAAAGCTGATTACCGTCAGAACCGCGAAGAAAAATCTCGCGTTCACATCGAAAGAGAGTGCGAAATATTTCGTGGAACGCTGCGACAACGACGGCGCAAAACAGCTTGCAAAGGGCTATTCCGCGGGTATTCCAGTTATCGCTTCGATGAGAAAAACCGAAATGCTCTATGACTTCATCGTTTCAACCTACTGCGAGGACGCTTCCGACAGGATTCTCGGAAAAACCTCCGTCGCTGCGCTTATCGCTTCCATAATCGGCGGTGTTGTCGCGTTTTTTGTCGAGGACGGCGGCGCGGTGAAAAATATACCGTGGGATAAGGTTATGCTCAACAAGCTTTCCTGGGGAGTTACCGTTATGACGGCAATTCTCTGCCTTGCAGCGGCGTTCTCCTGCTCGATGATAGTCACGGTTCAGCTTCTCGCGGCGGCAAATAAAGGCAAATCCAAGAAATTTGCGCTTCTCGGCTATGGCGCGGTTGAGGAATTCAGTGAAACGAACGCCGTTCTTCTCGACGCGAAAACGCTTTTCCCGCCCAGCGCAATCAAGATAACCAACATCTGCGGCTATAATAAGCCCAGAAACCGCGGCGAGGGCAGAGTTAACGTCGACGAGGCGATAATCTATGCGGCAAGCCTTGCCGTAAGCGCGGACAGCGTGATGTCGGACGCGTTCTTCAATATGCTCGGCTACAAGCAGGAACTTCTCAAACCCGTAAGCGGAATTGTTTACGAGAATAATCTCGGCGTTATGGGCTGGATTGACCGCAGACGCGTGCTTCTCGGCAACCGCGCTCATATGAAAGCGCACGAAATATCCGTTCCGAACGTCAAAAAGGAAATGGCGGCGAACGTCAACGACGACGAGGTTATTTATCTCGCGGTCGGCGGCGAGGTTTGCCTGCTGTTCTTCGCGGCGGTTAAGGCGGAAAAAGAGGTTCAGGCGTGCGTCGACGACTTCGCGGAACGCGGCGTTTCACTTATTATAAAGACGGTTGACGGTATGATTACAAGCTCGTTTGTCGCGGATTTGTTCAATATCGACGAGAGAACCGTCAGAATTATCCCGTTCGAGAACCACGACTGCTTCAACAATCACACGAAATTCACCTCCCGCGGCTGCGCGGCGCTTTGCTGCGACGGAACGCTCACGGCGTTTACAGGCGCGATTAAAGCGGCGAAATCTATCCGTTCGCGCGTCACTATCGGCAGCATTATGCAGCTTTTCGGGGTTTCTCTCGGCGTTCTGCTGGCGCTTGTGTTTATGATATTCTCGAAGTACGATATGTTCAACGAAATCAACATTCTGCTCTATAACATTATCTGGGCGGCGCTTACAATCGGCGTTCAGCTCTGCGGCGGGCTTATCGAAAAGCTGTTTGACAGGCGGAGGGCGGCTGTCCCGCACGCAGCGGAAGAATATCCTGAAAAATGAGCGAAAACGTAAAGTCCGTTCCGCTCACGGACGAGGAATATATGGAAAAAGCGCTTTCACTTGCGCGGGAAGCGGCTTCGCGCGGCGAAATACCCGTCGGCGCGATTGTCGTGGATAAGGACGGCGCAATAATCGGCGAGGGTTTCAACCGCCGCGAGGAGCTTCAATCCCCGACAGCCCACGCAGAGGTTATCGCTATTGAAAACGCCGCGAAAACGCTCAAAAACAGGCGGCTTTCAGGCTGCACGCTCTACGTCACACTCGAACCCTGCCCGATGTGCGCGGGAGCCGTGATGAACGCGGGACTGAAACGGCTCGTTTACGGCGCGTTCGACGATAAAAACGGCGCGTGCGCTTCGGTCGCGGCGCTGTTTGACGAGAAATTCACGCATATACCGATGGTCAGAAGCCGCGTGCTGAAAGAAAGATGCGGCGAAATCCTCTCGGAATTCTTTAAGGACAAAAGATAAATTGGGACAAAAACAGATGAGTAACAACAAGTACCGAACTCTCGCGGGTAATATAATAGTACTCGGCATAGGTCAGTTCGGCTCGAAGATGCTTGTGTATGTAATGCTGAATTTCTACACAAGTATGCTCGATAAGGCGGCTTACGGCGACCTCACAAACATCATAAACGCCGCTTCTATCTTCATATCTGTATTTACGCTGTCTATCGCGGACGGCGTGCTTCGCTTTGCCCTTGAGAAAAAGAACGACGGAAAAGGCGTATTTTCAATAGGTATAAACGTCGCGGTAATCGGAATGGTGATTTTCGCGGTGGTTACGCCGCTTATCGGGCTTATTCCTATGCTGAAAGGCTACGAATGGCTTGTTTTCATCTACGTCTTTATGGGCGCCGTCAAGGAAATCTGCGCGATTTATATCCGCGCAAGGCACTCGGTCACGATTTATGCAATCGACGGTATCGTTACAACCGTTTCTATGATAATTTACAGCCTTGTGTTTATGGGAATATTCAAGCTTGGAATTGCCGGATACGTTTTCGCGGTTGTTCTGGGCGATTTCACTTCAGTAATATTCCTGAATGTCACAACGAAGCTGATTAAGGAATACCGCCCCGTCAGAAACGACCCGGTGCTGCGCGGAGCGATGCTGAAATACAGTATTCCGCTTATGCCGACGATGATTATGTGGTGGATAATCAACACCTCGGACGGCTTTATGGTAACGGCGTTTCTCGGCAGCGAAGCAAACGGACTGTACGGAATCGCCTACAAGTTCCCTAACCTCGCCACAGTCGTCGTGGGAATTTTCTCGCAGGCTTGGCGAATGTCCGCGATTACGGAGCGAAATTCCCGCACGGTTTCAAATTTCTACTCAAATATCTTCAGTATGATGCAGACGGTTATGTTCCTCGCAAGCGCGGGAATAATGCTTATCCTCAGACCGCTGATTATACCGTTTTTCGTGGCGGAGAGCTTCGCGGAATCGTATTTTTACGTTCCTATTCTGCTCGGAGCGGTTGTTTTCCAGAGCTTCAGCAACTTCCTCGCGAGTATCTACGAGGCTTCCAACAAAACGACTCACTCGCTTATTTCCTCGTCGATAGGCGCCGCCGCAAATATCGTCCTAAACTTAATTCTAATCCCGACCATGAAAATTTCGGGCGCGGCTGTCGCAACGCTTGCAAGCTATATAATAGTGTTCGTTTATCGTATAATCGACACGAAAAAATTGCTTTATATGAAGGTTTACTGGGCGAAAATCGGCGTTAATATGACGCTTCTCGTGATGATGGCGCTGTCGATAATGTTCCTGCCCTACGGCGCTTTGCAGAACGTGATAAACGCGGTTATTTTCGTTATAGTCGCCGCGCTGAACTTCAAGTCCTGTATTCAGGCGGTTAAGCTTGTTGTGAATAAGAAAAAAGGAAAATCGGAGAATTGAGCGATATGAAACAGTATCTTGAAACGGCAAAAATCGTTGCCACTCACGGAATACGCGGCGAAGTGCGCTGTCAGTATTACTGCGATTCGGCGGAGCTTTTGTGTGAATTTGAGGAGCTTTATCTTGACAAAAAAGGCGAAAAGCCCGTTGAAATCACCCGCGCTTATCCGCACAAAAATGTTGTAATAATGAAGTTTGAGGGCATTGATACGGTTGAAGCGGCGCAGAAGCTTGTCGGAAAGACGCTTTATATGAACCGCGACGACTTGGAGCTTCCCGACGGAGTTTACTATATTCAGGACATAATCGGGCTTACGGTCAAGGATATCGACAGCGGCGAGGTTTACGGAAAAATCTCGGACGTTTATCAGAACGGCGCGACCGACGTTTATTCAATCAAGAAAGAAAACGGCGCGGAGCTTATGTTCCCGTGCATAGACGAGGTTGTGAAGAAAATCGACCTCGGCGCGGGAGAAATGCTGATAAAGCCGCTTGAGGGGCTGTTTGATGAGGATTGATATTGCAACGCTCTTTCCCGAAATGTGCGAAAACGTGTTCACGGAAAGCGTTCTGGGACGCGGGATTAAGAACGGTTTTATCGAGGTTTACGCGCACAATATCCGCGATTACACCGAAAACAAGCACAGAAACGTTGACGACAAGCCCTATGGCGGCGGCACGGGAATGGTTATGCAGGCGCAGCCGATTTTTGACTGCGTTGAGGCGATAAAGGCGCGGATTAATGCGAAATCGCGCGTAATCTACCTCTCGCCGAAAGGTGAAACGCTCACGCAGAAAAAAATCGCGGAGCTTGCGCGCGAAGAAAGTCTTATTTTGATTTGCGGGCATTACGAGGGCGTTGACGAGCGCGTTCTTGAAGAGCTTGAGGCCGAGGAAATATCCGTCGGCGACTACGTTCTCACAGGCGGCGAACTTCCCGCGCTGATTATCACGGACGCCGTGGCAAGGCTTCAGAAAGGCGTTCTCCCGAACGAGGACGCTTACAGCATCGAAAGCCACTACAACGGGCTTCTTGAGTTCCCGCAGTACTCCAGACCCGAGGAATGGCGCGGACGGCGCGTTCCCGAAGTATTGATTTCGGGCGACCACAAAAGCGTTCGCGAGTGGCAGGAAAAGATGTCGGTTGATGTCACGAAAAAAAAGCGCCCCGATTTGTACGAAGCGTTTGTTGAACGTAAAATCCGCGAGATACGCGAGGATTTTATCCGCGAGAAAAATCCCGAAATCGGCGAAAACGCGGCTTTTTCCGTGCTTACGCTCACGCGCGAGCAGCTTAAAACGGTTCTCCGCGGAAAACGCGCCGAGCTTCCGAACAACGGCTATGCGAAAGGCGACTACGTTATTCTCGCGAACGAACAGATGATACCGAGATGTATCGTTATCGTCACAAAGGCAATGGAAAAATCGGTTTATTTCAGAACTGTATATAAAATCAAGGGAGAAAACAATGACTAAAAACGCATTTATCGCAATCACGGGCAGACCGAACGTCGGGAAATCCTCGCTTACTAACTTTCTTGTCGGCGAGAAAATCTCAATCGTCAGCGAAAAACCGCAGACAACGCGAAACCGCATAAACGGCGTTCTCACAAAGGGCGACACGCAGTTTGTGTTTATCGACACGCCCGGCTTTCTCCGCCCAAAAACAAAGCTTGCCGAGCATATGGTGAAGTCGGTGAGGACAAGCGTTGACGACGTGGACTGCGCGATACTTATGGCGGACGTTACGAAGAAAATTTCGCCCGTTGAACAGGAGCTGATACGCTCGTTTGCGGAGCGCGGAACGCAGGTTGTGCTTATTCTCAACAAAATCGACCTGCTCAAGTCAAAAAGCGCCGTTTTACCCGCAATCGCGCAGTACAGCGAGCTTTACGACTTCGAGGAAATCATTCCCGTAAGCGTGAAAAACAGAATAAATACGGACAAAATCCTGCCCGTTCTCGAAAAATTCGCCGTCGAGGGCGAGCACTTCTTCCCCGACGATATCGCAACCGACCGCACCGAACGCTTCCTCTGCAGCGAAATTATCCGCGAAAAGCTGCTCTGGACAATGCACGACGAAATCCCTCACGGAACGGCCGTTGAAATCGAGCAGTTTTCTCAGCGCGTCAACAAAAAAGGCGCCGAAATCATCGACCTCGGCGCGGTTATTATCTGCGAAAAAAATTCACATAAGGGTATGATTATCGGCAAGGACGGCGAAAAGCTTAAAACTATCGGAACGCTCGCGCGAAAGGATATCGAAGATTTGCTCGGCGTCAAGGTCAATCTTCAGATTTTCGTCAAGGTAAAGGAAAACTGGCGCGAAAACGAGCGCTTTATCCTCGAAAACAACATCGCCGACGAATAATCAAAGCTTTTCAAGGTCGCGCTCAACGTTGCTGATAACCGAGAAAAGCGCCGCGCACTGACGCGGATAATCGCTCTCGACGCGTGAATTTGTAATGCGCTCGTCAGCCGTGCCGTCAAGCGCCGCTTCCCTCGCCTCAACGTCGTCGAGCGCAAGCCTCGCGGCGGATTTCCCCGAAGCCGCCTCAGCCGAAACGGCAAAGCTGTTTTCATCGTTCTCGCCGCCCGCGCTGTAAACCATTCGGTAAGCGCGGTAGGTTGACGTCAGAAGATACGAGCTGACAGCCTTTGCGAGCCGCTTGTTCTTGGCTTTCATCAAGAGCGAAAATATGATTTCAAGCGAATTTGTAACAAGCTTTTTCCGCAGAAACGTACCGGTTTCCTCAAGAGAACCGTCAAAGCTCTCCGAAACAGCGCTTTCGGGAAGCTCGTTTTCGGTGACGACCGTTCCGCTTCGCGAGCTTGTCCTGCCCAGAAGATAATCCGCGGAAACGCCGTAAAAATCGGCTGCCTGAATGAGAAAATCAAGCCCGCACTCGCGCTTTCCGTTTTCATAGTGCGACAAAAGCGCCTGTGCAACGCCAAGGCTGTCGGCAGCCTCTTTCTGACGTATTCCACGCTCTTTTCGCAATAATTTTAATATTCTGGGGAAATCCTTGTTCATAAAAACGCTCCAAACAAATTATTATCGTAAAGTATATTATATTATATTTATTCCGATTTGTAAAGCGGCATAATAAACAAATTTTCGACAGCCCAATGGGCATATCTCACAACGGTACAAGATATATGGAGGAACAGCAATGAAAAACTACTATATATACCTCATCAGGCACGGAATAACGCAGGGAAATCTTGACGGAAGATACATAGGTCAGACAAATCTTTCGCTGTGTCCGGAGGGACGGCGGCAGATTGAGTCGTACTGCGCGGACGGAGTTTATCCCGACGTGCAGAAAGTCTATTCTTCGCCGCTTGAACGCTGCCTTGAAACCGCTGAAATTATTTACCCCGACAACAAGCTGATGATTGTGGACGAGCTTTCCGAGATGAATTTCGGCGATTTTGAGGGGAAAACGCAGGCTCTGCTTCAGGATTTACGCGAGTATTCCGATTGGCTGAGAGGCGGCGCGGAGTCCGCTCCCCCGAACGGCGAGAAGTACGGCGATTTCACGCTTCGGTGTATCGAGGGGCTTGACGCGGTGTTCACCGATATGATGAACGCGGATATCGAAAACGCCGCCGTTGTCACGCACGCTGGCGTTATCACAAACCTGCTGTGCGGCTGCGGACTTCCGAAAGGCAGACCCGCAGACTATATGTGCGGCGCGGGCGGCGGCTTTGAGATTATCCTTACGCCGTTTTTGTGGCAGAAAGGTCCGACTTTTGAGATAGGCGGCAGACTTATCACGGAAAACAGAGGTTTCTGATATGAGAAGAATTATTGCGATAATAGCGGCGCTGGCGCTTATTTTCACTCTCGGAGGCTGCAAAAACGTCCCCAAAAACTACGTCAATCCGCCGTTTTTCACCGTCCGCGACGAAGCGACCGGCGGCGTGGTTTATATGCTCGGTTCAATGCACGTCGGGCTTCCGAACACGGTTTATCCCGATGAAATATACAGCGCGCTGGACGAATGTGAAACGGTTGCCTGTGAGATTGACCTGATTGAGCTTGAAAATAAGCGCGACGAGGTTAACGAGGCGATGAAAGTGTTCGAGTGCGGCTCTGCGGCTGAATTTATGGGAGATGATTACGCCGAAATAAAGCGTTATTTCACCGAACGCGGAATTAAAACGGACAATCTCAACAGGTACGTTCCCGCAATGTGGAGCATTACGCTTTCGCAAAAATCCGCAATCGACGCGGGATATGAAACGAAATACGGCACGGACCGCGAAATTCTGACGATTGCAAAGGAAAAAGGCAAGAAGATTTTCGAGCTTGAAACCGCCGAGGAACAGTACAAAATCAACGCGGGGCAATCGCGTGAATTTCAGATTTTCTCGCTCAAAAGTTCGGTTTCCGTGCCTTACGAGCAGCTTATCGCGCAGAATAAAACGCTTTATCTCGCGTGGAGCACGAACAATTCCTTCCTTATCGAAACGATGCTTTCGGGCGGCAGAGTTCCCGATGAGTATGCCGAAGAGTACGCCCGCTATTTCGCCGCGATGTACGCAAACCGTCAGAAAAAAATGGCTGAATACGCCGTGAAAGCGCTTAAAAACGGAGAAAAAGTCTTTATGGTGGTTGGGGCGGCGCATTATTTCGCAGCGCCCGATATTCTCGATTTTATTGAAGAAGCGGGGTATTCAACTGAAGCGCTCGATTATGAGAACGCGGCTTGAGTTATCGGAAATAAACATTATCGGCAGCCTTCGGGCTGCTTTTTCTTTTTGAAAAAAGTTTCACCGGATTTACAAAAGCTCATATAATGAATTGTAAAAAACTATGGCAACACCGCATAATTATTTTCG
>DPBR01000032.1:13848-31117 GCA_003516865.1 Oscillospiraceae bacterium
ATCAAGCGAGTGAATGAAAAAGGCGAAGCCGAAAACTTCGCGGTGTTACCCGATGAAATCAGGTGAAAATATGGCTCAGACAAACGTTTTATCAGATATGAAAATCGGCGACGCCGCCGTTGTAAAACGGCTTAACATACACGGTTCAATGCGCCGCAGACTGCTTGATTTGGGACTTTGCGAAAATGCCGTCGTAAGATGCGTCGGGAAAAGCCCTCTCGGCGACCCCTCTGCGTATCTCATCTGCGGCGCCGTAATCGCAATCCGCGCCGCAGACGCGCGCGGCGTTATCGTAAGGGGGATTTGAATGGGACTTACTGCGTCATCAACGGGAATTTGCGCTAAAGACAGCGGTCTTGTCGTAAAAAAACATTCCGAGGACGATAAAATAATAGCGGTTGCGGGTAACCCGAACGTCGGGAAAAGCACCCTGTTTAACGCGCTTACGGGACTTCATCAGCATACGGGAAACTGGCCCGGAAAGACGGTTTCTTCCGCACAAGGCTTTTGCAGAACGGAGAATTTCGGGTATGTTCTGGTTGACATTCCTGGGACGTATTCCCTTCTCGCTCATTCCGCCGAGGAAGAAGTTGCGCGGAATTTTATCTGTTTCGGAGGCGCGGACGCGGTTGTTGTCGTGTGCGACGCGACCTGCCTTGAACGCAGTCTGAACCTTGCGCTTCAGGTTATGGAGATATTCCCGAAAACAGTCGTATGCGTAAACCTTCTCGACGAGGCTAAGCGCGCGGGAATAAAAATCGACCTTGAACTGCTTGAGAAGCGGCTTGGCGTGCCTGTTGCGGGAACGTCGGCTCACAAGAAAAAAACGCTTTTTACGCTCACGGAGAAGCTTGACGGAATTTGTTCGGGCAAGATAACGCCAAATCCGCGCAGGCTGAGCTATTCCGCACCTATTGAAAAGGCGATTTCGGAAGTTGAGTGTGAAATTGACCAACGTTACTACGCGAAAGTACCCGCGCGGCGGCTTGCGCTTATGCTGATTGACAGCGATAATTCGTTCAGAAACGAGCTGAAAAACTGCTTTGGAGAGGATTTTTTTACGGATAAGCTGAATTTGGCGGTTGAACGCGCGCGGACAATTCTCGCGGCTGCGGGAATAACGTCGGATATGCTCTCGGACAAAATCACGTCCTGTATCCTGAAAAACGCTGCGGAAGCGGCTCAAGGAGCGGTTTCGCAGCCCCCGAAAAAAATCCCGAAAATCGACAAGCTGCTCACAAGCAGGGCGCTTGGTTTTCCGATTATGATTTTGGCGCTGCTGGTTGTATTCTGGATAACGATTATCGGCGCGAATTATCCGTCGGAGTGGCTCAGCGCAGGGCTTTTCGCGCTCGGCGACAGGCTCTCGGAGCTGTTTGTGCGGCTTAACGCGCCCGAATGGCTTCGCGGAGTTGTCATTGACGGGGCGTATCGCGTGCTTGCGTGGGTAGTGTCGGTAATGCTGCCGCCGATGGCGATTTTCTTCCCGCTGTTCACGCTGCTGGAGGATCTGGGATACCTGCCGCGGGCCGCGCTCAATCTGGATTACCCCTTTTGGAAGTGCCATGCCTGCGGCAAACAGGCGCTTAGCATGTGCGCATGCCAAAAAGGGACGCCCCCTGCGGCATGTTCGTGCGGGCGAGGCATATATTGAGAAAAAAGGTAAAAAGGGAGGGGAGAGGATGTACATTATCTTTGTATGCAACGGGGAGATATGCCGGGAGGAATNNCCTACAACCTCGACAAGCCGTTCCACAAGTGCAAGGCTTGCGGTAAACAGGCTCTTTGTATGACGATGGGCTTTGGCTGTAATGCTGCGGGGGTTGTGGGGGCGCGGATAATCGACAGCCGCCGCGAGCGCCTGATTGCGATACTGACGAACAATTTTGTCCCGTGCAACGGCAGATTTCCGATGATTTTGAAGGTAATTTCGCTGTTCTTCATCGGCGGAGCAATCGGCTTACTCGGAAGCCTGCTGTCTGCCGCAGCGCTGACAGCCGTGATAATTCTCGGTATACTCGCGACATTTTTCGCGTCAAAAATCCTCTCGGCGACAATCCTGAAAGGCGAACCGTCCTCGTTCACGCTTGAACTTCCTCCGTTCAGAAAACCGCAAATAGGGAAAATACTCGTGCGGTCGCTTCTCGACAGGACAGTTTTCGTTCTCGGAAGAGCAGCCGCCGTCGCTGCGCCCGCAGGCGTGATAATCTGGGTTCTCGCGAACATTTCGATAGGCGAAACGTCCGTTCTGAGCCATATAACGGATTTTTTCGACCCGTTTGGGCGGTTTATCGGCTTAGACGGGGTCATCGTCACGGCGTTTTTGCTCGGACTTCCCGCAAATGAAATTGTAATCCCGCTGATTGTGATGATGTATATGCAGCAAGGCGTGCTCGCGGAAATCGCGCCGTCGCAGATGTTCGAGCTGTTCACGGCGAACGGCTGGACGCCCGTAACCGCGCTCTGCGTGATAATTTTCACGCTGATGCATTTCCCCTGCTCAACCACGCTTCTCACAATCAAAAAGGAAACGGGCGGCATAAAATGGGCTGCGCTGGCGTTCGTAATTCCAACGCTTTTCGGGATAACGCTCTGCGCGCTCGTTAAGCTGATTTCGGTTATTTGCGTGTAAAATCGCTTAATAATCACAAAAAATGGGTATCGCGAAATTCACGATACCCTGTTTTTATGTATAATGCAAAATTACTTTTTCTTTAATTCGGGAAGCGCAAGGAAAACGGTTCCCGCGAGAGCGAGGAAGCTCAAAACCATCATAAACACGCCAAATCCTGAGAACGTAGCCATTCCGCTGGATTCGCTGACAAAGCCGATAGTGATGAACTGAGAGATGATTGAGAACAGAAGCGCGCCTGCCGTAGCCGCATATGATGCGAACGACGGAAGCGGAAGCTTAACCTGCGAAGCAAACTTAGAAATAACCACAAGAGCCGTTCCTGCCAAAGAAAGCAGAATTGACAAAATCATAAGAATAAGCACGGGAACAAACTGCGGACTGGAAGAACCCGCCATAGCGTGAAGTCCCATAAAGCTTGTCGTCATCGTAACGAAGAACTTGAAGTTGATGTACGCGAGAAGCGGACCGAAAGCCGCCCAAATCGAAATCGCGCAGAAAGCAAGTCTGAGCGCCAGCACAATCGTGGGATTTCCAAGAATAGTGTTCACCGAGAAACCTGCGTTTGAAGCGGGCTGCTGATAAACAGGCTGCTGGGGAGCCGCCTGAGTCGGCTGAACGGGCTGAACAGGCTGCTGATATTGAGGCTGAGCAAAATTCTGCTGAGCGCCGCCGAGCCTTGCGCGGCAATTAGCGCACAAAGGTTCGCCGCCATCGGGAATTTGTGTACCGCATTTTTCACAAAACATTGTAAAACCACCTTTCAATTAACGGTTAAACTAACATAGGTTTATTATACCATACTTTAACAGCGCTTGTCAATAGATTTTAACATTTTAACCCCATTTTATTTCGGCAAGCGGAGAGCTTAAAATCATAGGAAGCGTCGTGTTCATAAAGCCGATAGCGGATTTTATGCTGCAATTTTCGGAGATGAACATAAAAAATCCGCAGCCCATAACGAGCGAAATCATATATTCCTCAAACGAAACAAAGTTCTCCTTTGCGGCGTTCATAAGCGCCGACATACAGCCGAAAAAGTCGCTGTCCGAAAGGATATCGCAGGCGTAACAATGCCGCGCAATTCCGATTTTCTCCGAGATATCCCAAGCAAGAACGGTTGATTTCGTCATACATTCGCGAACGGCATTGAGATACTCGGCGCAGTCGTCGAACATTTCCTTTCCCTCTTTCGTGAGTTCGGAAACGGAAAAATTCGGCGTTCCGTCAAGATACGACAAAACATCGCCCGCCATACGGAACAGATTGTACGACATATCGCGATAATAGAAATTCCTGAAGCTTTCCGTGTCGGTAATCCCGAAAAAGTTCCGCAAAAACTCCTTAACAACAGGCTTTTCTTCCTCGGAATACTTCTTTATCGGATCGTCGAAAAGCAGCGGTTTTTCAAGTCCCGGAGGAACGCGAATCCCCGCGAGATAGCCGAGATAAAGCGTGAAATCAGGCTCGGAAAGCTCGGTTCTGTCCTTTTCCTTAACCTCGGAAAAACGCGCGTGAATAGCCTCGACAGCGGCTCTGCCGAAGCCTTTAAGCTCGGTGAGGTCGCGCGAGATAAACCCGTCGCACTCCTCGATAATATTCGCAAGTTCAAGCCCCGCCGTATCATCGGGGTCTGCCGCGAGCGCGTCCTTGAAGCAGTGCGAAGCCGTCATTTCGCAGTCGTTCATATAGTGCGTATAACCCGTGTTGTACATAAATCTCGCGATTTCAGAGGGCGTTTCGCAGAGCGGCTCAATCTCTTTCAGCTCCTCGATTGCCTCGGCAAGCTTTTTTTGGTTGTTAAGCGCGCTCACAAGCCTGAACCGAAGCTCAAGCGTAAGTTCTCCGCGGGAAATCTTCCGTATCTCCTCCTCGATTTCCGCGAATTTATCCGCCTCAAACAGCCCGTCAAGCCGCTCCAGAAGCGCGTTTTCATCAAAACTCATTCTCTATCCTTTCAGCAGCCCGAAGCTGCGCCCGTTTTTCTCTCGAAGTTTGCGCGGGCAATCTCACATCATCTGTTTGATAAGCTCCTTAACGCGCTCAAGAGCGTCCGCGGGGTTGATTTTCTCGGAGATTTTCTTATCGCGCGAATTAAGCTCGAACACGCCCTCGTCGAGGTTTCTCGGACTTACGACAATTCTCAGCGGAACGCCGATAAGGTCTGCGTCCGAGAACATAACTCCCGCTCTGACGTTTCTGTCGTCGTAAATAACCTCAACGCCCGCGTTCTGCAAGTCCTCGTAGAGCTTGTCCGCAGCGGCTCTTACCTTTTCGTCGTCGGAACGCACCGCGCAGATGTGAACCTGCCACGGCGCTATCGCCATAGGCCAGATAGGACCGTAATCATCATGGCAAACCTCGCAAACCGAAGCCGCAAGCCGCCCCACGCCTATTCCATAGCAGCCCATAATCGGGATTTGCGTATTTCCGTCCTTGTCGAGATAGGTCATATTCATCGATTTCGAGTACTTTGTGCCGAGCTGGAAGATGTTTCCCACCTCGATACCTCTCGAAATGGAAATAGCCTTTTCGCCGCATTCGGGGCAAATTCCACCGTCCGTAATCTTCGCGAAATCGTGATATTCCGCAGCGGGAACATCGCGGCTCATATCAAGCCCCGTGAGGTGATATTCATTCTTGTTTGCGCCGCAGGAAAGGTTGTTCGTGTTGAGGAGCGAGTTATCGTAAAGCACGGTAAATTCGCCGTTCACCTTGAGGTTAACGGGACCGATATAACCCGCGTTAAGACCGCATTCTTCCGTAATAACGGCGGGGTGAATGTCGCAGCCGAGGAAGTTTGTAACCTTTGTTTCGTTGATGTCGAGGTCGCCGCGAATGAAGATTACGACAAAGCTGTCGTCGTGATTTTTCTGATAAACAACCGCCTTGCAGCTCTTTTCAAGCGGCGTTTTGAGGAACGCGCAGATATCCTCGATTGTGTGAATATCGGGCGTGTAAACCTCTTTGAGTTCCTCGGAAACGTCGTCGCGCGCGTTCTCGATAACGGACTTCGCCGCCTCAACGTTCGCCGTGTAGCCGCAGTGCTTGCAAACCGCGATACTGTCCTCTCCGATAGGCGTAAGCAGCATAAACTCGTGCGAAACGCTTCCGCCCATCATACCGCTGTCGGATTTCACGGAGATTACTTCGGGAACGCCGCAGCGCGCGTAAATTCTCTCATAAGCCTTGTGAACACGAACATAATATTCCTCCAAATCCTCCTGAGAGGTGTGGAACGAATACGCGTCCTTCATCGTAAACTCGCGTACGCGGATAAGACCGCCGCGGGGTCTTGCCTCGTCGCGGAATTTCGTCTGTATCTGATAAATCATAAACGGATACTTGGTGTAGCTGTTCGCATACTCGCGAACAAGCTGAACCGCCGCTTCCTCGTGGGTCATACCGAGAACCATCGGCTGTCTGTTTCTGTCGGTAAAGCGGAGCAGCTCCGAGCCGATACTTTCATATCTTCCGCTTTCCTGCCAGAGGGTCGCGGGCATAACCACGGGGAACGAAACTTCCTGACCGTCAACTGCGTCCATTTCCTCGCGGATAATATTCTCGATTTTTTTGGTAATCCTCTTAAGCGGAGGGAACGAGGAGTAAATTCCGTTCGCCACATACTTTATGTAGCCGCCTCTCGTCATCAGCGCGTGGCTTTCAATCTGGCAATCGGAAGGACGCTCCTTAAAGCGGTCTCCGACAAGTTTATCAAGCTTCATAATATGTCACCTTTCATAAAATAATAATCACAATGAATATTTAATTCCGAGCCTTTCGCAGTACTCCGCGAGAACGTCCGCGCTTGATTTAAGCTCGGAAAATTCGCCGTAATTCCTGCGATAAAGCTCCACGATAAGCGCGCCTCCGTAACCCTTGTCCGAAAGCGCCCGAAGCAGCTCCGTAAAATCATAGTTCCCCGCGCCCACGGCAAGACAGTCGCGGTTTTCGTCCGCGTCGCTGATGTGGCAGTGAACGATATTTTCACCGAGCGCTTCAATATAATCGAGCGGGTTGTCGCCGCTTCTGCGCGCCTGCTTCAAATCGAGAACAAACCGCGCGGCTTCGGGGATTTCGCGTTTCATTTTCTTCAGGAAATCAAGATTTCCGCTCATACAGTAGCTTACGTTCTCCTGCGCCACGGTAATCCCAAACTCTCGCCCCGCCTCGGAAAGCATACTGAACTGCTTGAGATAATGAGCGGGAGCGCACTTTGAGCTTAAAATCGCGCCGTGAAGCACGAAAATCTTCGCGCCCAGCGTATTCATACTCGCGAAAAAACCGCGGTAAAGCGACATCATCTCGTCAATTCTGCGGTCGTAATCCGAGAAGAGAAAAACGCTTTCCATCGGCGAAGAAAACGGGTGAAACGAGGTTACCTTCACGTTATTTTCATCGCGCAGGGAGCAGATTTCCGAAACAAGCGGTTCCTGACCCTCGGCGGTGCTGTTCGCGAAAACCTCGATAGTTTTAACGCCAAGCCCGCAAAGCGTTCTGAAAGCATTCTCAACGTGAAGCGGGTAAAGAGAAGCAGTTGAAACTCCTATTTTCATATCTAAACCTCGGCAGTTCTTTTCTCAAATCAAACCTCATTTCATTATACCACAACTTTACCAAAATTGCAATAGAGCCTTAGAATATTTTTCGGAAAAAGCCTAATAATAAAGCTCAGAGGTGATAATATGGCGATAGTTCTTATCAGAGCGGTTTTACTGTACATTGTAATAGCGCTTTGTCTGCGGCTTATGGGAAAGAGGCAGCTTGGCGAGTTGCAGCCGAGCGAGCTTGTTGTGACGATTTTGATATCGAATATAGCGGCAATTCCCGTTGAGGACAGCAGCGTGCCGATGATAATGGGAGTTGTTCCGATAGTAACGCTTGTGTGTCTGGACGTGATAGTTTCGGGAATAATGCTAAAATCGTCGAAAATGCGAAAGCTGATAATCGGAAGTCCGCGGATTATCATAAGCGAGGGAAAGATACTCCAGAATGAGATGAAACGGCTTCGCTACACGGTTGACGACCTTATGGAGTCGATGAGAAACGAGCAGATTTTTGACGTGAGCCAAATCCACTATGCGATAGTCGAAACCACGGGGAAAATCAATTTTCTGCTGAAAAAGGACTATCAGCCCGCCGAAAAGCAGGACGTCGGCGCGGGCGGTTCGACGGAAAACCCGCCGTCCGTGATAATCCGCGACGGAATACGCGACAACGAACAGATGCGGCTTCTGGGTCTTGGCGAAATGTGGCTTACAAAGACGCTCCGCGAAAAAAATCTGTCCGAAAAAGGCGTATTTCTGATGACTGCGGACAAAAACGGAAAATTCAGCATAATTGAAAAGGAATAAGCAATGAAACGAATAATTATAAGCGTGATTTTGCTCAGCGTCACGGCGTTCGGGTGCTTTTATTCCGTGTACGCGGTGAACGAATTTACGGCGAAAATTCTTGATAAGATTCACGAAGTTGAGGACGCGTTTGAGAAAGGCGACGCGGAAAAAACCTCCGAAAAAGCGAAAGAGCTGTCGGAGGACTGGAACAAATTCATTGATTTTGCGCTTTTGGTGAACGACCTCGGTCACGCGCTTGAAATAACGTCGTCTATGGCGGAAATACACTCGTTCGCACAGGAAGGAAACGAGGAATTGTACGCCGCCTGCGACCGTGCGGAAGCGCAGATTGATATGTTCCGCGATATGCAAAAGCCGACGCTCTGGAAGATACTGTAAAAAAACGACCGAAGAAACAGGATTTCCTCGGTCGTTTTGCTATAATCACCACTTATTCGCGTGAATACGCTCTTTAATATCGATATCTTTCTGTTTAATTACGGGAGCGTCCTTTTTCGGCTTGCCTATGCCGATAAAGCACGGCATAAAGTAATCGTCCGGAAAACCGAGAACGCTTTTCGCATATTCTTCCTCGTTTCCGAGCGGAATACGCAGGTTACAGCCGTATCCCTCCGCCGTCGCGGCAAGGAAAATATTCTCAATACTGCACCAGATTGAAGCAAATCCGTTGAGATGTGAAATATTATCGGGATGAAGAATGTCGGTTTTCTGCTTCAGCAGCGGAATAATCACAGCCGCAGCGTCCATAAGCATTTTGTGCTGTTTCGGAACGGCGTTTTTGTAGCAGCTCTGCTGTTCGCTGTCGTTCAAATTCCAGTCTTTCAGAAGCTGTTCCATATCCTCGTCGGAAATTCCCTTCGGGATAATGTCGAGCAGCTTTACAAGCGTGTTTTTGTCGCGTATAACGATATAATGCCAATCGCGCATATGGTCGTTCGTGGGCGCTTTCAAGCCCGCGCCGATGATTTTTTCGATAATCTCCGCCGGGATTTCTTCGTTTTCAAAATCGCGAACGGTTCTTCTTTTTTCAACAGTTTCAAAAAATTCCATTGTCTGTCCTTTCCAATCCGTAAAGCCGCCGTTTTTTCACAAACAGCGGCTTTTATCAATCAGTTTAAAACAGTGTTTTTGCAGTTTTCGTAGGTGACGACTGTGTATTCGTCATAATCGTCCGAGAGCCTGAACGCGCCTTTGGGAAGTTCGCAGCCCGTGAAGCGGAGAAGCTTTTCCGCGTCGTGAATTTCGCACGGGAACACAGCCTTGTGCCTGAACAGCGAAACAAAACCGCTTGAGAAGCCGTTAACGTTCCCGCACACGAACATAACGTGTACTCCCGCCCTCGCGCCTTTTGTAAGCAGACGTTTAAGGTCGCCGCTCAAATCGTCCGCGGACATCGCCGCAAGCAGAACATCTCCGCCGAGCACAATCACAAACCGCTTTTCAGCGCCGTTTTCGGCAATTTCCTTTGCGAGTTCGCTTACGCGCTTTTCTCCCTTTTCGCCCTCGAAAACGTCGATACCGTCAAGCGTTCCGTTATCCGAAAGTTCCTTATAAACGGGATTGCTTCTTTCCGCGAGAACCTCAATGCCGACATTCTGCTTTCTGAGCGAAAGGATAGCCGCCGCAACAGCGCTTACCGCGTATTTTTTCTGAAGCGCGGGCGCAGCCACGAGGATATTCTCGCCGAAATCATCGTGAAGGACAACGGGCAAATTCTCCGCAAGGCGGCAAGGCTCTCCGAGGAAAAGCATAATTTCGCCGTCCTCACGGCTTTCGAGAAACTCCGCGCGCGGCTTTTCGCCGTCCGCATACTGTGATTTCACGTTTCTGTCCGCGATAAACGCGTGTTTGTCAACATACTCTCCATAATCCTCCGAATACTCGCAAACGGCGGTAAAATTGCGCTCGTTTACATTTCCGGTCGGAACGATTCTCGCAAGATAAAGCTCGCCGTCCTTTTCGGGAACAGCCGTAAACGCGCAGCCTGCGGGTACTTTTTTAAGCGAGTCAATCTGATTTTCATAGAGCTTAACGCCCTCAATCATAGTTTCCGCACGTTTTTCCGAACCTGCGGTAACAATCGCGCAGTGAACGGCGGTATTCCTGAAAATTTCGGGCTTTTCGCTGTTTTCGGAGAAAGTTTCGCCGATAAGCACGAAATGAATACCGTAATTTTCACAGCACGAGAAAATGTTCGCAAGCTTATCGCGCGAGCTTCTTCCGAACATCTTCGGAGCGCCGTCCAGCGCCTTTAGGAAAGCGGGAAAATCGCCGATAAACACGATGATTTCGGGCATATATTCGCCCGCGGGAACGTCGGAAACGCTCTTCCAACCGCTCTCCGCAAACCGCATTGAACGCGTGTTAAGCTCGTCCTCAAGCCTTTCCGTAATATCCGCGGCAACGTGTGGGCTGCCGTCCGAAACCGCGTATTTCAAATATGAAGAAACCTTGTCAAAGCTCCTCGGAAGCTCGGATTTGCGGTCGAACACCCAGAATTCCGCTTCATCGGGGTGCTTTTTCGCCGCGGTCTGACTTACGATATTCTCAACAACGGCAAGTCTGTCCGCGCTCTGCTTTCCGCAGATATAGGTGATATTTCCGCCGATATCGGCAAAAACCGCCTTTCCGTCCATATCCCTGCCGACTTCGATATTACAAAGCGCGCGGTTTCCCTTTGCGGGAGCGTTCTGTGCGGGTTTTTCAGCAGGTTCGGGAACTGCCTCGGCGTTCGCTTCCTGCACGGGAGCGTCGCTCGGCGTATTTTCAGTCTGAACATCGTGGCGAACAGGCTCAGCTGAAACAGGCGCGGGCGCGCTCGATTCAAGCTCGGCTTTCTCGCTTATTTCCGCCGCCGTTTCAAGCGAAATCTCAGGTTTTTCATCGGCAGCAGGCTGATTTTGAGCGGTATTCGCAGGAACGTTTTCTTCCGCTGCGGGTACGACCGCGGACGGTTTTTCCGCTGCATCTTCCGCTGCGTTTACAGGCGCCTGCTCGTGAACCGGCTGAGCTTCTGCGTGCGCAGTCTGAGCGGCTTTCTGGCGGCGCTGTTCAACGTAAATTCTGCGAACCTCGTCGGGAATTTCAGACGGCGCGGAGTACCAGAAAAGGCTTTCGCGCGTGCTTTCAACCCAGAATGCGCCGTTTCTGCTGCGAATTGACACGGCATTGCCGCGAATTTTTGCTTCGATTTCGGTCTGCGGCTGAGAATTATCGTGCGTCAGAACAAGCAGAACTCCGTTCTTCTCAGCCATTTCGCTGATTTTGAGAACCGCCTTAGCCATATCCTCGCCGTATTTTTCGGGAAAACAGCCCAGAACGATAATCCGCGTGATTTTTCCCGAAGCGGGCTCTTCCTCAATCTTCGCGGCAAGTTCAGCAAGCTTGCTCTGCGCCTCTGCGGCGGACTGCGGAACGATGATAAACGGGTTAATCCCCTTTGCAAGCGCCGACAGAACGCCCAGAATGTCGGGGCTGTAACTCGTCGGGTCGCAGAATAATACGTCCGTGAGGTTCTGACCGAAGTATTTTATGAAGTTGAGAAGCAGACGTTCAACGCCGCCGAGAAGATACGCCCTGTTTCTCTCGTCGAAATCGAGCATAAGCACGCTTCCACGCTCCGTTGAAACTCCGAAAGGCGCACCGATTGTTCTCGCGGCGGAGTTATATTCGCCCTTCGAGAGCGCGGAAAGCTCCTGCTCAACCTCCATCGGAACGAGAAGCTTGACTCTGCGCTGACCTATGCTTATAGAGCTTCTGTCAAGCAGATTTACCGTTCCCTGACTGTTAAAGGCTGATTTATCGAAAGAAAGCAGCTTGAGATACTGCCTGAAATCCTCGGACTGTATGTAGTTCTTTTCGTCCTCGGCGTGCTGAATTTTACGCTTTTCGAGAGCCGCGACGTCGCTGTCGTACTGTCTTTTCGCCTGAACCTTGCTTCCCTCGATAAGCTGTCTGGTGCGCTCAATCTCGGACTCGTAAAAGAGCTTCATACCCGAAGCCTTTGTGAAAAGCGACTCAGCGTTCGGGTCGTTGTGGGAATCGAGCTTGATTGTCTGGCGAATGCTTTCGAGAGCGCCCTCCGAGGTTTCAAAAGGCATCTGCGCTTCTTCGAGGTCCTGCGGCTGAGCGTGCTCGCGGGCATATTCCATAAGCTCCTCGACCTTAGCGATTTTCTTGCGATAGTGCTGAAGCTTCTCGCTCAAATCAGAGTCCGAGGAGCTGCAGTAATCGTTGTATTCCTTAAAGGCAGTTTCCGCTTCTGCGGAGATTTTTTTCTCCTCCTGCGCGAGTTCTGCAAACTTTTTCAGCATTTCATTAACCAAATCAGCCATAATTATTCTCCTTGTGTTTGTTAGAAATCCACATATTAATTATACAATATAAAACCACGATTGTCAATATATTTTATTGTTTTTGTACAAAAATAGTCGGTGAAAACGGAAATGATTTCAGAGCGAAAAAAATCCGCCCGAAAACGAGAAGCGTTCGGGCGGTAATTGTGCGGTATTGCCTTGAGAAAAAATCGCGTTATTTCGAGAGGAAAGCCTTTGTCGTCTTGACGATATTTTCGGCGGTAAGCCCGTATTCAACGAGCAAATCCTTTGCCGCGCCGCTGTGACCGAAAACGTCGTTTATTCCGATTTTAACGACGGGAACGGGGTATTCCTCAAGAACGACGTCGCCGACAGCCGAGCCAAGACCGCCGATAACGCTGTGTTCTTCAACCGTGACGATTTTACCCGTTTCGCGAGCCGCTTTGACGATAATATCGCGGTCGATGGGCTTTATCGTGTGGATATTGATAACGCGCGCGTCGATACCCTGTTCCGCGAGCGCTTTTCCCGCCTCAATCGCCTCGGCAACCATAAGTCCCGTTGCGATAATCGTGATATCCTTGCCGTCCTTCAGCGTAACGCCCTTTCCAAGCTCGAATTTATAGTCGGGGCTGTTGAAAACGGGAATAGCAAGCCGTCCGAAGCGCAGATAAGCGGGGCCCTGATGCTCTGCCATGGCGAGAACAGCCGCCTTTGCCTCAATATAATCCGCAGGGTTGATGACGGTCATACCGGGGATTGTTCGCATAAGAGCGATATCCTCGTTGCACTGGTGCGTTGCGCCGTCCTCGCCTACCGAGATACCGCCGTGAGTACCGCCGATTTTGACGTTAAGACCGGGATAACCGATTGAGTTTCTCACGATTTCATACGCTCTTCCGGTCGCAAACATCGCGAAAGAGCTTGCAAAAACGAGCTTTCCCGTTGAAGCTATGCCCGCGGCAACGCCCATCATATTCTGTTCCGCGATACCGCACTCAAAGTGCCTGTCGGGGTACGCCTTCTTGAAAATAGAAGTTTTGGTCGCCGCCGCGAGGTCCGCGTCCAGCACCACCAAATCGGGACGAATTTCCGCAAGCGCGACAAGTCCGTCGCCATATCCCTCACGGGTTGCTTTTTTATCCATCAGTCAACACTCCCTTCAAGTTCCGCAAGCTGCTCTCTGAGCTGTTTAATCGCCCTTTCGTAATCCTCGTCGCCGGGGGCTTTTCCGTGCCAGTCGAGCGCGTCCTCCATATAATCGACGCCCTTGCCCTTGGTTGTTTTCATAATAATAACGGTCGGCTTGTGAAGAACGGTTTCCGCCTCGTTAAACGCCTTTTCCATCTCGTTGAAGTCGTGACCGTTGATATTGATAACGTGCCAGCCGAAAGCTCTGAACTTCTCATCAATGGGATACGGTGACATAACCTCGCTTACCTTGCCGTCAATCTGGAGATTGTTGTTGTCAACGACGGCTACGAGGTTATCGAGTTTATAGTGCGAAGCAAACATTGCCGCTTCCCAGACCATACCCTCTTCGATTTCGCCGTCGCCGAGAACCGCGTAAACCTTGTATGATTCGCAGGAAATCTTGCCGGAAAGCGCCATTCCGCAGGCTCCCGAAATGCCCTGACCGAGCGAACCCGTGCTGAAGTCGACGCCGGGAACTTTCCTGCTGTCGGGGTGACCCTGAAGCCGCGAGCCGATTTTTCTGAGCGTGTTCATCTCGTCCATCGGGAAAAATCCTCTGAGCGCAAGCGCGGCGTAAAGCGCGGGAGCTGCGTGTCCCTTCGACATAACAATTCTGTCGCGCGCGGGATACTGAGGGTCGGCGGGGTCGACATTCAGGCGGTGCATATACAGATACGCAAGCAAATCCGCGCAGGAAAGCGAACCGCCGGGGTGACCCGCCTTGGCGCTGTGAACGCCCTCGATGACGCCGATTCTGATTTTCACGGCGTCAATTTCAAGCTGTTTAACAAGTTTTTCGTCCATTTTCTTCTCCTTTATGTTCTTACTTTTCTAAGCATTAAAAAATCAAAATGTTGTCCAATCCCTTTATGTGTGCGGCTTTACGTTATCCCAATCCTCTGCGTCAAACGCGCCTATAAGCCAGTTCAAGCCTTTGTGCTGCTCGACGACAACGTCGGGGTTGAGATTTCCCGAAGGGTCTATGCCTTTCAGCCGCGCGTCAACGCACGCCCAATCCATTCTGAACAGCAAATCGGCTTTGTCGAGGATTTTCAGCGGCGTTCGCATATCGACAAGCGTCATAAGCTCGTCAAAATTCTTGCAGGAAACGATTTCACGCGCCTCGGCGATATACTCGGAAACCTTGTCGGGATAACCGAGTTCCTTCACAATTCCGAGCGCCCAGAGCAGCGGCACTGTCATTTCAATCCGCCAAGCCATATTTCCCGCAGCCTCCCGCGGCGGCGCGGAAACGTTTTCATCGGCAAGCGCAAAGAACGCTTTTTCATCGGGAGTAGGTTCTTCCGTAAGCCCGAACCTCGCGAGCATTTCCCCGAAAAAAGCCGCAGATTCTCTGATATCCGCGCCCTCGTTCATGCAGTCCATAGCAATCTGCGACGCGAAAAGCGCCGTAACCGCACGCCCGAGCGCCTTTTCGGGCGATTTAATCTTAGCCTCGTTTTCGTCCTCGATAACGGGGAGCTGAGGGTTGATTTT
Organism: Oscillospiraceae bacterium; assembly: GCA_003516865.1. Lineage (GTDB taxonomy): Bacteria > Bacillota > Clostridia > Oscillospirales > Ruminococcaceae > CAG-115. Next base: position 28,845 of record DPBR01000032.1, read on the forward strand.
TATATTCATCTTATTCAGGAATTTCTCGGAGCGTTCCTTGCGAAGCCGTCCGGGATTATTCGCAAAAGCCTGTTTTAACGCCAAAAAATCACCTCGTCAAAGTTTTTCAAGATAGTCGATAATCTCGGAAATAGGCGCGTGGTTGTTGTCGCAGACGACGATATCCGCAGCAGCCTTAACCTCGTCGAGCGCGTTTCCGACAGCAGCGCCGAGGTCTGCGTTCACAATCATCGCGTAATCGTTTTTATAGTCGCCCAAAGCCACGGAAAACCGCTTTTCAGCACCGAGAATACGAATAAGCTCGGCGAACCCGCGCGATTTATCCACGCCCTCGGGCAGACATTCATAGAAGATTGCCGCCGAGCGCAGCCTTTTCACTCCCTCCGCCTTCTCTTCAGAAAACGTTTTCTCGATTTCGTCAATAACCGTGCTGTCGGCTGTAAACAGAAACTTCAGCCAGCCCCCGTCCGGTATCTCGTCAAGCGGACGCATATCGGGGACGACGCCCTCCATATCGAGATGCTTGCGCTCGAAATCGTTCACAAACGGCACATAAACCGTCTGTTCGCAAAGAACCTCAACGCCGACATTCGGAAATTTGTCCGTTACCCTTTTGATAAATTCACGCGCGTTCTCCGAGCCGATTTCACAGCGCCACAGGAACTTATCCGCGCCGAAATCATACACCGCCGCGCCGTTAAACACAACGCACGGAACGTTCGGGCAAATCTCCTCGGCAACTCGTTTCGCCATTGAATAACCGCGTCCCGTTGCAATCGTGAAGATACCGCCGCCCTCGCGAAAACGCTCAATCGCCGCCAAATCCTTCGGGTGAACGATTTTTTCGTCCGTGAGGAGCGACCCGTCAAGGTCGGTCATAAAAATTATATTCTTAAAATCCATTAAATCACTCGATTTCTCTCAGAAATTTCTTGAAATATTCGGGCAAATCGCTGTCAAATTCGAGATATTCGCCGCTTCTCGGGTGAACGAACCCGATTTTTTTCGCGTGAAGGCACTGCCCTGCGAGCCACTTCGGCTTTCCGTTTCCGTAAACCTCATCGCCCGCGACAGGGTGACCGATGTAAGACAGATGAACCCTAATCTGATGAGTTCTGCCCGTTTCGAGCCGCACTGCGAGGTGCGTATAACCCGCGTAATTCCGTATAACAAAGTAATGCGAAACCGCCTCGCGCGAGTTTTCCGCGGTAACGCACATTTTCTTTCTGTCTTGCTTTGCCCGTCCGATAGGCGCGTTCACGATGCCGTCCTGTTTTATACAGCCGCAAACGACCGTCTGATACTCGCGCGTGAAAGAATGGGCTTTAATCTGCTCGGAAAGCGCGATATGCGCGAAATCGTTCTTCGCGACAATCAGCAGTCCGCTTGTATCCTTGTCAATTCGGTGAACAATTCCGGGACGAATTTCGCCGTTTATTCCCGAAAGGCTGTCTTTGCAGTGAAACATAAGCGCGTTTACGAGCGTGCCGGAATAATGCCCCGCGGCGGGGTGAACGACCATACCCTTCGGCTTGTTCACAACAAGCAAATCCTCGTCCTCATAGACGATATCCAGCGGGATATTTTCGGGGAGAATGTCCCGCGCTTCGGGTTCGGGAAGCGTCACAGCGGCGATTTCACCGCTTTTCAGCACGGTTTTCTTGTCTGCCGCCTTTTCGCCGACCGTGACAAATCCGCGCTCGATAAGCTTTGCGGCGGCGCTTCTCGAAAGCTCGATGTTATCGGAAATGAGCTTGTCGAGGCGCGTTTCGCCGTCTCCGTAAATCTCAAGATTTTTTTCCATCGCCGTCGGTAACTTCGTTATTCTGCGCGGAAGCCGATTTCTTGCGCTTTTTTTCGCGTATTTCGTCCGCGATAACCACAATCATAAGCAGTCCCGCTCCGCAAACGGCGCATATATCCGCGAAATTAAATATCGCGAAATTGATAATGCGAACGTCGATAAAATCAACGACCAGACCGTTGTTGAAAATTCTGTCGATAAGATTGCCTATTCCTCCGCCGATTATAAGAGAAATCGCCGCCATATAAACGGGGCGCTTAACCCGCTTTGTTATCATCAAAAACAGAAGTCCGACAATAACTATTGAAGTCAGCACAATCAAAAGTATCGTCTGTCCGCTGAGCCGACTGAAAGCGGCGCCGCTGTTCAGGCAATAGTAGAGGTTGAGAACCTCAGTATCGCCGATTTTTATGAGATGAATTGTATCGTTAAGCTGCATATTTGAGGTGACGAGCCATTTTGTGAGCCT
>DPBR01000054.1:0-858 GCA_003516865.1 Oscillospiraceae bacterium
GATACGGGAAAAATCACGATAGAAAAGGGCGGCGCGCTTGTGCTTAACGGCGAGAGCGTTCTTAACTGCGAAATCGTAATCGAGGACGGCGGAAAGCTTGACGTCGGCGAGAACGGGGAGCTTTCGGGAAACGGTAAAATCAGCATTCTCGGCGAATACACCGACCTTACAAATCGCGGAATTATCTTTGACGGCATAGAAATCAACTAAACAGATAAATCATCAGGGGGAAATAATATGAAGGCAGTAAAAATTCTTGGAATTGCGGCGGCAGCGGCGGTTTTGCTCTGCGGCTGTACAAGCACTGAACTCAGAAATCCCGACGCTTCGGGAAGCGGTTCTTCGGGGAAAACCGCTTCGGGAAGCTCGGAAAGCGAGATTATCGACTATTCGTCGTCCTATACGGAAGCTGAATTTACCGTAACCGAAAGGAAATCCATTCCCGCTTCGGATACGCTTGATATCACAAAGGAAGATACGCTTGTAATTGAAAACGGCGGCGAACTCACGGTTGAGGGTACGTTTTCGTGTGAAACGGGCGGAAAAATTGTTATAAAAAGCGGAGGCGCGCTTATACTCAACACGAATTGCACAATTGACGGCGAAATCACGGTTCAGAAGGGCGGAAAGCTTATTATCGGGCAGAACGCCATGCTCACCGGAAACGGTTCAGTCACGGTTGAGGACTCTTTTGACGATATTGAGTGCAGCGGCAGCGTGAAAGTTAAAATTGTACCGCCCGCGCCCGTTACCGAAAACGGCGTGACAAGAGTTGGCGGCGTGCTTATCGTGAACAAAAAGTACTCAATCCCCTCGGATTTCGGCTCGGAGCTTATTCTTGACGACGACGCGGGAACC
>DPBR01000054.1:1110-5856 GCA_003516865.1 Oscillospiraceae bacterium
ATCGACGAGGCTTATGACGCGCTGCTTGAAATGCGCTCGGCTTCGGGTTACGAAATGCCGATTGTTTCGGGATTCAGAAGCTATCGCACTCAGACCGCGATATTCAATAATTATGTTGCAAATTACGGCGAAGCGGAGGCGAACACGTTCTCGGCAAGACCCGGCGAAAGCGAACATCAGACGGGTATGGCGATTGATATTACCTCGCTTGATCAGAGCTACGGCGATACCGCGGAAGGAATATGGCTCGCGGAAAACTGCCATAATTTCGGGTTCATCATTCGTTATATGAAAGAAAAAGAGTCAATTACCGGCTATATTTACGAGCCTTGGCACGTTCGTTATCTCGGAAAAAGCACGGCAAAGCTCGTCCACGACAGCGGACTTTCGCTTGAAGAATTTCTCGGCGTTGACTGATAAATACATAGCTCCCCGTGAAGAAAACGGGGAGCGTTTTTTATCGTGAGCGTAGAGGGCTAAAACCGCACAATCTCAAAGTAATTCTGCGCGATAAGCCACGCGGGCGTATAACAGCGGTTTATCGTCCACCAGCTTGCTCCCGCAAGGTCAAACTCATCGACAAGCGCAAGCTTCGCGGAAATGCTTCGCGGGTCGTCAAACAAGACAATGTGCCGCACGTTGTTTTCCGTGTAGTAGAAATAGGGCGTCTGCGTCGCTTCATCGTAGAGGATTTCGGAGTTCGTTCGTCCCGCAAGCTCGGTCGCAGCCGCAAGTCCTATGCTCTGTGCAGCATTACCGCGCATAAACGGAAGCGTCCAGTCATACCCATAATTCGGCATTCCCATCAGGATTTTCTCGGAAGGTATTGCCGAAACCGCATAAGAAAGCACTTTCCGAACTTCCTCAATCGGCTGCACCGACATCGGCGCGCTAAATGTATAGCCCCATTCATACGTCATAATAACGCAATAGTCCGCAATTCTGCCCTGAACCTCGTAGTCGTGGCTTTCATAGAGAATACCCTGCTGGTCGGCGCGATACTTTGGCGCGAGCGCTGTTGTGAGAATATATCCGCCCTCGTGAACCCTGTCTGCAAGCTCAGCCAAAAACGCGTTATAGCTCTCGCGGTCATCGGGCGCGATGTACTCCATATCGAGGTTCACGCCGTAATAACCCTTGCTTTCAAGCTCGTATATAATCGACGCAATAAGCCGCTCGCGTGCCTCGTCGTCGGCAAGAACAGCGCTCAGCACTTCCGTTGAGAATGTTCCGTCGAAGATATTCGTGACGGTCATAAGCGGCATTACTGCGCTTCTCACGGCACGATAAATCAAATCTTCGCCGCGCGGCGCGATTATCTCGCCGTCAGTCGTCATTGAGTAGGAAAACGGGCTTAAAAATGTGAGAAACGCAAGCGCGCAATCAAGCGCCTCCGAGGTTATCGTCGGATAAGCGTAGCCGTTCAGCAGAGCGGGTCTGCGCGGGAAATTCCTCGTCTGAGGGATTATGATGATATCTCCCGGCTGAAGCGAAATCGGGTTAAGGTCGGGGTTCGCCTCAAGCAGCGTTTCAAGCGGCACGCCAAACTCGCTCGCAACGGAGAACAGCGTCTGCCCTTCCCTCAGCACATATCGCCGTTCGTCCGACATTATAACAAGGCTCTGCCCAACGGCAAGCCGTGCGGGGTTCAAAAGCGTGTTGTCCGTGACGATTTTTCTCGCGGGAACGCCGAACATCGCCGAAATTCCGTTAAGCGTATCGCCGCTTTTTACCGTGTAAATAAACATATCAGCACCTCAACTCAGATTAATTTCTTTTCTCGCGCCGAGAATATGTATCGGAAACAGGTCGGCGTAACCGTAGGTTGAAAGGCGGCGGTTTCGGGCGTCGTCGGAATGAGCGCAGACGAAAATATTGCGCTCTGTGACAGGATAAATCACCGCCGACACAAAAACCGAGTGATAAAACCTGCCGTCGCCGTTTATAAGCTGGATAACGTCGCCGCGGCGGATTTCCGAAAGAGCCGCTTCCTCGCCGTAAACCGCAGTTCCTTTGTTCGTCAGAAGAAACTCCCGAAGAAAGTTCACGCCCGTCCAAGACGGCGCGCGGTTATCAGAACTGATGTAATACCAGCCGTTTTCCGAAGCGTAATTCATCACATCGCACCCCGCATACAGGCACTGCGAAACAAAATTCGTGCAGTCGCCGCCTATCTCCGTGAAGTCATAGAATCTCGGATTTCGCGCAAACGCCCAGTTCAGCGCATACCGAACCGCCGCTCTCCTGTTGTACTCCGTTTCAATAAGCATTTTTTCGCCCCCTTTTCCCCTGCCGCCGCGTTTCCCAGCAGTCGGCGTTTCTCTATGCCGCGTTATCATATATTATGCAATTAGTATCGATAGGGTTAATATATAATAGTAAAAATTTTATAATTCTTACAAAAATATATTGATTTGTGGAGAAAAATGTGGTAATATATTCACGGATGTATATTATCTTTACTCAAAGGGAGATGTTTATTTTGGCAAAGCAAACATCAATTAAAGCGCGCATTCTGAGAATGTGCATCATCAGTGTGGTTGTAGTTGTTACCGTACTTTTGACGGCAATTGTCACTATGATTTACAGAGCTTACGACGCAAGCTATCAGGACCAGGCGAATAGCCTTGCTGCGGCGTATTGCCAGATGTTCCGAAACAACATCGAAAATCTTCAGCTTAACATCAAATCGGTTCAGGCTCGAACGGACGTTCTTGATGAAACAATTCCGCTTAAAGAGCGCAAAGCGAAGCTCGCGGACCTCGCTTCAACGTCAATTATGAAAGACTTCTCTGTCGCATACGGCGACGGCACAACCTACAACAACACCGACCTTACGCAGCGCGAGTACTTCCAGACCGCGATGAAGGGAAGCTACGCGATTTCCGCGCCTGTCGTAAGACTGACGGACAACAGCATTACCACAATGCTTGCGGGCCCCGTTTACACCTATAACGGCAAGCAGTACGTCATCTACGGAAGTATCGACACCCTTTACTTCTCAAATGGTCTTGACACGTCCTCAATGACCGAGGGAAGCAACATTATTGTAATGGACAAGCACGGACAGATTGTCGCGGCTTCCGACACGAACCTTGTTATGGCTCTCGCGAACTACACTTCAGAGGAAAATAAGAAGTATAACTCTCTCGCGGCGGAAATTCTTTCAAAAGACGAGGGAATTTATAAGTATAAGCTCGACGGTGTTGAATATATCTCGGCGTATAAGACCGTTCCCGATACGGACGGCTGGAAAATAGCCGTAAACGAGAATTATTCGGGCGTAAAGAAGTCGATTCTCGTGGATATCCTTGTCATCTTGGGAATTTCGCTTGTCGTGGTTGCAATCGGCGTTGTGATTGTGCTTAAGGTATCGAATAAGATTGTAAAGCCGGTTATCAAGAACACAAAACGTCTGCGTCTGCTCTCGGAAGGCGACGTAACAACGCCTTTCGTAAACGATTCTCCGAGAGATGAAACTTACATTCTCTCCGAGTCGATGGTGAACACGGTTGAAACGCTGAAAACATACATAAACGATATACGCGACGTGCTCAGCGCTCTCGCGGCGGGCGACCTCACCGTAACTTCAACGCTTGAATACAAAGGCGATTTCATTGAAATAGGAAAGTCGCTCAACCAGATTTGCTCCGCGCTCAAATCGGAGATGTCGGAAATCAAGAACGGCATTTCGAGTATGAAGGAAGGCGCAAAGCAGGTTGCCGCAGGCTCTCAGGCGCTCTCGCAGACCGCGATTGAGGAAGCGCAGGCTGTTTCCGATATATCCGAAACCGTTTCCAAAATCAACGAGCAGGCTGATAATACCGCAAAGGTTTCCGAAAAGGTGTCCGAGCTTACGCTTAAAACAAACGAAAACGCAAAGAGCGGCGGAGAACTTATGGCGGAACTGCTTGCCGCGGTACAGAACATCAGAGAAAAGTCCAACGCAATCGGAAATATCATCAAGACAATCAGCGATATCGCATTCCAGACGAACATTCTTTCGCTCAACGCGTCAATTGAAGCGGCAAGAGCGGGCGAAGCCGGAAAGGGCTTCTCAGTCGTTGCTTCGGAAGTAAGCGCGCTTGCGGCAAAGAGCCAGCTTGCGGTTGAGAACACGGAAGCGCTGATAAACGACTCGCTTTCCGCCGTAAACAACGGAACGGATATCGCAAACAGAGCGTCCGCGGAAATGACCTCAATCGTTGAGGATATAAGCCGCGTTGCGGAAGAAATTGCGCGTATAAACGCCGCGGCAATCGAGCAGAAGGATTCGATTACGCTCATAAACGAGAATATGTCGAAAATCGAATCGGTTATGCAGAGCACAACCGCAACCGCCGAAGAAAGCGCAGCTTCGGGCGAACAGCTCTCGTCAATGTCCGAAAATCTCGCAAGCACAGTCGAGAAGTATGTTACGGAATAAAATTCTCATAAACAACACGAAATCCGCTCTTTTTGGGCGGATTTTCTGTTTTTCAGAGCGGAACGCCGCGATTAGCTCCAAAGAGCAAGCCGGAATATGTGAATAGTTTGACACCCATCTTGACCCCAATCAACGCGAAAAAACGCGCAAAAACAAGACAAAACTCGTCAAGTGTGTATTATTTTCCGAGATAAATAAGAAGTCCTCAACCCGCATTAATAAAGGGTTGAGGACGTTTTATTGCTGGAGCTGGTGAACGGACTCGAACCCCCGACCTGCGCATTACGAATGCGCTGCTCTACCGACTGAGCTACACCAGC
>DPBR01000054.1:6112-6295 GCA_003516865.1 Oscillospiraceae bacterium
CTACCGACTGAGCTACACCAGCGATTTAACGTTACTATTATAACACAGTCCGTTTGATTTGTCAAGTACTTTTTGCAAAAAAAGAAATCGCCCAAGAACGAGCGATTTCCCGATAATTACAGAATAATGCATATAAGTCCGCCGCAGCCGTCGTTTATAATCCTGCCGATTGTTTCCTGAAGC
>DPBR01000033.1 GCA_003516865.1 Oscillospiraceae bacterium
GCGCGATTTGGCGCGGGAAGCGGGTTCGCGGGAAATTTTTCGAGGGATTGAAAAAAATTGCGTATTTGCAGCAAATTGCAGCCGTGAAACCGCGAAAACCGCGCTGTTTGCAGTTTTTTCCCGCTTAATACGATAAAGGAATGTTCGTAAAATGACAATCAGAATAACAGAGGGAGAAACGGCTCGTCAGCGTGATTTCGCACGAAAAGTCCGCGAAATAAACGAGCGCCGCGAAACTCCTCCCATCGCGCACGTCCGCACGTTCGGCTGTCAGCAGAACGTAAGCGACGGTGAAAAAATCAAGGGTATGCTGGCGGAAATGGGCTATGGGCTTTCGGGTTCGCCCGAGGGCGCGGACGTGATTATATTCAACACCTGCGCGGTTCGTGAAAACGCCGAGGACAGGGTTTTCGGAAACCTTGGCGCGCTGAAGCACGAAAAACGCCGCAATCCCGACGCAATTATCGCGGTCTGCGGCTGTATGGTCGAGCAGGAGCACATAACCGAGCGTATTAAAAAGAGCTTTCCGCACGTCGGGCTTGTTTTCGGGACGAACGCTCTGCATACGCTTCCTGAGCTGATTTACGGTCAGCTTACGGAACATAACCGCGTTTTCTCGGTGCCGAAAAGCGATGGCGTTATCGCGGAGGGCATTCCTTTGAAGCGCGAAAGTGAAATTCTTGCGTCAATTCCCATAATGTACGGCTGCAACAACTTCTGCAGCTACTGTATCGTGCCTTATGTGCGCGGCAGAGAGCGTTCGCGCGAGATGAACGATATTATCGAGGAAGCGAAAACCGCACTCCAAAGCGGCGCGAAAGAGCTTCTTCTTCTCGGTCAGAACGTCAACTCATACGGCAAGGAACACGGAACTTCTTTCGCGGAGCTTCTTCGCAGGATTAACGCGCTTGACGGCGAATTTCGCGTATGCTATATGTCGAGCCACCCGAAGGACGCCACGAAAGAGCTTGTCGACGCGATTTCCGAGTGCGAAAAGGTTACAAGGCACTTTCATCTTCCCGTTCAGAGCGGTTCTTCGAGAGTTCTTGAGCAAATGAATCGTCACTACACGCGCGAGGATTACCTCGGAATTGTTGACTATATCCGAGAAAAAATCCCCGACGCGGCGCTTACTTCCGATATCATCGTAGGTTTCCCCGGCGAAACCCGCGAGGATTTCGATGAAACGCTTTCGCTTATCGAAAAAGTGCGGTTCGATTCGCTCTACACCTTCATTTACAGCCCGCGCAAGGGCACGAAAGCCGCCGCTATGGACGACCCTGTTTCCGCGGAGGAAAAGGGAAAGTGGTTTCGCGAACTGCTTGACGTTCAGGCGGAAATCGGTATGAATATGTACGAAAAGTATGTCGGGCAGACTTTCCGCGTTCTTTGCACGGGAACGGGAAGAACCGGCAGCGGCACGCTTACGGGGAAAACCCCGCAGGACGTTATTGTTGATTTTGACGGCGACGAGAGCCTTATAGGCAGATTTGTCGGCGTTAAGATAGAAAAAGCGCTCAACTGGGCGCTTGTAGGAAAAATTGTTGATTAAGGAGATTTATTATGACTGTTATCGACGCAGCAAGACAGCTTGGTGCGGTTGTTCAGACCGACGCGCGTTATATTGAATATGTTAAGGCGAAGAAGCTCAACGACGCTGACGAGGAGCTTCAGAACCTCATCGGCGACTTTAATCTTATCCGCCAAAATCTCTCGATGGAGAGCGGCAAAGAGCCGGACGAAGCCGACGGCGAGAAAATCAAGGAGCTTAACCTCAAAATGCAGGCGGCTTACGAAAAGATTATGGCGAACGAGAATATGGCTATGTTCACCGTCGCAAAGCAGGGTATGGACAAGCTTATGAGCGAAATCAACACTATTCTCACTTACTCCGTAGAGGGCGCAGACCCTGCTACCTGCCCGTCCGCGCCTCCCGCTTCGGAGTGTACCGGAAGCTGCTCTTCCTGCGGCGGCTGCGGCTGATTTTATCCGTATCTGACTTGTTTTTGAATAACGCGGCGCTGATTTGAGGTGAATTGACGTATGGAAAAGGAAAATATGCCCGCAAAAGAATCCCCGATGCTTAAACAGTATAAGGAAATCAAGGAAAAATATCCCGACTATATCCTGTTTTTCCGTCTGGGCGATTTTTACGAGATGTTCTTTGACGACGCGATTACCGTTTCCCGCGAACTTGAGCTGGTTCTCACTTCGAGAGCCGGCTCGCCTATGTGCGGAGTTCCGTTTCACAGCGCCGAAATCTACATAAAAAGGCTCATCGACGCGTCTTTTAAGGTCGCTATCTGCGAACAGCTCTCCGACCCGCACGCTTCAAAGGGGCTTGTTCAGCGCGGAGTTATACGCCTCGTCACCGCCGGTACGGTTATCGAGGCTTCTATGCTTTCAGAGGACAGGAATAACTACATCACGAGCATTTTCTCCTGTGCGGACGGCGTTGGAATCGCTTTCGCGGATATCTCCACCGGCGAAATCCACATCTTCGACAAAACAGGAAAAAAACGCGAGGCGGAGGTTATTTCCGAGCTTTCGCGCTTTCACCCGGTCGAGCTGCTCATAAACCGGGATTTCGTGGAGCTGAAGTCGGTTTCGCGGTTCGTTTCGGAAAGTCTTAAGAAATGCGTCTGCGAAATGCGCGACGAAGCCGAATTCGACAGCTCCGATTTGTCCGTTATCACGGGGCAGTTCGAGGACGGCGCGGACGTAAATTCCCTCGGCATAGGCTCGTTTCCGCTTGCACAAAAGGCGCTCTGCGCGCTTTTCAGATATGTCGGAAATTCCTACAAGGCGACCGTCAAGCGCTTCACGGGCATCAGCGCGCACACTTCCGAGGAATTTATGGACCTCGGCGTAACAACGCGCCGCAATCTTGAACTCTGCGAAACGCTGCGTTCGGGTGAAAAACGCGGCTCGCTGTTCAGCGTGCTTGATAAAACTTCGACCGCAATGGGCAGAAGAAAGCTGCGTTCGTGGATTGAGCGTCCGCTTATTTCTCACGCGAAAATTATTGACAGGCTTAATTCCGTCGAGGAACTTATGAAAAACTCCGCCGCGCTAAGCGACCTGCGCGAGTTTCTCAGAAACGTTTACGACCTCGAACGTCTTTTGTCCAGAATTGCCTACAAAACCGCTTCTCCAAAGGACGTTCAGGCTATGGGAAAAACGCTCGGCACGCTTCCCGATATCAAAAAGGAGCTTTCCGCCTTCAATTCGCGGCTCCTGCGCGAGCTTAACTCGAACATAAGCGACCTTTCTCAGACGGCTTCGCTTATCGAAAACGCCCTGCGCGACGAGCTTCCGTCAAATATCAGGGACGGCGGCGTTATCAGGGACGGTTTCAACGAGAATATCGACCGTCTGCGCGATATCTCGTCCGGCGGCGAGAAAATCCTCCGCGAAATCGAGGAAAAAGAGCGCGAAAGCACCGGTATCCGCACCCTCAAAGTCGGAAATAACCGCGTTTTCGGGTATTATATCGAGGTTTCAAACAGCTTCAAGGACAAAGTTCCCGCGAATTATATCCGCAAGCAGACTTTGACGAACGGCGAGCGTTATATTACCGATGAACTCAAGAAAATCGAGGGCGAAATCCTCACGGCGAACGAGCGGCTTCTTGCGCTTGAACAAAGCATTTTCGCCGAAATCCGCGACTTTATCGGCACGAAACTGAGCGAAATCCAGAAAACTTCTGTTGCGCTTTCGGAATTGGACGCGCTTTGTTCTTTCGCGCAGGTAAGCCTTGAAAATAACTATGTAAAGCCCGAAATCACGCTCGACAGCGTTATCGACGTCAAGGACGGACGTCACCCCGTCGTTGAAAATCTTCTTCTCGACTGTCAGTTTACCCCGAACGACGTTTATCTCGACTCAACAGACAACAAGCTTCTCATCATCACAGGTCCGAATATGTCGGGTAAATCCACGTTTATGCGTCAGACCGCTATCATCGTTCTTATGGCGCAGATTGGCTGCTTTGTGTCCGCGAGATACGCGAAAATCGGCGTTGTCGATAAAATTTTCACGAGAGTCGGCGCTTCCGACGACCTTACCGCGGGTCAGTCCACGTTTATGGTCGAGATGAACGAGGTTGCCGAAATTCTCAAAAACGCAACCAAAAACAGCCTTGTTATCCTCGATGAAATCGGGCGCGGAACTTCAACCTTCGACGGAATTTCAATCGCTAAAGCCGTCGCGGAGTACATCTGCTGCTCAATCGGCGCGAAAACCCTTTTCGCAACGCATTATCACGAGCTTATCTCAATGGAAAAGGAACAGCGCGGCGTGAGGAATTTCAGCGTTGCCGTCACTAAGCGCGGCGACGATATCAAGTTTTTGCACAAAATCGTCGAGGGAGGAACGGACGACAGCTACGGTATCGAAGTAGCAAAGCTTGCGGGACTGCCGAATAAAGTCGTTAATCGGGCTAAGGAAGAGCTGAAAGAACTTGAAATCAGCGGAAAAGTCAGAATGGCGGAGGCTATCGAGAAAAGCCGCGACAACCAGTTCAGCCTTACCGCTGTCGAGGAGCAGAACGCTGTCGCAAGGCTCAGAGCCGCAGACCTCAACTCTATGACGCCGCTTGACGCGATGATGATGATTAAAGAGCTGAAAGAAACGCTTGGAGGATAAAATATGACCGGAAAAAAGAAAGTAATTTGCTTGATTGCCGCGGTTTTGCTTGCTGCGGGCGCGTTTGTCGGCGGCTTTTTCGCGGGTAAGAATACCGCCGATACCGATAAAAACACAATTTGCGAGGTCGTTTACGCGGAAATTCTTGATATTAACGATAACTTTTTTCACGTTAAAGGGCTTGAAGTCAACGATGTTAACGGCAGGGACGAATTTACGTTTTCCGCGAAGGAAAACACTCGGCTTGTGTGGCGCGGCACGGAAATTTCGCTGTCCGACTTCAATATCGGCGACAAAATCGCGTTTTATTACAGCGGCGCAGTTCTTGAAACGTTTCCCGCGCAAATTCCCGATGTGAGAATTATCAAGCTGCTTGAAGACGAGAAATAAACAGGAGAAAAAATGCCAAAAATAAATCAGCTTGACAAGAGCGTTTACGAACTTATCGCCGCTGGCGAGGTTATCGAACGTCCCGCGTCCGTTATCAAGGAGCTTTGCGAAAACTCCATTGACGCGGGCGCGCTCAATATTTCCGTGGAAATAAAGCGCGGCGGAATTACTTATATGCGCGTAACGGACGACGGCTGCGGTATCTCATACGACGATATGCCGCTCGCGTTCCGGCGTCACGCGACAAGCAAGGTTCTCGAAGTAGCCGACCTCGAAAATATCGTTACGCTCGGCTTTCGCGGCGAAGCGCTCGCTTCCGTATGCGCTTCCGCGAGAGTTGAAGCGCTCAGCAGGCGCGGCGTGGACAAGCTTGGAGTGCATTATCGCATCGAGGGCGCCGTGCCTTATGAATACGAGAAAACAGGCTGCGCGGAGGGTACGACCATAATTATCCGCGACCTTTTCTTCAACACGCCCGCAAGACTGAAATTTCTCAAAAAGGACGTTACCGAGGGCAACTATTGCGCCGCGGTCGTGGAAAAGCTCGCGCTTTCGCACCCGAAAATATCGTTTCGGTTTATCCGCGACGGTAAACAAACGCTTCTCACATCGGGCGACGGCAGCTTTTACAGCGCCATTCACGCCGTTTACGGAAAGCAGTTCGCCGCGTCGATGATTCCCGTGGAGAATATTTACCGCGAAATTGAAGTCGCGGGTTATGTCAGCTCGCCGCTTTTCACGAAATCCAACCGTTCGCTTCAGAATTTCTTTGTGAACGGAAGAAGCGTGAAAAGCCCCGTGTGCAGCGCCGCGCTGGAAGAAGCGTTTCGCAATAACATTATGGTCGGGAAGTTCCCCGCGTGCGTTTTGTGCATAAATCTCGACCCTGTTGACCTTGACGCGAATATTTCCCCCGCGAAAACGGAAGTTCGCTTCTCAAATGAAAAGGCGGTCTTTGACGCGCTATATTTCGCCGTTAAAAACGGGATTATGGGGTATAACGAGAGCCGCGAAATCAAGCTTGACGATTCCGCCGAGGAAGCCGAACAGCCGACCGTTTCCATTCCCGTGGGCAGGGAGATTTTATCCGTTCCCGCGCCGAAACCCGACATTGACAGCTTCTGCAAAAACAGCGTGCCTTTCGAGTTTCCGGAGGTGAAAAAGGACGCGGAACAGGAAGTTATCGCGGAGGTTATCACGCCGATTGCCGCGAGGAAAGCGGAAATCGCCGAAACCGCGCAGCCAAGTCTTGCGGGATTTTCGTTTATCACGGAAAAGTCGTTTGAAAAGCGCGAAAAAACCCCCGAAACCGTTGCCGAAGCGCCGCAAATTCCCGATGAACCCGCCGTTTCCGCAGAAAATATCCGCGTTATCGGCGAGCTTTTCAAGACGTATATCCTCTGCGAGAGCGAGGACACGCTTGTGCTTATCGACAAGCACGCCGCTCACGAGCGAATTAACTTCGAACGCTTCAAAAAAGCCGTCAATATCCACGGTCAGCTTCTTATCGAGCCTTGTCCCGTTTATCTCGCGCCGGAGGAATACGACGCGGTGAAAATGTTCGCGGAGAAGCTTGAAAACGTCGGTATTCTGCTGAAATTCGAGGATAACGGAAAGGTTCTCGTCGAGGGCGTTCCGCAGTCGCTTGAAGCCTGCGACCCCGAAGAACTGCTCCAGAGCATCTCCGAAACGCTCGCTCTCGGAAGCGATAACGCCGAGGGTATGCTCTTTGACGACGTTCTTCACACGATGGCTTGCAAGGCGAGTATCCGCGCGAACGAAAATCAGAGCGTTTCCGAGCTTGCTTACCTTGCGAAAATGGTTCTCGGCGACAGAAATATCCGCTATTGCCCGCACGGACGGCCTGTTATCACGCAGATTTCAAAGCGTCAGATTGAGAAATATTTCGGGAGAATAGTCTGAGATGAAAAATATCATCGTTGTCAGCGGTCCGACCGCTTCGGGAAAAACCGCGCTTGCGGTTGAACTTGCCAAAATATACGGCGGCGAGGTCATTTCCGCCGATTCAATGCAGATTTACACCGATATGGACGTCGCTTCCGCAAAGGCTACTCACGAAGAAATGCAGGGTATTCCGCATCACCTTATGAATTTTCTCGACCCCGCGGAGAGCTTTTCCGTGGCGGATTTTGTCGCGCTGTGTGATAAAACTGCGCGCGATATCATTTCGCGCGGGAAAATCCCGATAATCTGCGGCGGCACGGGACTTTACATCTCCTCGTTTGTCGATAATATCACGTTTGACGACAGCACGCAGGACTTCGCTTTCCGCGAGGAAATGCGTAAATTCGCCGAGGAAAACGGCGCGGCGGCGCTTCTCGAAAAGCTTCGCGAGATTGACCCCGAAACCGCTTCAACGCTTCACGAAAACAACATAGGGCGCGTTATCCGTGCGCTTGAGGTGTACAAAACCACGGGTCACACCATTTCCGAGGCTAAGAAAAACTCCCGCCTTAACCCCTCGCCTTACAATTTCGCGATGATTACGCTCAATTTCGCCGACCGCGAACAGCTTCGACGCAGAATAAACGAGCGCGTTGACAAAATGGCTGAGAACGGACTTGTCGATGAGGCGAGAGCCTGTTTTTTTCAGGAAAACCGCCCGACAGCCGCGCAGGCTATCGGCTGCAAGGAGCTTTATCCGTACTTCCGCGGCGAAAAATCGCTATCGGAGTGCCTTGACGAGCTTAAACTCCGCACCCGTCAATATGCAAAAAGGCAGCTTACCTGGTTTCGGCGGGATAAAAGATTTTCGCCGATTGTTATTAATCCCGACGACAATTTTCAACAGATTGTTGAAAAAGCAAGGTCTGTTATCGACAATAAACTGTCTTATTAAACGGAAAATTGTGTAAAATATGGAATATACTGGATTTTGCGGGTGCTTTTCCGCAATTTTTTTTGAAAAATATTGTGAAAAAATTAAAAAAACAGTAGCAATTTTCAGAAAAGTATGTTATACTAATAATATATAGTTGGAGAGTGTCTGCTTTTTTGCGCCCTTTTGCGGCTGAGCGGCATTTCGTCACAAGGGCTATTGCTCACAGAAAGAGAGAAAAGGTGATTGATATGGCTAAGGACATTAATCTTCAGGACGTTTTTCTGAACCAAGCGCGTAAGGACAGAATTCCCGTTACAATTTATATCACTAACGGTTTTCAGTTCAAGGGAATAGTCAAGGGGTTCGATAACTACACGGTTATTCTCGATACCGACGGTAAACAGAATTTGATTTATAAGCACGCGATTTCTACGATTACTCCGTTTAAGCCTGTGTCTATTCTTGACGCTTACGATAAGGAAGAAGAGGAATAATCCGCCGGAACGATTTTTGATGTTTTGCCGGAGTCGTGCCTTTTAATACACTGAGGGGTGAGCGTATTGAATTCGGCGTGGACAAGAGCGATTATCGCGATTTTGTCTGTTTTCGTTATCCTGGTCGCGGTGGGACAGGTTTTCTTCGCGGGCGGTGCGAAAATTACTACCGAAACGGCGTATAATTACGGATATGACGAGGAAATACCGTTCGAGGGGGTTATTCTCCGAGATGAAACGGTTATATATAACTCAGGCGCGGGCGTTCTCAGCTATGAACACGAGGACGGCGTTAAGGCGGGCAAAAGCACCGTTATCGCGCGCCGCTACAAAAACGACGGCGATATCGCTTATCTGAGGGAGATTGAACAGCTCAAAGAGCAGATTAGTATGCTTGAGAGCGCGGAAACTCTTATCGGAACGGATAATTCACAGCTTGAAGCTATTTCCGCTCAGATTAACGAAAGCCATTCGCAGATGATTGGCGATATACTCGACGGCGATTTCGCTTCCGCTTCAAACGAGCGCAGCAAGCTGCTTTGCGCTATGTGTAAGCGGGAAATTACCCTAAAGGAAAGCGGAGGCTATTCCGAGAAAAAGAAGGAGCTTCAGGGACGTATTTCCGAGCTTGAAGCGATGATTTCCGGCGGCGTTCAGGAGATTACGGCGGGCGGCACGGGCTATTTCGTGAGTTCCGTTGACGGATACGAGGGCGAATTCGGTTATTCCGACATTGATAAAATGACGGAGGAAACGATAGCCAGGGTTATCGAACGCCCTATAAAGTCGGGCGAAAAGAACGCAATCGGCAAGCTTATTTCGGATTTTCACTGGAGAGCGGCGGCGGTTATCGAAAACGAGAAGATGTTCGGCATTTACGAGGGCGGAACGGCTACTCTGCGAGTGGGTTCCGGTCAAAGACAGTACGAAACCGAGGTTGTTTCCGTGAAAAATCTCGGTAACGGCAAGTCAATTTACATCTTCGAGGGCGATAACTTCGTTTCAAACGCTGCGGAAAGCCGCGTCGCGAGCTTTAAGCTCGTTGTTAAGAGCTACGGCGGACTCAGAGTTCCGAGAACGGCGCTTCATTACGATGAAAACGAACAGCGCGGAGTGTTTGTTCTGCGCGGGCAGACGCTTGTGTTCAAGAAGGTCGAGGTCGTTTACTGGGGCGAGGGGTATGTTATCTGCTCGCAGGTAAAGGACGACGAATATTTGAAGCTTTACGATAAAATTGTTGTCGAGGGCAAGGATTTGTACGATGGAAAGGTTATTTGACGGCGGCGAATTTGAGGATATCCGTGAGAATTATAAGAGGATTTCCGAGAATATAAACGAAGCCGCGATTAAAGCGGGCAGAACCGATAAGCCGAGGTTTATGGCGGTTACGAAAACCGTTTCGCCCGAACGGATAAATTATGCGATAAGTCTGGGGATTGACCTGCTGGGCGAAAACCGCGTTCAGGAGTATCTCGAAAAACGCGACGCCTACGCTCCCGCAGAAGTGCATTTTATCGGTGCGCTTCAGACAAACAAGGTCAAGTATATTATTGATAAGGTATCGATGATTCATTCTGTGAACAGCGTTCATCTCGCGGAGGAAATTAACCGCCGCGCCGCTTCTCACAGTCTGACTATGGATATACTCGCCGAGATAAATATAGGCGGCGAGGAAACTAAAAGCGGTATTTCGCGCGAGGACGCAGACGTTCTCCTGCGCGGTCTGAGCGGGCTTTCAAACGTTCGGCTCAGGGGTCTGATGGCTATTCCGCCTCCCGACTGCGGAGAAAAGCCTTTCGCGGATATGCGCGAGCTTTTCGAGCGAACGAGAGAAACGCTGTCGGACGAAAATAGGGGCGCGTTCGATACTCTTTCGATGGGTATGTCGGGGGATTACGAAACCGCGATAAAATTCGGGGCAACCATTGTTCGGATTGGTTCAGCACTTTTCGGACAAAGGAAATATCCTGTGTAAGCAGGAAAATATATAAATAATTGGGAGGAAATTAAAATGGGCAACTTTTTCAAGAACATCTTCGGCACCGGCGATGAAAACGAGGGATTTGTTGATTACGAGGAGAACGCAGGCTCTTACGATACCACATCTAATGCGGTAACGAACGAAGAAGCAAGCTTTTCTTCCGATTTCGGCTCTTCTTCCAAGAGCGACAGCTTCGGCTCCGGCTCCAAGTACATCAACCTTCACAGCGCGGGTATCCCCAAGCTCACAATTCTCAAGCCCAAGAGCTATGAGGAGGTTATGAGCGACGCGGTTGACCTGCTTCGCGAGGGTACTATCATTATCCTCAACCTCAACGGTATCGACAGCGAAATTTCTATGAGAATCGTTGACTTTATGACGGGCGTTACCGCGGCTTTCGAGGGCAGAATCAAGCGTATTGAAACATTCTGCTATGCGGCTGCTCCGAAGAACGTCGATTGGATTAACAACATCGAGGACTGAGGCGATACCGCGAAAAACAGCGGCAAAACCTAATCCTTTCCGGAGATTTTTATGTCATTGGAACAAAACGAGCGGTTTCTGTCCGCGCATATTTCGGACTTGTGCAGAAAAAGCAGAGGCTCCGGAGTGCCGAGATTTTCGTCTTTCCTGAACGAAAGAGAGGCGATGATTGCAGGCGAAGCGGCGCGGGCGGAACGCTCATGTCCCGTGTTTTACGGGGGATACGACGGCGCGGCAAGGACGGTTTGCGGCTTTTTTGAGCAGACTTTTGCCGAGGATTTCGACGAAATTGCACGAAACGAGCTTTTTCCTGTGCGTGCCGTTACGTTTTCGTTCCGGAACTGCGACAGGCTTTCACACCGCGACTTTCTCGGCGCTGTTCTCGGCGTCGGGCTGAAGCGCGAGGCTGTCGGGGATATTGCGGTTTCCGAGGGGAACGCGGTCGTGTTTTGTCTGGACGCTGCGGCGGAGCTTGTGCTTGGTATAACGAAAATCGGGAGAACGGGCGTTGTGGCTGAAAACGGCGTCACAAAGCCGATTGTCAAATCCGAGCCGCTTAAAATCGAAACAACGGTATCTTCAATGAGGCTCGACTGCATTGTCGGCGCCTGTGTAAACGCTTCAAGAGATAAATCCGCGTCGCTCATCAAATCGGGGCTGGTAAGTGCGGATTTTTCGGTGTGCTTGGAAGTAAGCTCTATCGTTAAAGAAAATACCGTGCTTTCTATCAGAGGGTACGGCAGGTTTCGTATGTCGAAAATTGTCGGCACAACCCAAAAAGGACGGCTTAGGGTCGTTTTGGAAAAATTCGTGTAGCTGCCTTTATAGGAATTATGCACAGAAGGCTAATGCCGTTTTTGTTTATAATTCCTATGAATGCAGTTTGCTCCGATAAATTCCGAAAGGATTTTTGGAGCGCATATTTCAAATGGAAGGAAAAAATGTATGAACGCAAAGGAAATTATTGCCAGAAAGTTTGAAAAAGCAGCATTTAACGGTTATAAAACCGAAGATGTCGATGAGTTCCTCAAGGAGGTTTCCGACGAGTTTGCCGCTCTTCAGAAAGAAAAAACCGAGCTTGAGCGCAAGCTTGAAGTTCTCGCAGACAAAATCCGCGAATACCGCGAGGACGAGGACGCCCTCAAGGACGCTCTCCTTATCGCGCAGAAACAGGGTAACGCTATCGTAGCGGAGTCCAAGGCTTCCGCTGAAAAGCTTACAAAGGAAACGGACGAGGCTATCGAAAAGAAGCTCGCCGAAACCAAGGCGAGAGTTGACAGAACGGTCGGAGACGCGGACGAATATTCACGCAAAACGCGCCAGAACGCCGATGAAACCGCCGCAAAGATTATCAAGGACGCGAACGACAAGGCTGCCGAAATCAAGGCGCTTATGGATAAGCAGCAGGAAATTCAGGAGAATATCCTCCGCGAAACCAGAATGAACGTGAACGAGTACAGAACGAAAATTCTCGATGAATACAAGGCTCATATCGCCCTCCTCGAATCGCTTCCCGAAAAGTGCGAGGACGATTTCGTGAAGAGAGTTGCCGCCGAAGCGGAAAAGCGCGAGGAAGAACGCCGCAAGCAGAAGGCTGTCGATAACGCAAAGGCTGCTCAGAAAGCTGCCGTTGAGGCAAAAATAGCCGCTCAGAAGAAGGCGGAGGCTGATAAGAAAAAGGCTGCCGAGGAGCAGAAAAAGGCTGCCGAAGAGCCGTTTAAGGCTGTCGATAACGACTCCGACAGCGACGTAAAGAACGCGGACAACCTCCCTTTCTTTAACTCGGCGTCCGACGCAAAGCCTCAGCGCCACAGCGACCTTAAATTCGGCAAGAATAACGGAAATAAGTAAGAATTATTACGTCTGAAATCTTTATGTGAGAAAAAAATACGGAGCGCGCGGACGTTTTGCTGTCACATATCCTTGATGGGTATGCGGTTCTGCTTCGTTGTATTTTTCGGAAACCAACAAGCCCCGTCTGCTTTTGCTTTTCACAGCGGTTCAGGCGTTCCATAAACCGAAATAAATAAAATAACCGAGGAGATAACTATGTCAGTAGACCTTAATAACACGGTCAATCTGCCGAAAACGGATTTTCCGATGAGGGCAAATCTTCCAAAAAGAGAGCCTGAAATGCTCGAAAAATGGGAGAAAGAACGCATTTTCTACGCGCTTGCCGAGAAAAATAAGGACAAGAAGCCATATACGCTTCACGACGGTCCTCCTTACGCTAACGGCAACATTCATCTCGGCACCGCGCTCAACAAGGTGCTCAAGGATATTATCGTAAAGTATAAGGCTATGACCGGATATAACGCTTACTACGTTCCCGGCTGGGACTGCCACGGTCTGCCTATCGAGCTTAAAGCTATCAAGCAGCTCGGCGTTGACAGCGGCGCTGTCGACCCCGTAACCCTCAGAAAAAGCTGCCGTGAGTTCGCGCTCTCTTGCCTTGGTGAACAGAAAGCACAGTTCAAGCGCCTCGGCGTCTGGGGTGATTTCGATAACCCTTACCTCACTATTCGCCCCGAATTTGAGGCGAAGCAGGTCGAGGTTTTCGGCAAAATGTACGAAAAGGGCTACATCTACAAGGGTCTGAAGCCCGTTTACTGGTGCGCGGACTGCAACACTGCGCTTGCGGAAGCCGAAATTGAGTATCAGGACGACCCGTGCTACTCGATTTACGTTAAGTTCCCGCTCGCGGACGACAAGGGAAAGTTCGCAAATCTTGGAATCGACCTTGCAAAGGCTTATGTCGTTATCTGGACGACGACCACCTGGACGCTTCCCGGCAACCTCGCAATCTGCCTCGGACCGAACTACGACTACACGTTCGTTAAGGTTGAGGACGAGAACAGCAAGTCCTGCGGAGAATATCTCCTTATGGCTGAGGAGCTTGTTCCCGAGGTAATGAAGGCTGCGGGTATCGAAAAGTACTCCACCGTCGGCAGCTTCAAGGGCGCCGACCTTGAATATATCGAGACAAATCACCCGTTTATGCCGAGAAAATCCCCGCTTATCGTCGGTAATCACGTTACTCTCGACAGCGGCACGGGCTGCGTTCATACCGCTCCCGGCTTCGGCGTGGAGGACTTCGAGGTTTGCCAGAAGTATAAGGGAATGTTCAAGATTATCGTTCCCGTTGACGAAAAGGGCGTTCTCACCGAAGAAGCGGGCGATTTCGCGGGACTCAAGACCGCGGACGCAAACAAGGCTATCGCTCAGCGCCTTGAGGACGACAACACACTGCTCAAAATGCAGAAGATTGTTCACCCGTATCCTCACTGCTGGCGCTGCCACGAGCCGATTATCTACCGTGCAACCAAACAGTGGTTCTGCAACGTGGATATGTTCAAGCCCGAAACAATCAAGGCTATCGAGCAGGTTAAGTGGATTCCCGAATGGGGCGAGGAGCGCATCAAGAATATGGTTAATATGCGTTCCGACTGGTGCATTTCACGTCAGAGAAGATGGGGTGTTCCTATTCCCATTCTCTACTGCGCGGACTGCGGCAAGCCCGTTATCAACGAAAAGACAATAAGCGCGATTTCCGATATGTTCCGCAAGGAAAGTTCCGATTCGTGGTACGCGAAAGACCCGTCCGAGTTCATTCCCGCAGACGTTAAGTGCGAGTGCGGCGGAAATAAGTTCACCAAGGAAATGGACATCTTCGATGTGTGGTTCGACAGCGGCTGCACGCACGCAGCCGTTCTTCAGGAGCGTCCCGAGCTTTCTTGGCCCGCGGACTTGTATCTCGAAGGCTGCGACCAGTATCGCGGCTGGTTCCAAAGCTCGCTGCTCACGTCGGTTGCCACCACGGGAAAAGCGCCTTACAAGGCTGTCTGCACGCACGGCTGGGTTGTTGACGGAAACGGTCAGCAGATGCACAAGTCCAAGGGTAACGTAATCCTCCCCGAGGAGGTTATCAAGGATTTCGGCGCGGACGTTCTCCGTCTGTGGGTCGCTTCGCTCGATTATCACGCCGATATCCGCGTATCGAACGATATGCTCAAGCAGCTTTCCGAGAGCTATCGCAAAATCAGAAATACCGCGCGCTATATCCTCGGAAATCTCGGCGATAAGGACGGCTTCAATCCCGACGCGGAGATGGTTGAGTTTTCAAAGCTCCGCGAACTCGACAAGTGGGCGCTCGCGCGGCTTGACGAGGTTATTGAAAAGGTTAAGAACGCGTATGAGGCGATGGATTATTACCTCGCTTATCACACGATTATAAGCTTCTGCGTTGTCGATATGTCGAATTTCTACCTCGATATCGTTAAGGATACGCTTTACTGCGAGGCTGAAAATTCGCCGCTCAGAAAGTCCGTTCAGACGGCGATGTTCATTATCCTTGACTCGCTTGTTCGGCTGATTGCGCCTATCCTTTGCTACACGGCGGACGAAATCTGGGGCTTTATGCCGCACAGAAAGTCCGACGACCTCAGAAGCGTCGTGTTCAACCAGATGCCCGAAAAAACGGGCGTTGCCGCAGACGAGGAAAAGTGGGCGAAAATCCACGCCGTTCGCGACGACGTTCTCGCGGCTCTCGAACAGAAGCGCGCCGAGAAGATTATCGGCAAGCCGCTTGAAGCCGAGGTTGCGATTTTCACCAACGATGAGTCGCTCAAGACGCTCGAAAACGACCTCGCGGACGCTTGTATCGTTTCAAAGGCTGTCGTTTGCGTGGGCGGCGAGGGCGAGTACAAGGGAAGCTCCTGTTCCGTTACCGTAAAGAAGAAGTCCGGAGAGCCTTGCGCGCGCTGCTGGAAGTATGACGACAGCGTTGGCTGCGACGGAAAATATCCAAATCTCTGCAAGCGCTGCGCCGATGTAATTAAGCTTAATTTTGAGTGATTTTAATAAGGAAAGGAACGCGCAGAACAATCTATTCCTTTCCTTATTTTAGTTTGAGGGGTTTATTTTATTGAAAATCAAGGATAATCTTCAGTATATATGGCTGATTTTTGCGGCGGCGACGGTCGGGATTGACAGGCTCACAAAATGGCTCGT
>DPBR01000050.1:0-5826 GCA_003516865.1 Oscillospiraceae bacterium
GAGCGTTCCCGCGATTTTGGGGGTTCGACGCCCCCAAAATCGCTCCCCGCAGGGCTATCGCGGAGTATGGGTTTACGGTAAAACTCGGCTTAGCTGCGGCTATCAAGAAGCTTCCGCCGCACTCTGCGGAACATCGGGCTTCGCCGCCTCCGTGAAGTTCACCGAGAGTTTGTAGGACGGGCATTTCAGCGATATCAGCTTTCCCGTGCGCTCGTCCGCCGAAACAGTCGTTCTGCTGCCCTCAAACTCGGTTTCCACGGTCAGAACACCCTCCGCGGACGACATTTTCTCCGCGGGGATTTCATCGAGCGCGTCTATCGTTTCCGCGATAATTTCGGGATAAAGCGCATATTCCGCGTTGTCCGCAACCGCAAGCGAAAGCGAACCGAGATTTGCGCTCACGCCCTTTTCCCCAAGCTTCACAACAACCCCGCACAGCGTTTTCGGCGCTGTAAACGCAAATTCCCAAGCGTCCTCGCCGCGCGTAACTGTCGCGGAAGCCTCAAGCTTCCCGCTCTTTATCTCCGCGCAGAAGTTTTTGTTCACGCTGAAATCGGGGTTCTTCCCCGTAAACGGAAGCGTTCCCGAACACCCCGAAAGCGCCGCCGCAGCAAGCGGTATTGCCACTAATTTCACAAATCTGTTCATATATATTCCTCCGTCAAAATGTGCAGAAGCGTTATTTGGGAGTGAACCGCGCCGTTTTCCCGCGAAAAGCCCACGAAGCCGCCCTATCCAAGCGTATACAGCGCGTCAATCAAATCCGTCGCGAGAACCGCGTGCGGCGGCATTTTTTCGCAAAGCCGCTCAGCCGCCCTGCCGTGAATGTACGCCGCGCCCGCCGCAGCCTTCGCCGCGCTCACGCCCTGACAAAGCAGCGCCGCCGTTATTCCCGCGAGAACATCGCCGCTTCCGCCTTTCGCAAGCGCCGCGCTGCCCGTCGGATTGACGTAAACCGAGCTTCCGTCCGCTATCACGGTAAACGCGCCTTTCAGCAGCACAACCGCGCCGTATTCACGCGAAAAATCACTCGCCGCCTTTATCCTGTCGCGCTGAATTTCAGCGACGGAAAGCCCGCAAAGCCGCGAAAATTCAAGCGGGTGCGGCGTGAGAACCGTAATTCTCCCCGCGCTCGTCCGCTCCCTGAGAACATTTATATTCCCGCAAATCGAATTTATTCCGTCCGCGTCAACAATCACGGGACAATCTGCATTTTTCAGGACAAATTCCGTCAAAATCCGCGTGTTTTCCGAATTTCCCAGACCGCACCCAACGCACACGGCGTTCATTCTCGGAAGAATTTCCGCAATTTTCTCCGCGGCGCTCTCCCCGATAAACCCGTCCGCCGTTTCGGGAAGCGGAAGATAGGTCGTTTCGTGAATAGAAGCGCCGAGTATCTTCACGACGGAACAAGGCGCCGCGAGCGTGCAAAGTCCCGCGCCCGTCCTGAGCGCCGATTTCGTGGACATCGCCGCCGCGCCGCTGTAACAAAGGCTTCCCGCGATATTCAAAAGTCTGCCGAACGTGCCTTTGTTCGCGGAGGGAAGCCGCTTCGGGATAACCCGCGCCGCGCTTTCATCGGACAAAACCGCCGAATATTCCTCATAGCAATCATCGCAAATTCCGATATCCAGAAGCTCGGTTTCCCCGATAACGTCAACGCACGCAGGACTTATCAGACCGCGCTTCATCGCTGCGATTACAAGCGTTCTGTCGGGACGGAAGCAGCGTTCGTCATATTCGCCCGTGTCGGAATTTACGCCGGTCGGCACGTCAACCGCAATTTTCAGCGCGTTTTCGCGAACGTTTGCGATAAGCGAAACGATTTTTTCGGGCAATTCGCCGTGAAATCCCGTTCCGAATATGCAGTCGACGCAGATTTCCGCGCCCGCAAGCGCCGTTTTCGCGCGTTCGTCATCGGAAAAGACAACGTTTTCACGCGGCAGAAGCGCGAAATATTCCCGCGAAATCTCGGTTTTCGGCTCGCCGTTCGCAAGAACGACAAGCGTTTCAAGCCCGCTTTCAATCAGCCTGCGCGCGATTACAAAGCCGGCCCCGCCGTTATTACCGCTGCCGCACAGCACCGCCGCGCGCTTTCTCCCGCCGCAAAGCGAAATTATCCGCTCAGCCGCCGCGTTTCCCGCGTTTTTCATCATCTCCGAATACGTTATGTACCGCTCGTCGCAGCGCTTCTCCGCCGCTTTCATCTGCGAGTTCGTAACAACAAAGCTCATTTTCTTCCCCTCCGTAATATCATTTTGTTTCGCCGGTATACAGGAAAAATGAAGCCCGACCGACTTTTTCCCTGCATTTACCGCGTGAATCATCACAATTCTATTGTACAACAAAAATGCTGCATTGTCAATTTATCAAAAAATGAATTTTTTTGAATGAAAAGCTGCAAAAAGGGTTGAAATTGTCGGATAAATATGTTATAATAAGTTGTCAAATTTTAAGGCAAGAAAAAATTGGTATTAGGAGTGAAAAAATGGGTGTTTTTGGCTTGATTTCCGAAGCTGCTGAAAGCGGGTTCGTAGAAAAGCTCACCGAAATTAACAGCGCAATAAACGATTTCGCGTGGATAAAGCTCGGACTTGTTCTGCTTCTCGGTGCAGGAGTCCTTTTGACTGTCTGCACAAAGTTTTTCCAGGTTGTCCACATAAAAGAATGGTGGATGAAAACAATCGGCGGTATGTTCTCGCACAAGAGCAAGGTTCGCAAGAACAAGGAGGAAGGCTCGGTTTCGCAGTTTCAGGCGCTTTGCACGGCGCTTGCCGCGACTATCGGCACGGGAAATATCGCGGGCGTCGCTTCCGCAATCTGCATAGGCGGTCCGGGCGCGGTTTTCTGGATGTGGACGGCGGCTTTTTTCGGTATGATGACGAATTATTCCGAAAATATCCTCGGTCTTTACTTCCGCCGCAAGAATAAAGAGGGCGAATGGAGCGGCGGCCCGATGTACTATCTCCGCGACGGTCTTGGCGGATACAAGGGCTGCAAGTGGGTAGGACGCGTTCTCGCGGTTCTGTTCTGCATCTGCGCTATTCTCGCTTCGTTCGGTATCGGCAATATGGGTCAGATTAACAAAATCGTAATCAACCTCGACAACGCGTTTATGTCGAACGTCGACCTCGGTTACGCTTTCGGCGACGTGAAGTGGACTTCCGTTATCATCGGCGGCATGCTTATGATTGTAGGCGGTTTGATTATCCTCGGCGGTCTTAAGAGAATTGCGGCGTTCGCCGAAAAAGTCGTTCCGTTTATGGCGATAGCGTATGTAGTCGGCTGTATCGTAGTTTTCTGCGTACATATCGACAAAATCGGCGCGATGTTCGCGGCTATATTCAAGTTCGCATTCACTCCTGCGGCGGTTATCGGCGGCGGCGCGGGCGTTCTCATCAAAACGATGGTTCAGGGCTTCAAGAGAGGCGTGTTCTCGAACGAGGCGGGACTTGGCTCGTCCGTTATGGTTCACTCCGCTTCAAACGTAAGAGAGCCTGTTAAGCAGGGTATGTGGGGCATTTTCGAGGTATTTGCGGATACGTTCGTTGTCTGCACGATGACCGCGATTGTCGTTCTTTCATCGGGCAAAATCGACCTCGAAACGGGAGCCGTCAACATTGCCGAGGGCGGCGACGCAACGCTTGTCGCGGACGCTTTCTCGAACGTTTTCGGTCCCGCGGGAGGAATTTTCGTTTCAATCGCAATCCTGCTGTTCGCGTTCACGACGGTTGTCGGCTGGTCGCACTACGGCTCAAAGGCTTTCGAGTACCTTTTCGGCGTAAAGGCGGCGAAATTCTACAAGGTGTTCTTCGTGCTGATGATTATTTCGGGCGCGCTGATGACTTCCTCGCTCGCTTGGGATATCTCGGATACGTTCAACGGTCTGATGATGATTCCGAACCTTATCGGCGTAATCGCGTGCCTGCCCGTGGTTATCAAGCTCACGAAAAACTATGTTGACAGGCGCATAAAGCATAAGGACATCGAGCCTATGCTCTCTTTCGACCCCGCAATCCAAGCGGAACACGCAAAGGACGTCGAGGAAGAAATGAGAGAGGAAATGGAAGAAATTTCCGCCTCGGTTAACAGTAAATAATTGCAGGCGCTCCCGATTTTTCGGGAGCGTTTTTTGCTTATCGCAAACAGTGCTGTTACACGGATTTGTCGCTTCGCGCCGCCGTTTTGGGTATAGAAAAGGCGCCTGCATTTCCGTAGGCGCTGTTTGTTTTTCACAAGAAAACCGCCCCGATTGCTCGAAGCGGTTTAAGATATCGGTCATTTGGCAGGCGTAGCATTCTCCTGCATCTCTCGGGTTTCCCCTGTCAGTACCGTCGGCGTGTGGTCGCTACGAAATTTACCACCTCAAATGACCTACTATTATCTTAATTATATTATAACACATTTATTCTTTTTTGTCAACATTTTTGCTATACAAAGGGACGTTATTTCGCAATCTTTGTTCAAATCGCTTGTTATTTTCGCCGATTACAGTTAGAATTGAGTTCTTGAAATCGGGATTGTCGCCCTTAACCGACAATCTCAAAATAACATTTATGCTTTTTGAGTGTTTGGTAAATCGCTTTGAAACAATCGCTGTGTTCGGGTTTTTATCGCTGAAAATATAATCGGGGTCTGTTAAAATTGAGTTGAACGAGCCGCTGAATTTCTCGTAAAACTCCCGCCCGCGTCTTTCAATAATATGTTCTATCCGATTATCCGTAATAATAACCTCATCGGTCTGAATGTCCTCGGAAACGCATTTATAAATTTCGAGGTTGATTTTTCCTATGTAATGCACACATTTTACCGCCGTTCTGCTGTCGTTAGCTTTTATTATATCACCGTTCAGCGTGTTTGTCAACTCGCTCCTTATCCAAGACTTCAATCGCGGCGCGGCGCAATCCCGCCTGTCCACGGTATGTTTTCAAAAAATTATGCCGACCACGAACGGGTTTGCGGTCAATTCCTTGACTTTATCGGAAAAAGGTGATATAATGTAGCTATATAGAATAAAATAGTGCCACAAAGGCATAATAAGGGGGAAAATATAATGTGCGGAATTGTTGGCTACATAGGAAAACGCGACTGCGCGGACGTTCTCGTCGGCGGGCTGGAAAAGCTTGAATACCGAGGCTATGACAGCGCGGGAATCGCCGTTTTTCAGGACGATATCATCAAGACCGTGAAAGCGCGCGGAAAGCTTGAATGTATGAAGAAAAAGCTCATAGACGAGGGAAAACCGCAGGGTTTCTGCGGTATCGGTCACACCCGCTGGGCAACCCACGGCGAACCCTCGGATATCAACTCGCACCCGCACTCCAACGGGCGCATTACTATCGTACAAAACGGAATAATCGAGAATTACGCCGAGCTTAAAGCGTTCCTCGCGGAAAAAGGCTATTCTTTCATCAGCCAGACCGATACCGAAATCGTCGCGTGCCTTATCGACTACTATTACTCCGAGCGAAATCCGCTCCGCGCGATAACCGAGGTTGTGAAAGAGCTTCACGGAAGCTATGCGTTCGGAATCCTCTTCAAGGATTTTCCCGACAGAGTTTACGCCGTGAGAAAGGGCTGCCCGCTTATCGTCGGAGAGGGTAACGGGGAATATTTCATCGCTTCGGATATTTCCGCGTTTTTGGAATACACGAACAAATACGTCATCATCGAGGACGGCGAGATTGTTTGTATGGAGCCTGCGGGAACGCATTTTTTCGATATTCACGGCAATAAAATACAAAAAACCGTTCAGACCGCGGAATGGGACGTTGAACAGGCGCAGAAACAGGGTTTCCCGCACTTTATGCTCAAGGAAATCCACGA
>DPBR01000050.1:6023-6604 GCA_003516865.1 Oscillospiraceae bacterium
TTTATGCTCAAGGAAATCCACGAACAGCCCGCCGTTGTCAAAAAAACGCTTGACGCGATGATAAAAAACGGCGTTCCCGAATTTTCGGAAGTCGGGCTTACGGACGATTTTATACGCGGGATAAACAGAATTTATGTCGTTGCCTGCGGAACGGCTATGCACGCGGGAATTGTCGCGAGATACGCGATAGAGCGCCTTGCGCGGATACCGGTCGCGGTTGAAACGGCAAGCGAATTCCGCTATATGAACCCGATTGTCGGGAAAAACGACCTCGTTATCCTCGTATCGCAGAGCGGCGAAACCGCCGATACAAAGGCGGCTCTTGAACTCGCAAAGGAAAAAGGCGCGAAAACGCTCGCCGTCGTAAACGTCAAGTACTCGGCTATCGCGAGAGCCGCGGATATGTGCATAAACACGCTCGCGGGTCCCGAAATCGCCGTTGCAAGCACAAAAGCGTATACCGTGCAGATTGCCGTGCTGTACCTAATCGCGTTCAGAATGGCGTTCGCCGTGGGTGAAATCGATGAGGAAAAGCTCCGCGAGCTTACCCGCGAAATCCAAAAAGCCCCCGCCGCTATCGA
>DPBR01000050.1:6809-7364 GCA_003516865.1 Oscillospiraceae bacterium
AAAAGCCCCCGCCGCTATCGAGAATATCCTCAAAAAGGAGGACGAATGTCGCTTTATCGCGTCACGGCTCGTAAGCGTCGACAAGCTGTTTTTCATCGGCAGAGGGCTTGACTACGCTCTTTCCCTTGAAGCTTCGCTTAAACTCAAGGAAATAACCTATATCCACAGCGAGGCTTACGCTGCCGGCGAACTCAAACACGGCACAATCTCGCTTATCGAGGACGGCGTTCCCGTTATCACACTTCTGACGCAGGAAAACGTTCTCCCCAAAACCGTCAGCAATATGGCTGAGGTCAAGGCGCGCGGGGCTTGCGTTATCGCCGTTACGCGCGAAAATACCAAATTCGCCGAAAATACCGTCGATTTGCGCTTCAACACCGACGATACCCTCCCCGATTTGCTCGACCCGCTCGCTACCGTCTGCGCGCTTCAGCTTATAGCTTATTATACAAGCGTTCTCAGAGGTATCGACCCCGATAAGCCCAGAAATCTCGCAAAATCCGTTACTACCGAATAAGTCGGCAGGGCTTTCGCCAACGCGTTCCGTTTGACTGC
>DPBR01000050.1:7617-7813 GCA_003516865.1 Oscillospiraceae bacterium
TTGACTGCTCCGCGATAACCCACGCTTTTTTTGCCCAGCGCGTTCCGTTTGACTGCTCCGCGATATCTCGCCGCTAAACCAAATTTTACCGTTTGACTGCTGGACCGCAGTCAAAGGAAAGTTCGCTATTTGCCGAGTTGGTCGATTTTGTCGGCATCGAGCCGCCAAAATCGTTAGGGGAAAACTCTTGTTTTCC
>DPBR01000044.1:0-4208 GCA_003516865.1 Oscillospiraceae bacterium
GACGCCCCCAAAATCGCACCCCGTAGGCTATCGCGGAGTGAGGGTTAACGGAACGCGCTGTATAAAAACGCTCCCCCGCCGAAACGGGGGAGTTATTATTCGCCGCGATGTATGACTAAATCAAGATTTTTTGCGGATTTATCCTGCGATTAAGAGTGAAACTGTTCGGGCGCTTCGCGGCTACGACAAAGAACAGCACGCACGCTGCGAAAATGCGGCTTTTCGCGGCGCTTATGTTTTCTTTATGCCCTTGATATGATTACGCTGCTCGAAGTGGTGTTCGCGGTTATTTTATGGACGCTGCCCGAGCCGAACGTTCCGTTCGTTCCCTTGCCGATGTTCATAAATTTGCCCTTTTCGCCGCCGATATCCGTTTTCAGCGAGCCTGATACTCCGTTAAAGCAAATCTCTGCGCCGCTTCCCTCGGGGAGCGTTATGTTCGCCTTTCCGCTTACAACGTTTATCGAGAGGTCGTCGTTCCACTCGGCATAATTAACGTCAATATTACCCGACGTCATCGAAATCGAGCCTTTTCCGCAGGCGTTATTGCAGATAATCTTTCCCGAAACTCCCGAAACCGAGAAGCTTTCGGCGCGGCAATCCGACTCGATATCGCCCGATGCCGAGCTTATTTTCAAGTTTTTCGCGGGAGCGTCTGATGTGTTTGCGAATTTTACGTTGCCCGAAGCGGACTTGATTTTGACGTCCGCGAAATCGCCCGAAACGTTAATTTCTCCCGAAGCCGTGTTCAAAACAAAGCTTTCCGCCCGCACGCCGCTTATCTGCGCGCCGCCGCTTGCTGTGCTGACTTCAAGCGACTTGAACTGCTTTTTCGGCAGATAAACGTTTAGCGTGTACTTCTCAAGCGGATTTTTGAAGAGCAAGAGCGCGAGCAGCTTCGACTCCTTGAAAATAATCTTGTTTTCCGTAAGCGTTGCGCTGAATTTCGGCGTATCCGAGGGATTGTCGTATTCCGCGAGAATAAAATCTTCATCGTGCGACGTTACCGTCAGTTTTGCCGCGAGTACGCTTACTTTTACTTCGTTGATTTCGTTTGTGAATTTGTAGACCTGTTTTTCCATAATGTTTTTCCTTTCGTAAAATGTGTTTTGTGGTGATTATTGAACTTGTTCCGCTATAGACGGCGCTTTTTCCGATGAAGCAACGTCGACGCTGCCTGAGCCGATGTCAATATCAAACGTGTTTTCGCCGTTTCCTAAAACTATATCGCCGTCATTGTGGTTTCTTCTGCTTTCGTTTATTCCGCACGCATTGAAGTTAACGCCGCCCGAACCGATATCAAATTTAAACGTTGTATCTGAATTTTCGGGGATTATCATTGTCGTATGTCCGCTGCCCATATCGAACTTGCCTGTGGGAGAGTCCATAAAGCTCAGTTCAAGCGAGCCGCTTCCTATGTCAATATCGCCCGTTCCCGCAAGGTCGCTTATCGTGCAGCTTCCCGAACCCATATTGATTTTATAGCTTTCTGCGTTTATTCCGCTGAAAACACTCATTCCCGAACCCATATCAAGTCTGAACGAACGTATTTTCTCCGACTTGTCGCGGCTGAATTCCATATTTCCCGAACCCATATCTATGTCGTATTCGGCTGCGTTTATTCCCGATATCGCCGCGCTTCCCGAACCAAGGTCGATTTTCGCGCGCTCAAACGTCTTTTTCGGCACTTTGATTTCAACAATTCTGTCGTCCGAGTTAAAGTCGAAAAAGCTCAAATTGAACCAGCCGAAACGGATTGACGCGTCGATTTTTATTATTGTGGATTTGGACGAATTGCGCTTCAGGGAAACGTTTACCGAACGATTGCTTGCGTTCTTTACATAAACCTCGATATCCTCTCCGTCAAACGGCACGACGGTGGCTTTTACGTCCGATATTGCAAGTTCGAGATTTTCGCTTGCGGCGATTGTCGCCGTGTATTCCGAGTTTTTCACCGCACAGCCTGCGCTCCAGCCCGAACCGTTTTTATCGTCATACTGCGACGAGCTGCTGAATTTTCCCGAATTTTCGGGGTTTGTTCCAAGGATAATCGTTGATATCCAGAACCCAACAAAGCCGATTATACAAAGCGGAATTAATGTCGCAAATGCTTTTTTCATTTCTATATTCCTCCTTATATATCGTAAATCGCTTTGACGTGGAGCATTCCGATGTGCTTCAGAAGCTTTATCCACGGCTTGAAAAGCTCGCCCGCTATCGTCATCAAAATTCCGCCGAGCGCGCAGAAGCCTATTCCGAGGAAAATCCTGCTTATAATGTGATACTGAAAGTTTGTGAAATCACAGAATGTTCCTATTCCGTTTTGCACGAAAAGCCCTATTCCCGCGCCGAAAAGCGCTATAATTGCCGAGAAAATCAGCGGCACAAGCCAGCTCCAGACAAATACGTCCAGCATTATTGCTCCGACAAGCTTACTTGCGTTTACGTTCGGCTGTCTGCCCTTAATGCTCTCGAACGTGAACCCACCGTTCTTCGCAGCCGCGCTTCCCGCGCCGTCCGGAATTGTTCCCGTATGAGAATTGTTCGTGTTTTCGCGAAAATCATCGTTTGGAGTGGGAACTCCGTGGTTTTTGCAGCACTTGTGGTTTTTCGCGTTCTGACTCGCGTTCTTAACCGCGTCTGCGGCGCTCTGTCCCGCCATTTTAACGGCGTCTGCGGTTGTTTTCCCCGCGTTTATCACAGCGCCCTTAACGCCGTTCTTTCCGAACGCTTCGGCTAATGCCTGACCTGTTGCACGAGCCGCCTCGGCAACCGCTTTTCCCGCGTTGCTGAACGCGTCGGCTACGTTTGAGTTTACATCGTTTGCTTGATTTGTCGCGGAATTATTAGTGGAATTTGAAGTGAAATTGTTGTTGGGAATTGAAGCCGAAGCACCGCTCGGAATTGAATTTTGCGCCGCCTGAGAGCTTGTGTTTTCGCGGTTTGGGTAAATCTCCTCCGAGATATGTTCGGGCTTATACTCGCGTATGCAGTCGCTGTTCTGAATTTCTTTTCCGTCAAGCAGCGACAAATCAGCGGGTACGCTCTGTCCCGGCTTCGTAAGGCTTACTTTCTTTCCCGTGTTTTCGTGGTCGCGGGCGATTATGCTGTTAAGACGCGAGCTTTCAAGATTGAGATAATTTCTCGCAATTTCCTTTACATCACCGAGCCGAAACGCCGTGTCCTCCTCGGAAATCCCCTGCTCGGCGCTTTCCTCAAAATGCTGCTCGAAATCTTCCTTGATTTCATCATAATTCTCAACGCCTATCCTCTTTAACTCGTTTTCAAGCAGCGAAAAAAACTCTTCCTTATTGTTCGCCGTCATAATCCTCAAACTCCCCTTTCAAAAGCTTATCTATGCTTTGCGTAAATTCAAACCACTCTTCGGATAACCGTCTGAGTTCCTCCGCTCCCGCTTCCGTCAGCTTGTAGTATTTTCTTGGCGGACCTTCGTTCGACTCAACGATATAGCTGTCTATCAGTCCCGAATCTTTCAGCCGCTTCATTAGCGGATATATCGTTCCTTCCGTTATTTCCATACACTTCGATATGCGGTTTACAAGCTCATACCCATAACAATCCCCGCGGCTCATCACCGACAGCGCGCATAACTCAAGCGTTCCTCGTTTCATCTGCGAATTCATCTTCACACCACCTTGCGGTTTTGTTTTGGTTTTTTCTGTATTTTTATTATACCACAAGGTATCGTGCTTTACAAGGTACAATGTATACAAAGATAGCAATTTTTCTCATATTTTTCTTGTATAATATGTACAATACAATATATATCGGGAGATTTTTAGCCGAGAAAATAAACAAACCGTGGTCGAAAAGCCACGGTTTCAGTCTGTCGAAAATGTTATAAATTTCAAGCCTTTGGAGCGTTCACCTCCTAGTTTTACCAACTGCTTGCTTGGCGATATTCGCACTTTTTGCCAACGCGTACCGCTTGACTGCTCCGCGATATCTCGCCGCTAAACCAAATTTTACCGTTTGACTGCTCCACCGCAGTCAAAGGCGAATTTGCGATAACCCACGCTTTTTTGCCAACGCGTTCCGTTTGACTGCTTTGCGATATCTCGCCGCTAAACCAAATTTTACCGTTTGACTGCTCCGCCGCAGTCAAAGAAAAGTTCGCGATTTACCGAGTTGGTCGATTTTGGCGGCGTCGAGCCGCCAAAATCGTTAGGGGAAAACTCTTGTTTTCC
>DPBR01000044.1:4370-6087 GCA_003516865.1 Oscillospiraceae bacterium
TTCCCCTAAAACCCTTTAGCGCTAGAGTTCGGGCGTAGCCCGAACTCTTCAGCGTTTTTGTCAATTTCGCGCAAGCACGAAATTGACAAAAGCCGCAGGTATACCAACTGCATAGACTGTGCGATGTGCTGCGCTCCGCGCTCCAGTCCGCGGCTTCGCCGCGAGTGCCTCCGGCGGCTTAGAACCTTTTTCTGAAGAAAAAGGTTCTAAGAACTCCAAAAAGACTTTACTCCTTGGCAAAGCCACAAGTTTAACCGCGAAGCGAAAGGGTGAAGCGGCACGCTTCCGCTTCGCGGTGCTCACCGCAAGTTCGGCGAAAACTTGGAGCAGTTTGGCGGGACTCGATGCCGAGTTGCACCTGTGATGCAAACTGAGCCACTGACGCGAAGCGACAAAAAAGTCTTTTTAGATTTTTAAGACCTTTTTCTTCAGAAAAAGGTCTTAAACCCCGCGGGAGCGACTGGAGCGCGGAGCGCGACGACTGAAGCGAAGCGCCTTGCGGAATACTCGGCTATTATTCGCTGCGTTCAATTCCTTTTCTGCATAACGGAAGCGATATCACATAAGAAATAACGAAAAGCACAAGTGCAACTGTCGGTATCAGCCACGTCATCAGCTTTATCGGCGGGCTTTTCATAAAATTATACAAGTCCTGCGCGGAGGAATTGCTGAAAAGAAACGAAACATCGCCGAAAAGCCCGTATATCAGCGCAAGAATTATCACGAAAAGTATCGACGCCGCCTTTATTCGCGCGCCGTTCTCCGAGCCGAACCTAAAATAGAACGGATAATCGAACGAGTTGAGAATAAGCGAAATCCCGAAGAAAATCAGCCCCGCCTGCATATGCGAAAACTGATTTTCGCCCGTCATTAGCGTTGCTATAAGGCAGCTTAACGTGCCGAAAAGCAATATCGCAGCGTAAATCATTATCGTGAAAACATACTTCACCGCGACCTGTCCTTTGACTGAAATCGGCGTTGATATCGCAAAATTGCGCCATTTTTGGTTTTCCGAAAACCGAAAAAGCTCGGAATTTATCAGCAAAAAGAGTATAAACGGCATTATCATACAGGCATTCAGTCCAAAATTCACGGAATAGCTGCTTTGATTGTCGAATATTGTGACGATAAGGAAATTGACCGGCATAACGGATATAAATATTAACGGCATTCTGAACGTCCTGAACTGATTATACAGCAATCCGCGCATTATTTCTCCCTCCTTTTTATTCCCGCCGCCGTCAGAAACAGGCACGCGGCGAGCAATCCCAAAATTATAAGCGGCGAAAACGGGAAAAGCATTAAGAAAAACGCTGTTATATCCTCCTGCGAAATCTCAAATGCCGTTCCCTGCATGATGAGAAATATAATAAACATCGGAATACAAAACATAGTAATCATCATAATTCCCGCTTTGTCCTTGGATACGCGCGAAGAAGCCTGAAATATCGTCATTATCACGTTCATCATCAGCACGACTTCTATGCAGAAGAATATCATGGCGGCGTGTTCGACCGTAAATTCAAGCCCCGATACCGCTAAAACAACCGCTGATAATCCAAACGCAAGCCCCAGACCGATTACGATATATATACTCATCATAATAACGTTTACCGCCGAGTATTTAAGCGGTGAAATAGGCGTCGAGCGGCGGAACAATCTGTAACACAAATTGGCTTCTCTGCTCCCGTCTGTCGCCGCGTCAATGATAAATCCC
>DPBR01000061.1:0-11930 GCA_003516865.1 Oscillospiraceae bacterium
GCAGTCGAGAAAAGCCGCTTTTGCAGCTTTTTGCAGCGGTTTCAGAGCGATTTCGCGTTTCTCAAATAACTTTGCCGTGAAAACTATTCTTGATAATCGATAATTCCGCGAAACCCGCCGATTTGCAGTAAATTGCAGTCGAGAAAAGCCGCTTTTGCAGCTTTTTGCAGCGGTTTCAGAGCGTTTTTGCGTTTCTCACAGCCGCGAGAATTTTATCGCGGTCTTTTTGCCCGTCCGTTTCAACGCCGCCCGAAATATCCACGCCGAACGGCTTAAACGCAGCAAGCGCGGGAATCGCTTCGGGGGTTATCCCGCCTGCGATAAAGAACGGAACCTCGATTTCTTCGGGACGGATTAGCGCGTGGTCGAACGGCTTTCCGCTGCCTTTTCCGCTGTCGAGCAGAAGATAGTCGGCGCCGAGCGCTTCGATTTTGCTGCCGTTTGGCTTAACGGCGCGGATTATCGGCAGCGAAACGCGCTTTTTCAGCTCCTTGATATACTCGGCGGTTTCGTTTCCGTGAAGCTGCACAATGTCGATTATACCGCGGCTTGCGGCTTCTTCGATATAACCGATATCCGCGTTCACAAAAACTCCGACCGCCTTTATCCCGTAGGAAAGCCGTTTTGCAAGCAATTCCGCTTCGTTAAGCGAAATATTGCGGTGACTTTTCGGGTAATTCAGCACAAATCCCGCGTAATCGGGCTTCGCTTCGTTCACGAAATCAACCGCGCTTTTCGTGAACAGCCCGCAAATTTTAATCTTCACCGAAACCCCGCAGTTCCCGCAGCGCCGCCGTTTTGTCCGCCGCGCGCATCAGCGTTTCTCCGACAAGCGCCGCGTCCGCGCCGATTTCCCGCAGCTTTTTCACGTCGTCTGCGGTTTTCACGCCGCTTTCCGCAACGAAAATCCTGTCCTCCGGCACGAGTTTACGCAGCCTTGCGCTCTTCCCGAAATCAACCGAAAAATCGCGCAAATCGCGGTTGTTCACGCCGATAATCTTCGCTCCGACCGAAACCGCCGCGCGTATCTCCGCCTCGCCGCGGCACTCCACAAGCGCCGATAAACCAAGTCCCCGCGCGGTTTCAAGGTACTCGCGCAGCTTCTTTTCCGTCAAAATCGACGATATCAGCAGCACCGCCGACGCGCCCAGAATTTTCGCTTCGTATATCATATATTCCGATATTGTGAAATCCTTTCGCAGAACGGGTATTTTCACATCGGAGCTTATTTCGCGCAGAATCGCGTCGCTGCCCTTGAACCAGAACGGCTCCGTTAAACACGAAATCGCCGCCGCGCCCGCGTTTTCATAGTCACGCGCAATCTCGCGGTATGGGAAATCCTCCGCGATTATCCCCTTTGACGGAGAAGCGCGCTTCACCTCGCAGATAAACGAAATGTCGCCGCCCGAAAGCGCCTTTTCAAACGGAAAGTCCTCGTTTACGGGAAGCTTTTCCGCGATATCGCGCACTTCCGAAAGCGGGATTTCTTTCGCTTTTTCGGTTATCCGTTCAAGCGTTTTTTCCGCAATCTCTTCAAGAATGTTCATCTCAAACCTCGCTTAGAAAGTTTCTCATAATAAATTCGCCGTGCTCCGTGAGAATGCTTTCGGGGTGAAACTGAACGCCGAATATCGGGTATTTTTCGTGTTCCACAGCCATAATTTCGCCGTCGTCCGTTCTCGCCGTTACTTTAAGGCACGCGGGAAATTCCGCTTCCCCCGCCGCAAGCGAATGATACCGCGCGACTTCAAATCTTCCGCTTAATCCCCTGAACAGCGCGCTTTGCGTATCCGCCGTTATCGCGGACTTTTTGCCGTGCATAAGCCGCTTTGCGTGGACGATTTCCGCGCCGAACGCTTCGCAGATTGCCTGATGTCCCAGACACACGCCCAAAATCGGGATTTTTCCCTCGGATTTCAGTATAAGCTCCTCGCAAATTCCCGCGTCGCAGGGCTTGCCAGGTCCGGGGCTGATTATGATGTGCGTGAGCGGAAGCGAAAGTATCTCTTCCGCGGTCGTTTCGTTGTTGCGGATTACCTTTATATCGGGATTTATCCCGCCTACAAGCTGATAAAGATTGTAGGAAAAGCTGTCGTAATTGTCTATAAGCAAAATCATCTCGTTCACCCCTCATTCCGCGATTTTAAGCGCTTCCACAACCGCTTTCGCCTTATTTATGCACTCCTCGAATTCCTTTTCGGGAACGGAATCCGCGACTATTCCCGCGCCGCTTCTCACGAACACCCTGCCGTTTTTCTTGAAGCAGAGCCTTATCGCAATCGCGGTGTCGAGATTGCCGCTGAAGTCAATGTAGCCGACCGCCCCGCCGTAAATTCCGCGCTTGTTGTTTTCAAGCTCGTTTATTATCTCGCAGGCGCGTATTTTCGGCGCTCCCGAAAGCGTTCCCGCAGGCAGAACCGCGCTCACCGCGTCAAGCGCCGAGAAGTTCTCCGCGATTTCTCCGCGCACCGTCGAGCCGATGTGCATAACGTGCGAAAAACGCTCGATTGACATATATTTCTCGACCTCGACCGTCCCGAATTTCGAGATTTTTCCGATATCGTTTCTTCCGAGGTCAACAAGCATATTATGCTCCGAAAGCTCCTTTTCATCGCTCAGAAGCTCGCGTTCAAGGCGCTTGTCCTCCTCGGCGGTCTTTCCGCGCTTCCGCGTTCCCGCAAGCGGAAACGTGTGCAGAACGCCGTTTTCCAGCTTCACAAGCGTTTCCGGCGAAGCCCCCGCAACCTCCATATCCGAGCTTGAAAAATAGAACATATAAGGCGAGGGATTTGTCGTTCTCAGCACGCGGTAAGCGCCCAGCAGACTTCCCCGAAACTCCGCGTCAAGCCTGTTCGACAGCACGACTTGAAATATATCGCCCTCGTAAATGTGCGCTTTCGCTTTCTTCACCATTTCGCAGTAGCGTTCCTTGTCAAAAAGCGGTCTGAACTCGCCGACAAGCTCGCATTTTTCCTCCGGAACGGCTTCCGCCGAGAGCAGAATTTTCTCCGTTTCGTCAAGTTCGCGCTGCGCTCTTTTGTATTCTTCGGCGAGATTTGCCGTTTTTACGTTCGCAATCAGCATTATCTTCTGCCTGATATTATCGAACGCGATTACTTTATCGAACAGCATAAGGTCGACGTCGCGGAAATGCTCCTCGTCGTTCGCGTCAAGCCGCAGCGACGGCTCGGCGTATTTTATGTAATCATACCCGAAATATCCCACAAGTCCGCCCGTAAAGCTCGGAAATCCCTCAAGACGCGGCGCGCGGTATTCCCGCAGAAGCTCCTTTATCCGCGCGGCGGGGTTCTTCTCCTCAAACCGCTCCGTTTTTCCCGTCTTGACTTCCTTTATGCTCATAACCCCGTCAAGGCAGCTTATCTCAAGCTTCGGGTCGTATCCCAGAAACGTGTAGCGGCCCCACTTTTCCTGATTTTCCACGCTCTCCAGTATGAAAACGTGCGAACTCGCCTTCTTCAGCTTCCGAAGCGCTCCCACGGGCGTTATCACGTCCGCGAAAAGCTCCCTCGCGACAGGTATCACCGTGTAGTCCGAGTACCTCTCGGCTTCTTCTTTCGTCGGATAAATCTTTCTCTCTGCTTCCATTTTTTGCCTCCTTAACTCCTGCCTGAAAAGCATACAAAAAAACCGCCCTTTTACAGAATTTTACAATTCTGCTTTAAGGACGGTTAAAAATCCGTGTTGCCACCTTAATTCACCGAAAAATCACTCCTCCGGCGCACTCCACAGGTACTATCATACCCTTGCGGTTAACGCCCGCCTGCGTCTTGGGATACTCGCAAATCCGCTTTCCCCCTCGCCCTCGGTGGTCCATTTAAAGAAGCTGACCTGAGTTTCCCCAAGCCGCTCCCGAAGCTCTGCGTT
This sequence comes from Oscillospiraceae bacterium, assembly GCA_003516865.1. Lineage (GTDB taxonomy): Bacteria > Bacillota > Clostridia > Oscillospirales > Ruminococcaceae > CAG-115. Next base: position 3,886 of record DPBR01000061.1, read on the forward strand.
CTGCGGTATTTCCAGCGTCAACCGCTCTCTGTGAGTGCACAAGCAGCGTTATCTCCACCTCATCGGTTTAATCGGCATATTTAATTAACGTAATTTTACCACGCTTTTTCGCTCTTGTCAAGCTGCTTTTTTCGTTTTTCACGCTTCATTGCGATTTTTGTGATTTTTCCACAAAGTTAAGCGCTTTTTTTCGTCCTTTTGATTAACTCTACATAAAATCACACCGCTTTCCTATATATGATGTACAGAATACACAAAAAATCAGCCTTTATTTTTACACGTTTGTTGGTTTAAAGTGCAAAAAAGTGTAAAAAATAGTTGAAATCCTGCGTGAAATAGTGTATAATAATTATGGGCTTCTATGGAGTAATGGGTATTCTATGCCCAAAAGACGTTCTTTTATTGCTTATATTATAAATATGTATAAAGCGAGGTATATTATGGCTTTATTCGACACCACCGCTTTCCGCATCATCGAACAGGGAATGACCGTTATGTGGAACAGGCAGCAAATCATCTCACAGAACATCACAAATCAGGATACCCCCGACTATAACTGCAAGTATCTTGATTTCGGCGGTATCTTAAAGGACAAGATTCGCGCCGACGGTTCAATTAAGAAGGAACTTAACCTCGAACAGCGCCTCATCGTCGATACTTACACAAACGACCAGGCGGACGGAAATAACGTGGATATGGACGTCCAGAGCGCGGAAGCGGTTAAAACCGCCTATTGGCTCGACTCTCTCATCAACCAGATGAACGGCAATTTCACGCGCATAAGAAGCGCTATCGTAACCAAGTAAGGAGTAAATTATGGCTTTTTTGAGTTCGCTTAATATCCCGCTTTCCGGTATGACCGCCGAACGCTTCAGGTTCGACATAATCTCGCAGAACATCGCAAACGCCGATGATTACGCGACTAATCCGGAGGACGTTTACTGCCGCCAGATGACCGTTTTCGCCGAGGACAGAAGCTTCAAGAAGCTGCTCCGCGTTAACCTCGAAAGCGGCGAACCCGATTTTCACAGGTTTAACTACGTTCAGCTGAAGGGCGTTCAGGCGACGCGCGTCGTTGACGACCCCACTCCGCCCACGCCCGTTTACAGCCCCGATAATCCCCTCGCGGACGAAAACGGCTACATATACGAATCGAACGTGAACGTTGTCGTCGAGCAGACGGACGCTATCGCCGCCGCAAACGCCTACAACGCAAACAAGGAAATCTTCGAGCTTATGAAGTCGATGACTTCCGCGGCTCTTAATATCGGCAAGGGCTGATAGGCCTTGCAAATCCACTCTGAGAGGTAAATAAAATGTCGGTTTATTCTATAAGCCCTATGTTCGGGCTTAATTCACTCGAAAATCTTCAGCCGCTGGAGCGTATGGGCAAAATGCTCCCGATGGACGCGGCAAGCGTTCCCGTTGTCGATACCGAAAACGCGAATTTCCTCGATATTTTCAGAGGACTTGTCACGAACGTTATCGAAACCAACGAACAGGTCGATAAGGACGCCATTGACCTCCTTCTCGGCAATCTCGACAATATCGCCGAAATGCAGGCGAATATCGAAAAGGCAAACACCGCCGTCGATGTCCTCGTTACCGTTAAAAACGAGGTTCTAAGCGCATATAACACGATTATCAATATGCAGGTCTGATTTTATTCTCAGAAATATTTTCCCAGAGGTTTTATTAGATGAACGAAAAAGTCAAAAACATAACCGGTAAGATAAAGGAAAAATGGACGGGCTTTTCTAAGGCAATCAAGATTATGATAATCGCAATCCCCGTGGCTATCATCGCAATTATCATCATTCTTTCGATTATTCTCAGCCATAAGGACAGGGGAGTCCTCTTTTCGGGGCTTACGACAGCCGAAGCCGGCGAAATCGTCACCGCGATAAACTCGCTCGGAGTTACGGACGTTACGCTTCGCGACAACGGCGATATCGTCGTTCCCACAGAGAATATCGACAGTCTGCGTATGCAGCTTTCCGTTCAGGGCTATCCCAAAAACGCGAAAAACTACGATATCTGGAACGACGGCGTTAATCTTTGGTCCACGGATACCGATAAGCGCGAGCTTCAGCGACAGCAGCGCGAAACCAACATCGCCGCTACGCTCCGCAACCTCGACGTCGTGGCTTCTGCGACCGTTACGCTCGATATCCCCAAAACGCGCGACTATGTTATCACCGAAACAAAAGAAGTTCCGCGCTGCTCCGTGCTTCTCAAGCTCAGAAGCGACGATGAGCTTACAAACGCGGAGGTAAGAGGCATTTTCCGCCTCGTTGAAACGAGCGTTGAGAACCTCACAATCGACAATATCTCCGTCACGGATACCCTCGGACGCTCTTATATGTGGATTTCCGAGGAGGAGGAGCTTAACGGTCAGAAAGACCTCTCGGGCGTTCCCGTTGCGAGAAAGCGCCTTCAGTTCCTCTCCGAGCTTCAGAACGCAATCACGGGCGAACTCAGGGATTCCCTCGCGACTGTTTACGGCGATAAGAACTACACCGTGAACGTTTCCGCGACGCTCAATTATGACGCGAAAAAGGTTGAATCGACCGAGTATGTTCCCGTTGACGGAACGAACACGGGCGTTCTCGACCACGACCAGCACGTTATTGCGTACGACAGGCTGGATACCTCCGGAAACGTTATCGGAACGACTCCGAATGCGGATTTGTCGCCCGATTACCCCACTATCGAGGGACTGGTTGACGGACAGGACTATTATTACAGAAAAGACGAAAATCAGTATGACGTAACCAACATCAAGACCACTATCGAAAAGGACGGTTACAGCATCGACAGGCTCACGGTCGGCGTTGCTATCAACCGCACGAACCTCACCGACGGCGAACGCGACCAGATTCGCGAGTGGGTTGCGGCGGCTGCGGGTACGGATATCGCGAACGTTGCGGTTCACAACGAGGCTTTCGCGCTCACCACAAACAACGGCACGACCGTCGGCGACGGCTCGCTCGGCATTTACACGCGCCCCGTCGATACGTTCAGAAACACGCTTCTGTTCGTTGTTATCGGGCTTGGCGTGCTGCTCGTGCTTCTGCTTATCGCTTCGCTTTTCGTCAGCAAGAGCAGAAAGCGCAAAATCCGCCACAGACAGGAGCTTGCTCTCGCGGCAGCTCAGGCTTCGGGCGGCGACGGGTATTCCGGAAACGCTCAGAATACCGCCGAAACGCCGCAGGAAGTCGATTTCAACATCGCAAGCCTTACCGAGGAAGCGGGCAAGGATTCCCGCGAAACTATCCTCAAGCGCGAAATCGCAGACTTTGCGAAAACTAACCCCGAAATCGTCGCTTCTATCATCAAGAATATGCTTCGCGACGAGAACCACTAATTTTATTCCGGGAGTGATTTTATGGCATCTAAACCACAGGACGGCGAGCTTGCACCCGCAAAAAAGGTTGCGCTCGTACTGGCGTCAATGGGCGCGGAAAACGCCTCCGCGATATATAAGCACCTTTCGGACGACGACGTTGAGGAAATCTCCGTCGAACTTGCGAGAATGGAATATCACTCAATCGACGTGGTTGAGGAGGTTCTCAACGAGTTCTATGAGCTTTGCCTGACGCAAAAAGTTGTCACGGAGGGCGGTATCGACTACGCGAGAAGCGTTCTCGAAAAGGCGTTCGGCGCGGAGGCTGCCGATACGCTGTTAAACCGCATCACAAAGCAGCTTGAAACAAAATCTTTCGACTTTGTGAGAAAGGCGGACTACAAAAACCTCCTCGCTATCGTTCAGAACGAACATCCCCAGACTATCGCGCTTATCCTCTCCTATGCGAGAACGGACCAGGCTTCGGCTATTCTGTCCGAGCTGCCGAAAGAAAAGCGCGTCGAGGTTGTCGAGAGAATTGCGAATATGGACAGGGCTTCGCCGGAGGTTGTCAAGGCAATTGAAGGCTCGCTTGAAAAGAAGTTTGCGACTCTCGCTTCGTCCGATTCTATGGAAGTCGGCGGCATAAGCTATGTTGCGGAGATTATGAACAACGTGGACAGAGCGACCGAAAAGTACATCTTCGACGAGCTTTCCGCGCGCGACCAGAAGCTCGCAGACCTTATCAAGCAGAAAATGTTCGTTTTCGAGGATATCGTGCGGCTCGACTCCAAGGATATCCAGGAGTTCGTCAAGCAGGTCGATTCCAAGGACCTCGCCGTTGCTATCAAAGGCTCTACGCAGGAAGTTGCGGAGTGCATTTTCGCGAATATTTCAAGCCGTGCGAGAGAAAATCTTCAGGCGGATATCGAATACCTGCATAACGTTCGTATGCGCGACGTCGACGAGGCTCAGCAGAGAATCGTCGGCATTATCAGACGTCTTGAGCAGGAAGGCACGATTGTTATTACAAGAGGCGGCGGCGACGAAATTATCGCCTGACGCTGATAGAAAAAGCAGCGGAGGAGATTGCTTTTGTCGGTTTATAAATATAACTCAATTCGCTATAACGGCGGAATTGATATCTCAAATGCCGTGAATATTCCCGCGGCAGTCGTTCCCGAAAGCGCTCCAAAGGCGGCTTCCGAACAGAAAAAAAGTTCCGACGAGCCTGCCGAACAGGAAAATCTTGCCGAAAAAGCGCGCGAGGAAATTTTTAGGCGCGAGGCGGCTGTTAAGACTGCCGAAAACGAGCTTGAAAAGCGTAAAAGCGAGCTTGCCGCGCTTAGGGAACAGTATATCGAGCAGGGAAAACAGGTTATAATCGAGGCTAAACGCCGCGCCGAGGGCATTATCGCAAACGCGAACGCCGAGGCTGACGGGATTGTCGCAGACGCGGAGAAAAAGCGCGGAGATGTGTTCATCAAGGCGCGCACGGAGGGCTTCGAGCAGGGTAAAAAGGACGGCGCGGCGCTTGTTCTCACCGAGAGCAGGAATATTCTCGATGAGGCGCGCGCGTATTCCGATAAAATCAACGCGGGCAAGGCGGAGCTTTTCGCGCGGTATGAAAAGGAAATCTACGATACCGTTATGAGCATCGCGAACAAGGTCACGATGAACAGTATGTCCGTCAAGGACGGCACGGCGGCGAAAAAGCTCATCAAGGCGGCGGCAAAGGATTTCCGCAATTCGCAGCTTATCCGCATTACGCTTGATGAAAACGAGGCTTCAGTGGAGCTTTCGGGCGACTATGAGTACCTCAAGGAGCTTTGCGGCGGGCTTGCGCACGTCGAGGTCGAGCTTCTCGCGGACGCCGAGCCCGGCACGGTTATCGTCGATAACGGCGAGGAAATCACCGACGCGGGCGTTTCAACCCAGCTTCGTATGATAAAGGAGCTTGGCGACGGCAAGTTTAGGGGCGCTGCGACGAAAAAACGCTCGGCAAGGCGCAAAAAGTCCGATGAAGAACAGTCCGAGCAGCTTCCCGAAGCCGACGGCGCGGAGGAGTAAGCCTGCGGAAGTTGGCTTAACGGAGCGATTCACGGAGGCGCGATATGGGAGATTTTTTGGATATCGTAATTCAATGCTTTGTTGAAGGCGTTCCGGACTTTATTGATTTGATTTTCTCGCGGTTTAAGCGGAAAAATCGGCGCAGATAAGCGCGGGTTGGTTCACGGGAAGCGGCTTTGCGGATAAAACTAGCTAAAATTAACGAAAATTACTGAAAAATGCTAATATTTTCGGCTGTTATGCCGATATATTATACAGAGCGGAGGAGCGAAAATGCTTGATTTGGCGGGATTTCGCGCTGATATTGATAATGCCGGGCTTTTCCGCTATATGGGAAAAATCGAGAAAATCGTCGGTATGACTATCGAGGCGAGCGGTCCTGCCGCCAATATCGGCGACGTTTGCAGAATTTACTCCAAGGATATGTCGTCGTTCATCAGGGCGGAGGTTGTCGGCTTCAACAAAAGCAATATCCTCTTGATGCCGTACACCGATATTGAGGGAATAGGCCCCGGAAGTATCGTCGATAACACAGGCGACAAGCTCACCGTCAAGGCGGGTTCCGAGCTTATCGGGCGGATTGTGGACGCGGCGGGCGGCGCGCTTGACGGGCTTGAAGAGCCGGACTGCGCGGACGAGGTTTCTATCACGGGTATCCCCGTAAATCCGTTCACCAGACCGCCTATTCACGAATCAATCGAGCTTGGCGTTAAGGCTATAGACGGTATGACGCTTATGGGCAAAGGTCAGAGAATGGGTATTTTTGCAGGCTCGGGCGTCGGAAAATCCACGCTTATGGGTATGATTGCGAGAAAGGTCAAGGCGGATATCAACGTTATCGCGCTTGTAGGCGAGCGTGGACGCGAAGTACGCGAGTTTATCGAGCGCGACCTCGGCGAGGAGGGTATGGCGCGCTCCGTGCTTGTTGTCGCAACGTCCGACCAGCCCGCGATGATGCGCTCGAAATGCCCGCTTACGGCGACCGCAATTGCTGAGTACTTTATGAAGCAGGGCAAGGACGTTCTCCTGATGATGGACAGCCTGACGCGTTACGCTATGGCGCTGCGCGAAGTCGGGCTTGCAACGGGCGAACCGCCTATCGCGAGAGGCTACACGCCCTCGATTTACAGCGCGATGCCGAAGCTGCTCGAACGCGCGGGTAACTTCCCCGAAGGTTCGATTACGGGTATATACACCGTTCTTGTCGAGGGCGACGACACAAACGAGCCTATCGCCGACACCGTGCGCGGTATCATCGACGGTCACATTATCCTGTCGAGAAAAATCGCCGCGCAGAACCACTATCCCGCTATCGACGTTCTTCCGAGCGTTTCGCGACTGATGGACGAAATCGCTTCTCCCGCGCACAAGGAAGCCGCGGGTAAGCTCAGAAACCTTCTGTCGCTTTACAACAACAACTACGACCTCATCTCAATCGGCGCGTACAAGCACGGCACAAACCCAAAGCTTGACGAGGCGATTAACAAAATAGACGCGATAAACCGCTTCCTTACGCAGGGGCGCAAGGAAAGCTTTCCGCTTGAAGAAACCGTTAAAATGCTTATCGACGCGGTAAGCGACAAGTGACGGCTGATTTAGGGGGCATTTATGAAGAAATTTCAGTTCACCCTGCAAAAGCTGATGGACTTCCGCGAACAGGAACTCGACCGTCAGAAAAACGCTCTCGCGGCGCTTCAGGGCGATTTGAGGAGAATTCAAGACAGGCGCGAGGAGCTTGCCGCGCTGGTTGTGCGATATTCAAACGACCTTGTGGCTGCGGGCTCGGCGGGCGTTTCCGCCGCGGAAATGGCGATGCGAAAGCGCTATATCGTCACGCTTCAGCAGGAAATTCACGGGTGCGAACAGCTTGCAGTTCTCAAGCAGCAGGAAATTGACAAGCAGCTTGCGGTTGTCGTTGACGCGACAAAGGACGTGAAAACTCTCGAAAAGCTCGAAGAAAAGCAGCTTGAAGAGTACAAAGCCGCCGAGGGCAAGGAAAACGAGCTGTTTATCGAGGAATTCGTAAGCGGCGGCACGGTCAGACGGGCGATTGCGGCGCGGAAATGATTTTGGTATCACGGGTTTTCCCTTGATATATACATTATATTTCAGAGGAGGTGAGTAAATGGCGGTTAGTTTGAATACACCGAGTATGGCAAATCTTCGCAGCGACTATGCGGTTTCGGACGCGGCAATGCCCGCAAGAAACGCAAACGCGGCTCAATCCGGAAAACAGCAGGACTCGCAGTTTGATAAGATGCTTTCGCATCTCAGCGAGAAAACCGAGCTTCGCTCCGTGAACGAGGATATCGACAGCGGAAAATACGACGTTCCCACGCTTGAGGACCTCGAAAAAGCGGGCGTTATCGCAATCGACAAGGATACCGGCAGAGTTTCCGCCCCAAATACCGAAAAGCTTGCGGCAAAGCTGATTGAGGACGGAATTGACGAGGAAAATATTCCCATCGAGCTGCTTACGCCGGGGCTTCTGAAGGCGATTTCGGCGCTTCGCGACAATATTTCCGAGAAATCGGACGATATCGGCGAGGTTTTCCCGACAATCGAAAAGCCCGCAAAGGACGTCCTCACGGAAAAAATCGCGGGCAGCGACATTCTTGAGGAACTAGCG
>DPBR01000061.1:12150-20761 GCA_003516865.1 Oscillospiraceae bacterium
GCGGGCGGCGAAAATCCCGATAATTCCGCGCTTTTGGAGAATATTCCCGATGAAATCGCGCGGCAGGCTGTCGAGGCGGTCGGAGCGCAGGATATCGTTCTTCCCGATAACGCAAAGTCCGATAATACCGCGAAAACGGACGATTCGGGCGTGTTTGCGGAAATCGTGGAAAATCACGTCAAAGCGCAGCAGAACGCCGAAAATCAGACGCAGGAAAACAGCGCGGACGCTCAGAATTTTGCTGAACAGAGCGTTCCCGACGAGCTTAAAAATCTCGGAAGCGAGAAGCTTGACGTCCTTCAGAAAGCGTTCAAGGACGGAGAAATCTCCGAGGTCGATGTGAAAAACACCGTAAGCTCTGAGGAAAATACGCAGGCTGTTCCCGAAAAAACGGCGGAAGAACCTGAGTTTACCGAGCAAAAGCCGCGCGTTGAAAGCGCGAAATCTGCGGTAAGCGAGGAGCTTGAAATGCTCAGGAACGCGAAAGCAAAGCCGGTTTCCGAGGAAGCGAACGTTCCCGTGAGAGCCGAAAATCCTCTCGGCGCGGACAGCCCGATTGTTTTCAGGCGCGAGGACGGCGAGGTTTCCGTGAAGCCCTCCGAAATCGTCAGCCAGACTATGAAGGCGGTTCAGACGGCGGTTTCCGAGAACAGGGAGCAGACCGAGTATTCTCTCGTGCTTAACCCCGAAGAACTCGGCAGGATCACCGTCAAGATGACCAGAGCGGCGGACGGCGCGGTTTCGGTTACTATCGCGGCGGAAAATTCGCACACGCAGCGCGTACTCGAACAGCACAGCGAGCTTATGCAGGCAAATCTGAAAGACAGCGGTATTAACCTCGAAAGCTGGCAGACCGTTCACGAATCGCAGCAGGAAGCGCGAGCGCAGGACTATAACGGCAGCGGCAAAAACCCATATTTCACGCAGCAGGACAACACAGACGGCGGCGAGGACGACGGAGAGGAATCCTTCGCGGATATCATCGCGGCTATGTGAGTCTATTTTTGAAGAAAAGGAGGAAAAAGTATGGCAGACGGAATTTCCAACATTCTCTCATCGGCGGAGCAGGCGCAGTCGAACTACGAGAAATACAAGGATAAGTACGTTGACGCGACAAACGAGCTTGTAAATTCCGAAACGTTTATGCAGCTTCTCGTTGCCGAAATGACGAACCAAGACCCGCTTGAGCCTACCTCGAACACCGAGTTTATCTCGCAGCTCGCGACTTTCTCGCAGATGCAGTACTCGCGCGATTCAAGCACCTACGCTAAGGCGAATTACGCGGCAAGCCTTGTCGGAAAAACGGCGACCGCTTCCAAAATGGAAGGCAAAAATCTCGTCACGAAAACGGGCGTTGTCGAAAGCGTAACCAAAAACGCTTCGGGCGACAGCTATACCGTGAAAATCGACGGCGAAAGCTTCGATTTGTCCAAGATTACCGCGGTTCGCGAAACCGCTAAGGACGATGAAAGCACCGACAGCACGGGCGCTCTTACGGGAAACGCGCTCGGCGAAAGCATCGCTAGGGCTTCGGCTATGGTCGGAATGTACGCTTCGGTTCAGAAAACCGAGGACGGAGTTTCCACAAAGGACAGCGGATTTATCGCTTCAATCAAGGTTAAGGACGGCGCAATCACCGCTGTTATCAACGACAGAGAGTATAAGCTCACGGATATAACCGAGGTTACTTATGCGACGATAGTTCCCGACGACAAGACCGATAATACCGGAAATACGGATAAGCCCGATGAAGAAACCGTTCTTCAGATGGGCGCGGTTATCCCCGACAACCAAATTGAGGATATCGCGGACCTTATCGACGAGGAAGAGGACGGTATAAAGGCGGTTCAGGGTATTGAGGGCTGAAGGCAGGGAGGCTTGTTTTATGCTGATAAGCGAATATCTCGCGCTTCGCAATAAAATAAGCGTTACCACGGGAAACGGCATTATCGCCGAGAATAACGCGCAATTCCCCGAACAGACCGAGAGCGAAAGCTTTGCGGCGGCTTTACAAAGCAAAATCGAGGAACAACACGGCGTCGGCTTCTCGAAACACGCAATTAAGCGGCTTTCCGAAAGAAGCATCGACGTAACGGACGGCGATACGCTTGAAAGGCTCAACAAGGCGGTCGAAATCGCCGCGGATAAGGGCAGCAGCGACGCGCTGGTTCTTGTGGACACAAACGCTTTTGTCGTAAGCGTGAAAAACAAAACGGTCGTCACCGCCATAGCTCAGGAGGAGCTTAAAGGGAACATTTTTACGAAAATTGATTCAACCGTGATTATCTGAACGGACCTTCGGGAATTCAGGCGGGGCTTGCGAATGAAGCTCCGCGGCACGGTTAAATATCACTGTTTGGAGGGTCAAAAATGGTTAAATCGTTATATTCCGGCGTTTCCGGACTTAAAACGCACCAGTCCAAGATGGACGTTATCGGTAACAATATCGCGAACGTAAACACCACGGGCTTCAAGTCAGGCGTGGTTACGTTCAAAGACGTTTACTATCAGAACAAAATCAACCCCTCTGCGGGTACATCGACGCTCGGCGGCGTTAACCCCGCGCAGGTCGGCTATGGCGTTAGACTGAACTCCACCGTCGCTAATATGACGCAGTCGGGCTTCAACTACACCGACAGCAAGTGGGATATGGCGCTCGACGGCGAGGGCTTCTTCCAGGTTATGGACGGCTCCGGAAACATCTTCTACACGAGAGCGGGCGCTTTTTCGGTTGACGCGGACGGCTATCTCGTAAACGCTTCGGGATATCACGTTCTCGGCGTTACGGGCGACTCGGACGGCGTTGAGCCTTCTTCCGAGATTATCAGAATTATCGTTCCCGACACGGACGCGCACGCTTCTTCCGCAACGAAGAAGGTTAACGGCGTAAATGTCACGCTTTCCGTAAGCGCGCCTTCGGATAACACCGATATGTCCGTTACTTTCACTCCCGCGGAATACCCCTATGCAACCTATGCGAACGGTATCCTCAACATCTTCTTCAATCAGGACGAACAGTACGCTTCCGAGGACGCTTTCGAGCAGGCTATCCAGAAAGCGCTTGACGCAGGCGGAATTACGCTTCCCGACAACGTTTCGCTCAACTTTGAGTTCGAGAGTATTCCCGATAATCCCGAGGCGGTTGTCGCGAAGAACAGCATCACGGGTCTGAACTTCAAGACTGCGAACGACAGCTGTATGTTCCACGAAACCTACAACGAAACGGACGCAACGGGCAAAAGCGTAACAAAGCACTCCTACATAGGCTTTGCGACAAGCAAGGTTCTCGGCGATAAGGTTTCGGTTAAGCTGAAGTACGACGCGGCGGCGACCGCAGTAAGCGCGGGATTTACCGCGGCGACAGGCACAACTCCCGGTACATGGGAAATCACGGTTAACGAGAACTCAACTGCCGATGAAATCAATCAGGCTATCAAGGCGAAAACTTCCGTTGATATCACGATTCCGGAGCTTACCTGCACAAACTTCGTTCTCCCGTCCGACAAGACGACAAGAGCGACCGTTCTCACAAATATGAGCGCCGCCGCTCTCGCAACAGACGGTACGAACGGCGCTTCGGGCGGATTTGACGTTGCGGCGACCGCTGCGGGCGAATATGCGAACAACTACAAGGTTACTTTCGCGTATGTTTCGGGTTACGGCAAGACAAACGCCGTTTGGAACGAGAACGAGCTTACCATTACCGTGTGCAACGACACCACGGTTGCCGATATCAACGATAAAATCAAGACCGCCGCTCGCGGAAACGAGAAGAAAATTCTCACAATGGCGAACGTTTCGGGTATGAAGAACAACAAAACCGAGATTTCCAAGAACGCGGACGGCACCTTCAACGTTATCGTAACCGACCCCACGGGCGCGCAGAAGATTGTCAACAAAGCAACCGCTGTCGCGGCGGACGGCACAATCACAGGCGGTACGACGACCTACAAGAAGCCCGACGGAACAACGGCTGCGGACGCAGCAGCAGCCGGATTTACCGAGGAAACCGTTACCTCGACCTGGAACCCGCAGATGAGAGAAGCGTTCTTCGGCGGAAATCCCTCGATTTCTCCGATGGGCGGCGCAGACAGCTTCTTCACGGGCGTTGCGAAGAGCCTTTCCACGTTCGCGCTTGAGAACGGCCGTCTCGGCGGCGCGCAGCCGCTTGATTCCTGCGACGTCGTTATTCAGACGGACGGCACAATCATCGGTATTCACCCCGTTCACGGCAGACTTACGCTCGGACGTATCGATATCGCGCTTTTCGATAACCCCAACGGTCTTTCGCAGGCGGGCGGCACGAATTTCGCGAAAACAGTAGCTTCCGGCGAGCCTAATCTTGCGGTTGCGGGCGGCGACAGCGGCGCGGGAAGCGTTCTGTCGAACACTCTCGAAATGTCGAACGTCGACCTTTCGCAGGAGTTCACCGATATGATTACCACGCAGAGAGGCTTTCAGGCAAATTCCCGTGTTATCACGGTTTCGGATACTATGCTTGAAGAGCTTCTGTCACTCAAGAGATAATTGATTTTTTCACCCCGCGCGGGGCTTCAAAAACCCCGCGCCGAGGGTTTATTCAGGCGGTAAAATATGATTATTCTGACAAAACTTGACGGAAAAGAGTTCCTCTTGAACGAGGATTTGATTGAAATTGTGAACGAAACGCCCGATACCGTAATCGTTCTCGGAAACGGACACAGCTATATCGTTCGCGAAAGTATCAAGGAATTACAGCAAAAAATACGCGAAAGCAAGAGGTTAATCCGCCGCGGCAGACTTGCGGACAAGGCGGAAAAGCCGTTGACATAAAGCCACGGATTGGCAATTTTACAGAAATGAGGGATTATTTTGAATTTATCGCTTATTATAGGCTGGATTGTTGGGTTCGGAATGGTTGTTTTCGGTATCGTTTTCGATGCGAAAACCGTTTCGTTTAACTTCGGCTCGTTTATGAACTTCGTTGAGGTTCAATCGCTCGCGATTACCATAGGCGGTACGATAGGCTGCCTTATCGCGTCGTTCCCGATGTCCTACCTCAAAGGCGTCGGAAGGCGTATGGGAATGGCGTTTAAGCCGAAAAAGTACGACCCCAACAAGTACATAGCCGATATCGTTGAATACGCGCAGATTGCCCGCACGCGCGGTCTGCTCGCTCTTGAAGAAAGCGCGAACCAGTGCGCCGACCCGTTTATGAAGTCAAGCCTTATGCTTATCGTTGACGCAAACGACCCCGAAAAGGTTCGCGGAATGCTTGACGATACGATTATGTTTATGTGCGAACGCCACGAAAACGGCCGCGCGTTCTTTGAAAAGGGCGTCGGAATTTTTCCCGCGTTCGGTATGCTCGGTACGCTTATCGGTCTTATAAATATGCTTGCGAGCGTTGACTTCAACAACCCCGCCGCGCTTACGGGCGGTATGGCGACTGCGCTTATCACAACGTTCTACGGCTCGCTTTTCGCGAACGTTATCTTCGCGCCGCTCGCTATGGCGCTGAAAAATCTGCACGACGACGAGCTTCTCTGTATGCAGATTATCGAGGAGGGCGTTCTCGCAATCGCGGGAGGCTCAAACCCGCGCTATATTCAGGAAAAACTTGAATTTATGCTGCCGAAAAGCTCTATAAAGCATAATAATTCAAAATAAAGGCTGAATATTTCGCATAAGAACGCGGTTCGATAAGTTTTTTTTGAGTTTTTTTGATAAAATTAAAAAAAGTATTTGCATTTTGGACGAAAGTATGGTATAATAGGGAGAGATATTGAAGGGCAAGCTATGCCTTTTGGTGAGTTTTCCATTTTTGGCGAAACAAGGAAATGCGTCTGAGAGGAGTTGAGCGATATGGCGAAAATGCCCCCGAAAAAAAGCGGTGAAAGCACCGGCGATTGGCTGAATACATACGCGGATATGGTTACGCTGCTGCTTACGTTTTTCGTGTTGCTGTTTGCCTGCTCGAACCTCGATGAAACAAAGCTTCAGTACATATATCAGGCGTTTCAGTCGCGCGGCAAGTATGTGAATAACGTTGTCGCGGACCTCGATCCTGCCGCAAGCAGCACGGGCGGAGTTACCGACGATAAGCCCGACGGAACGGGCGGAGAGGGCAAAATGCCGCAGAGCTTCGACGAGCTTTACGTTTATCTCGCCGATTATATCGATAAGAATAATCTCGCGGATAAAGTCGCCGTTGAAAAGGGCGCGGCGCACCTCACGATTCGCTTTGACGACAGCGTTTTCTTCGACGGGGGAAGCTATATCCTCAAGCCGGAGGGCAGAGAGCTGCTCGACGGGATTATTCCCGCGCTCAAGAGCACGCAGAAGTTTATCAGAACGCTTACCGTTGCGGGTCACACCGCCGACGACGGCACGGATAAAACGGGAGATTTCCTCCTCAGCGCAAACCGCGCAAACAGCGTATATCTCCATTTCAAGAACAGAGATACCGTGGACTTCTCGAAGTATCGTATGAAGGCAAGCGGCCCGAACGAGCCGGTTGCGCCGAACGATTCGATTGAAAATATGGCGAAAAACCGCCGAGTCGAGGTTATGATTCTCAGAGATGAGCTTGATTTGAGCGATCCCGACGTTATTCAGGATATTCTGAAATTTGACTATAACCTCCCAACGGCGGAGTTCGACCCCGACGGTCAGGGCAACAAGGATCCGTCGACGCTTCCCGAAGGCTCCGCAGACAGGATTATCAGCGCAATCAAGGACCGCTATAAGGATAATATCGGTTCTGGCGGCAATTCGCTCTCGCCGGGAATTATCGATTCAAGCGAGTTTGTGGTTTCGGCTGAGTCCGACTCGGAAAGCACATCGGCATAAGCTAATTTACCTACAAGAGAGGGTGATAGAGTGGCAGACGTATTGACGCAGGCGCAGATTGACGAGATGCTCAGAAGCGTTGCGGAAGGCTCGGAGCCTATTGTAACAAAGCAGGAAGAAGCGAAAGTCAAGGAGTACGACTTCCGCGCACCCAAGAAGTTTACAAAGGAACAGATTAAGGTCCTCGAAAGCATTTTCGAGAACTACGCGAGGCTGCTGTCGTCGTATCTTACGGGTATGCTGAGGCTTTACTGCCGCGTGTCGCTCGTGAATATCGAGGAACAGCGCTACAACGAGTTCAACAACGCGCTTCCCGATTACGTTATGATGGGAATGGTTGACCTCGGAATCAAAAATGATGAAATCGGCGAAACCGACGTTATTATTCAGGTTTCAAACGCAGTTACATATACGATGATTGACCGTCTGCTCGGCGGAAAGGGCGAATATTCCGACACGAGCCGTGATTTCACGGAAATTGAAATCACGATTATGACGGATATTATGAAGTCGTTCGCGTCGCTGCTGAAAGAGCCGTGGCTTACGCATATCGACCTTGAGCCGAGGCTTATGGGTATCGAAACAAATTCGCGCGTTGTTCAGACTATCGGGCACGAGGATACCGTAATTATCGTTGCGCTTGAAGTCGAGATTAACAACACCAAATCGATAGTTTCGGTTTGTATCCCTGCAATTAACCTCGACGAGATTATGAGCAAGTTCATCTCGCGCTACACCGGCTCCAAGAGAAAGACCGACGAGCGCCGCGAAACCGAACGCCGCGACAGCATTATGTTCGGTATCAGCACGACAGACCTCGAAATCAAGGCGGTTCTCGGTTCGATAAATCTCGATTTGTACGAGGTGCTCACGCTTCAGGTGAACGACGTTATTCCGCTTAACAAAAAGATTTCCGAAAACATTCTGGTTCGCGTCGGAAACCGCGACTGGTGCGACGGAAAGCTTGGCACATACAACAACAAAAAAGCTATAATGATAGAAAATTTTACAGGGAATTGAGGTAAATCTACTGATGGCTAATGACGAGAACATCGAGTTCAGCTCGTATGAAATCGACGCGGTCGGCGAAATACTCAATATAAGTATGGGCTCGGCGGCTACGGCGGTGAGCGAGCTGCTCAATGCAAAAACTTGGATTACCACTCCGCAGGTTAAGGTGGTTAAGGTCGGCGACTTGAATTACGACAACCTCGAACCTGCCATCTGCGTTAAGATTGTTTATGTCGAGGGCATAACCGGTCTTAATATGATGGTTCTCAAGCAGAACGACGTTCAGCTTATCTTGAACCAGCTCCTCGGAAATCCTCTCGTAATCGACCCGAATTTCAAGTTCGACGAGCTTAATATTTCCGCGGTAAGCGAGATTATGAACCAGATGATGGGCGCTTCCGCAACCGCGCTTTCCGATTTGCTCGGAATGAAGGTCGATATCTCCGTTCCGATGCCGTACATTATCGAAAAGACAAAGTTCGGCGATTTGTGCGAGATGCCGCTCGATTCCACGGTTGTTGCGGTTACGTTCAAAATCACGGTTGAAGGCGTTATGGAATCGGAGTTTATGTCCGTTCTGTCGCTGGAGCTTGCAAAAACGCTCTCAGGCAAGATGATGGAGAAGTTCTCGGCTTCTGAAGAAGCTGAAGCTCCCGCCGCTGAAACGACGGCTCAGCCCGCTTCTCAGCCGGCGCCCGCTCCTCAGCCCGCTCCCGCAGCACAGCCTGCGCCTGCGCCTGCTCCCGAGCCGAACGCTATGTATCAGCAG
>DPBR01000061.1:20941-26889 GCA_003516865.1 Oscillospiraceae bacterium
ATATCAGCAGCCGCCTCAGGGTTACCCGCCGCAGGGCGCTTATCCTCAGCCGGGATACGGCTATCCGAATCAGTACGCGGTTTACGGAGCATATCCGCCGCCCGTGCCTCCCGTTAACGTACAGAACGCGCAGCTTCACCAGTTTGACGCGATGGATTTCGGAATACCCGCAGACCAGAAGGATAATCTGAAGCTTCTGATGGGCGTTCCGCTTGAAATAAGCGTTGAAATCGGCACAGCGAAGCGCAAGGTCAAGGATATACTTGAATTTACGCAGGGAACTATCATCGAGCTTGAAAGACAGGCGGGCGCTCCCGTTGACATTGTGGTTAACGGAAATCTCATAGCGAGAGGCGACGTTGTCGTTATCGACGATAATTTTGCGGTAAGAATTACCGAAATCGTGAAATCGAAGTTTATTGACAGCCTCGGCAAAGAATAACCGCTTTACGGTTCTAAAATACTATCCCTGATTAATTAAGGAGAGAATACAATGGATAAGAAGATTTTATTGGTGGACGACGCGGCGTTTATGAGAATGCTCATAAAGGATACACTCACCAAGAACGGCTACACGAACATACTTGAGGCTGCGGACGGAGCGATTGCGTGCGACGTGTATGCGGCGGAGAAGCCCGACCTTGTGATTATGGATATCACGATGCCCAACAAGACGGGTATCGACGCGCTTAAGGACATTAAGGCGAGCGACCCTATGGCAAAGGTTGTTATGTGCTCGGCTATGGGTCAGGAAGCGATGGTTGTCGAGGCAATCAAGCTCGGCGCGCTTGACTTCATCGTAAAGCCCTTCAAGGCGGACAGAATTCTTCAGACTGTCAAAAAGGTTCTCGGCTGATTTCACTACATATTCATCAGGCGGGGCAAGCTCCCGCCTCTTTTCAGTTTAGAGTTGTCGGAAAACAGCGGGTTTTACTGCGGGTTTTTGCGGGATTTTCGGGTTTTTGAGGTTCGGTATGGATTACTTTCAGATGATTATGGCGCTCGTCGGAGTGCTGGCGCTCGTGTTTGTGATATTCTGGGTTATGAAGCGGTTTAACGCGCGCGTTACCCTCACGGATTCACGTCACCTCAAGGTACTTGAACGCGTAAACCTCGGTCCCGATAAAATGCTGCTTATCGTGAGCGTCTGCGGGAAATGTATGCTGCTTGGCGTTACATCGCAGAGTACCGAAAAAATCTGCGACCTCGACGAAACCGAGGAAGAACTTTGCGCGAAAAAAGCCGACGGCGGGACTTTTCCGACCGTTTCCGAGAGCCTCAAGATGGTTTTCGGGAAGAAAAAGAACGATAAAAAGCCGCCGGAGAGCGATTTCTCGAAAACGCTTTCCGAGAAAACAAATCTCGAAAAAAAATCGGCGGACGGCGATAACGAAACCAAAAATCAGTAAAAACGGCAGGAGTGAGGAAATTGTTAAAACGCTTATTTGACGCGGATAAAAAGCTTGTCCTCAGATTTCTTGCGTCTTTTTTGCTGACGGGAGTTCTGATTGCGCTGTTCTGCGGGCTGCGCGCATACGCGGCTTCCTCCGACGATGGAAACACCTCGCAGAGCGCTGCGACAAGCGGCTCTTCCGCGAGCGATACTTCGGGTTCGGGCAATTCCGCAGCTTCGGGAGAAAGCGGCTCCGGACTTAAGCCGGGAGATTACACGAGCGACCCCGCTTCAAGCGTGGGAACGCCGGGTTCGTCGGTTTTGCAGGAGGTTATCGGCGTGGACGCGTCGCAGCCTCTCGAAATCATAATTCTGCTCACGCTTATCGCGCTTGCGCCGTCAATTCTGATTATGATGACGTGCTTTATGCGAATTGTCATCGTGCTTGGATTTCTGCGAAGCGCCATGCAGACCCAGAATACCCCGCCGAATATGGTGCTGACGGGAATTGCGCTGTTCCTCACGATTTTCATTATGGCGCCGGTTTTCAGCGAGATTAACGACACGGCGTATCAGCCGTATGTAAACGAGAAAATCACAACGCAGGAGGCTCTCGAAACCGCGAGCGTGCCGCTGAAGCGGTTTATGCTTAAGCAGACGTCGAACGACGACCTTGAGTTCTTCATAAAGCTTTCAAAAACAGAAATTCCCGAGGGAACGGAGCTTACCGATGAATACAAGCAGAACGAGCTTCCGCTGACGACGATTATTCCGTCGTTCATCATAAGCGAACTTAAACGCGCGTTCCAAATGGGATTTATGATATTCCTGCCGTTTTTGATAATAGATATTGTGGTCGGCTCAACGCTTATGTCTATGGGTATGATGATGCTGCCGCCCGCGATGATTTCGATGCCGTTCAAGATACTCGTTTTCGTGCTTGCGGACGGCTGGAATTTGATGATAGGAAGCCTTGTCGCTAGCTATAACTGGTAGCGGGGCTGAATTAAGGAAGTGATTTTATGACGCAGGACGACGTAATGGAGATTATGCAGGCGGCGATTATGCTGGCGCTGAAGCTGGCGCTGCCGGTGCTGATTGTCGCGATGATTGTGGGTCTTGTGGTCGCGATTTTGCAGGCGGCGACGCAGGTTCACGAACAGACGATTTCTTTCGCGCCGAAAGCGGTTGCCGTGGGGCTTACGCTCTTTTTCCTCGCGCCGTGGATGATTAACGAGAGCATCGACTTCGTTAACCTGATTTTCGATAAAATGGCAGGACTGCCGATTACATAAAACAATCTGCTGTGAGGAAAGTCGGGAAAAGGTATGTCTGAGGTCTGGACGGCGATACAAACAAACTTTGTCGTTTATATAATGGTGCTTGCGCGCGTGACGGGAATTTTCACGTTCAACCCCATTTTCGCGCGGCGCGGCGTGCCGAATGTCGTGAAAGTCGGCGCTTCGCTTGCCCTCGCGGTTGTGATGACGGCGGCGGGCGATTTCGACTACACGATTCCGAGCGGGCTATTCCCGTTTG
The DNA here is from genome assembly GCA_003516865.1 of Oscillospiraceae bacterium. Classification (GTDB taxonomy): domain Bacteria; phylum Bacillota; class Clostridia; order Oscillospirales; family Ruminococcaceae; genus CAG-115. The sequence continues at coordinate 23,874 of DPBR01000061.1, forward strand.
TGTTCGACCTCGGAAAGGAACTTCTTGTGGGCGCGGTTCTCGGATTTTTCGTGAACCTTATGCTCCAGATTTTCTCGATGGCGGGCGAAGTCACGGATATGCAGCTCGGTTTGTCTATGGCGAAAAGCTACGACCCCACGTTCGGAAACGCGGGCGTTACGACGAATTTTTACAGTTATTGGTATATACTGTACTTTTTCGCCGTGGGCGCGCACAAGAGCTATATAACGCTTTTCAGCGTGAGCTACGACTCCATTCCGCTCGGCTTCAACAGCTTCAATATGAATATCCCGTATATTATGGTGAAGTACTTTGAAACCGTTCTGACGCTGGGATTAAAGCTTGCGATGCCGATTATCGCGGCTTCGCTTATCGCGGAGTTCTGCATAGGCGTTCTGATGAAAGCGGTGCCGACAATTCACGTTTTTGTGCTGAATATTCAGATAAAAATGCTTGTCGGGTTTATCGTTTTGGCGGCGAGCGCGCCCGTTGTAGCCGAATTTATGGAGGATATCACGGGAATAATGTTCGAGAACCTGAACGGGATTGTTCAGGGATTTATTTAGCAGACTGCCGATAAACCGCCATCTGCGTTGTCACACACCTTACGGCAGGCACACAAGCCTAGCCGTAAGGCGTGTTCCTAGCATATGACGATTTCTCGACAGTCTGCGCAGAAAAAGCGCGATTTTCCGCGTGTCGGACGGTTTTCCGATAAAATATAGTGTGAAAAAGCCCAAGATTGATTTGTTGGTGGTGATTTTTTGGCGGGCGAAGAAAAAACCGAAAAAGCCACGCCGAAAAAGCGCCGCGACCAGCGAAAAGAGGGCAACGTCCTCCAGTCAAAGGAAGTCGTGACGGCGTTTTCGGTGCTTGGAATATTCTCGGCGGTGAGGCTGCTCGCGGGATTTATGATGAAGAGCGTTCTCGCGTACACGCAGAATGTTTACGAGGAGTCCGCGACTTACGTCGTTTCCGCGGATAACGCAATGCCGCTGATTATCGATATGATGACGCTTTTCGTCGTCGTTGTCGGACCTATATGCGCTGTGGCGATGCTTCTCGGAATACTCCCGACCGTGGCGCAGACGCGCGGATTGTTCTCAATGAAGGCGCTCAAGCCGAAATTTTCGCGGCTGAACCCGTTCGCGGGGATAAAAAAGCTGTTTTCGCTTCAGGCGATTGTCGGTATCCTGAAAGGGCTTATCGAGGTTATCGTCGTGAGCGTTATGATATACAACGAAATCACGGCGAAAATGCCGACAATTCTCGCGCTTATGGACGCGGGCGTTATGCAGGGACTCGCTTATGCCGCGCTTTCGATTTACGATATCGTTATGCTGATTTGCATAATGCTCGTTTTCGTTGCGGCGGCGGACTTCCTTTTCCAGTGGTGGCAGTTTGAGAAAAAGCTCAAGATGTCCAAGCAGGAGGTCAAGGAGGAGTTCAAGCAGATGGAAGGCGACCCGCAGGTTAAGTCCAAGATAAAACAGCGCCAGCAGCAAATGGCGCAGCGCAGAATGATGCAGGACGTGCCTTCGGCGGACGTTGTTATCCGTAACCCTACGCATTACGCGGTTGCTCTGAGATACGACCAGGACAAGAACCGTGCGCCGCAGGTTGTCGCGAAGGGAAAGGATTATCTCGCGCTTAGGATTGTCGATATCGCGGAAAATCACGATGTTATGTGTATCGAGAATCCGCCGCTTGCGAGGGCGCTTTACGCGCAGGTTGACCTCGGACGGGAAATCCCCTACGAGCTGTACGACGCGGTTGCAGAGGTGCTGACGGTAGTGTATAAGGCAAAGGGCAAGGTACTCCACGCGTAATTAGACTGCCTAGACTGCCGATAAAGGCGCATCTGCGTAAGCTAAAGGGCTAGGCGCTCCACGCGTAAATAACAAATGTAAATTACTCGGCAAGACTGCCGAGAAAGGTTCAGATGCTAGGAAGCGGCGTTTCGGCTAGGCTTTGTGCCTGCCGAAATGACGCTGACAACGCAGATGCGCCTTTATCGGCGGTCTGAACAAATTTGAAAGGAGATGAACAACGCTTTGAGTATGATTAGAAAGATTATGAGCAACTCTATGGTGCTGTTCATTATCTTTATCGTTCTTGCAATTATCATTCCGCTGCCCTCGTGGCTTTTGGACTTCCTCATTATGCTCAATATCTCGCTTTCGCTGATAATCCTCGTTATGACAATGTTTATCAAGGAAGCGCTTGAATTCTCGGTTTTCCCGACGGTTTTGCTGATAACGACCGTTCTGCGGCTATCGCTCAACATCTCCACAACGCGCGGTATCCTCACATCAGGCTACGCGGGCGAGGTTATCAAGGCGTTCGGCAACTTCGTTATGGGAGGAAACGCTATCGTCGGCTTCCTGATATTCATAATCATCGTTTTGGTTAACTTCATCGTTATCACAAAAGGCTCGGAGCGAGTATCCGAAGTCGCTGCGAGATTTACGCTCGACGCTATGCCCGGTAAGCAGATGGCGATTGACGCGGACCTCAACTCCGGTCTTATCAACGAGGAACAGGCGAGAAAACGCCGTAATAATATCCAGCGCGAAGCTGATTTCTACGGCTCAATGGACGGTGCCACGAAGTTCGTTAAGGGCGACGCGATTATGTCCATTATCACCACGCTTGTAAACCTTATCGGCGGCGTTATTATCGGTATGGTTCAGGGCGGCGGCGATTTCAACACTATCCTCAACACCTACTCTCTCGCAACAGTCGGCGACGGTCTTTGCTCGCAGATTCCCTCGCTGCTCATCTCGGTTGCGACCGGTATGATTGTTACGCGCGCGGCTTCCGAGGACAGTCTCATAAACGATATCAAGTCGCAGTTCACCGCGCAGCCTTTCGTGCTGCTTATCGCGGGAATTGTCGTTATCGTGATGATGCTTATTCCGGGATTTCCGTCGCTTATACTGCTGTTTCTCGGCGTTTTGCTTATTGTCGGCGCAGTTCTGCTCGACAGGAACAAGAAGAAAATGGCACAGCTCGC
>DPBR01000061.1:27083-29955 GCA_003516865.1 Oscillospiraceae bacterium
AGAAAATGGCACAGCTCGAGCTTGCGGCGCGAGCCAAAGCCGAGCAGGAGGAGCTTGAAAAGCCCAAAACCGACAACGACTACTATCGCGATATTGACAACGTTTTCAAGCTGCTTAATGTCGAGCCGATTGAAATGGAGTTCGGTTACAGCCTGCTGAGGCTTGTCGATGAAAAGAGCGGCGGAAACTTCATAGACCGCGTTGTTATCTTCCGAAAACAGTTTGCAATGGATATGGGTATGGTTATCCCGTCCGTGCGAATGACCGATAACCCGGAAATAAACCCCAATATGTATATTATCAAGATAAAGGGCGAGGAAGTGGCGCGCGGCGAAATTCTCGTTGACCACTACCTCGCGCTTGACAGCGGCGACGTTACATCGCAGATTGAGGGTATCGACACGGTTGAGCCGGCTTTCGGGCTGCCCGCGAAGTGGATTTCCGAGGACAAGAAGATTATGGCGGACGTGGCGGGATATACGCTTATCGACCCCGTTTCCGTTATGATAACGCACTGGAGCGAGATTATGAAGCGCTATGCGCATGAGCTTCTCTCGCGTCAGGACGTTAACACGATGATTGAAAACGTCAAGAAAACCAATCCTATCGTTGTGGACGACCTTATTCCGAAGGTTATTTCCGTGGGATATCTGCAAAAAGTGCTTGCGAACCTGCTTAAAGAGGGTATTCCCATTCGCGACCTCGAAACGATACTCGAAACGCTCGGCGACCACGCAAACGTGCTGAAGGATATCGATATCGCGACGGAATACGTCCGCCAGAGCCTCAAGCGCACGATTACTCACCGCTTCTCCGAGGCGAACTCGCTGCGCGTTATCACGCTTGACACGCAGATTGAGGATATGATTGTAAGCTCCGTCAAGAAAAACGACCAGGGAAGCTATCTCGCGATGCCGCCGGACGTTATCCAGAGTATTGTCGCCGCGACAAACGAGGAAATCGACAAGATAAAGGACGTAATCCCGACTGTTATCATTCTGACCTCGCCCGTGGTGAGAATTTACTTCAAGAAGCTCACGGAGCAGTTCATTCAGAATATCACGGTGCTTTCGTACAGCGAAATAGACGCTTCCGCGCAAATTCAAGCTATCGGAAACATTTCGCTTGGCGTTAAGGCGACGGCTTAAGCCGATTTTCAGACTATTTCTCAGAGCTTCGGGGGTGAAAAAATGACCGAAGAATACAACAACGCGGAGCAGGTAGCTTTGTATCGGCAGACCCGCGACGTCGCTCTGCGGAACGAAATCGTTCTGCGGAATATGGGACTTGTGCGCTCGGTTGCACTCTCGATGAGGAATATGTACATAAAATCGGGCGACGTCGAGGACGTCATAAACGAGGGCGTTATCGCGCTTATGGACGCAATCGAGGGCTTTTCACCCGATAGGGGCGCGAAATTTGAAACATACGCGGGAATAAAAATCCGCGGCGCTATCATAGATTTCCTGCGGCGGCAGGACTGGATTCCGCGTAATATCAGGAAATTCGCCAAGGCTCTTGACAAAGCAAATTCGATGTTGTATAATTTAAATGGGAGAGCGCCCACAAATGCCGAACTCGCCGAAAAAATGGGTATGGACGAGGAAAAGCTGCTTAGGCTTATGGCGGAAAGCTCCTGCACGCTCACGCTTTCGTTCGAGGAGCTGCTTTACGAGGATAATATCGCCGAGCCTGCGGCGAAAAGCAGCGGCGTTGACCGCGAGCTTATGCAGAACGAGCTGCGGCGCGTTGTTGCGGAGGCTGTCGAATCGCTTTCGGAGCGCGAAAAACAGGTTATCACGCTCTATTATTACAAGAATTTCAAGTATTCCGATATAGCAAAGGCGCTCGGAGTTTCCGAGGGCAGAGTATGCCAAATTCACTCAAAAGCGGCGCTTTCGCTTAAAGCGAGGCTCTCGGCGTATGTGAAGGGCGACTGAAAGGAGAGAGGATATGAACAGAGGGTTCTATTACGGCGCAAACGGTATGATTATGAACCAGCGCAAGCTCGACTGCATAGGAAATAACCTTGCGAATATGAGCACGGCGGGTTATAAGCGCGACACCGCGATACCGAACAGCTTTGACGAGCAGATGATTCTCGTAAAGCACCGCGAGGAGCTTTCGGGGACGTTCAGACAGACGTATATCGACACTTCCTACACCGACCTCAAGCAGGGATTTTTTGAGTTTACCGAAAGTCCGTTCGACGTGGCGGTTCAGGGCGACGTTTACTTCAATATACGCGGCTATAACGGCGAAAATATGCTGACAAGAAACGGAAACTGGGAGCTTGACAGCGAGGGCTATCTCTGCCTTTCGACTTCGGGAAGAATTTTGGGCGAAAACGGCGAGATTTACCTCGGCTCAAAGGATTTCACGATTGATGTTGACGGCACGATTTATCAGGACGGCGAGGTTGTCGATAAGCTGCTTCTCTCGTATATCGACCCCGAAAGCGACGTCACGAAATTCGGCGTGAATATGTTCACGGCGGCGAGCGCGGCGGAAGTTCCCGCGGATTTGCATTATGAGATTCTTCAGGGCGCGCTTGAGCGTTCTAACGTTGATTTGAACTATGAACTTACTATGATGATGAACGCGAACAGGCTTTACGAGGCTTCAAGCGCGATTTTCAAGCTTGCGGACAGTATGAACCAGACGGCTGTAAGCATTGCGCGCAAGGTTTAATCGGAGGTAAAAGATGAATATTTCGTTCCACACGGGCAAAACCGCGATGATTGCACAGTCGCAGGCGCTTGCGGTTTACGCGAATAATATGGCGAATATCAACACTGTGGGCTATCAGACGATGCGTCCCGATTTCGCGGACTGTATCTACGAGAGCTATCGCCGCGATTTTGTCGATTCC
>DPBR01000061.1:30147-35472 GCA_003516865.1 Oscillospiraceae bacterium
CGATTCCGACGAGGACGGCGAAAACGATATCCTCGAACCCGATTGGCAGACCGGTCACGGCGCGTATGTCCAGAAAACCGACCTTATGTTCTCGCAGTCGCATTTCTACGATACCGACAGAGAGCTTGACTTCGCAATCGCCGGAGAGGGGTTTTTCGCGGTTCAGGACAGATGGGGCAATGTGAATTACACTCGCGACGGAGCGTTTGGAATGACGCAGGTCGGCGATAATAACGAATGGTGGCTTGTTTCCGCGTCGGGAGAGTATGTTCTCGACGAGAATAAGCAGCGTATTCAGATACCGTTTGTCGAGGGTCAGACCAAAATCGACGCAAGCGCGCTGAAAGCGGCTGTCGGAGTGTTCGAGTTTCCGAATCCGTTCGGCTTGGAGGCGCTCGGCACAAACCGTTACAGAGAAAACGGAAAGAGCGGCGCGGCTGTCGCAAATCCGAACGCAGAGAAGCTTCAGAGCACGCTTATTGCGTCAAACGTTGACCTTGCAACGCAGATGGTGAAGCTCATCGAAACGCAGAGAGCGTATCAGATAAGCTCGCGCGTTGTCACGACGTCGGACGAACTCGCAAGAATTGCGAATAACCTGAGATAAAATTCATTTCGCGGAAGAAGTGTGAAAAATGTTACGAAATTATGAGGATTTGTCGGCAAACGCAATCGACTGCCTGAAAGAAATCGGAAATATCGGCTCCGGAAGCGCCGCGAACGCGCTTTCGCAGATGCTTGGAAAAACGGTCGCGATGCGCGTTCCGGACGTAAAGGTCCTCGATTATCAGAACGTAATCGATGAAATGGGCGGTCCGGAAAAGGTTATCACGGGTATTCTCGTGCATCTGATGGGCGATATTCAGGGAATGATTATGTTCCTGCTTGAGGACAGCTTCGCGCAGGTTGTGCTTTCAACGTTCCTCGGCAAGGAAAACGTGCGCGTTGTGGAGCTTGACGAGAACGATTTTTCCGCGATTAAGGAAATGGGCAATATTATGGCAGGCTCGTATCTTCAGGCTATCGGTCAGCTTACGGGACTTACGATTGATATGAGCGTTCCCGCGATGACGGTTGATATGATGGGCGCGATTATGAGCGTTCCGATTGTCGAATATTCCGAAATCGGCGATAAAGTTCTGTTCATAAACGACGGTTTTGTTATCGACGGTGTTAAGATTAAGTCGAATATTATTCTTATTCCCGATATGAAATCGCTCTCTATTCTGATGAAAAAGCTCGGTGTGGAAGATGGCTAATTTAACGATAGGAATAGGCGACCTCAAGGTCTGTAAATCGCCCGATGTGCTTGTGACATACGCGCTCGGCTCGTGCGTTGGGATTTGTCTGCTCGACAGCTCAACGGGCGTCGGCGGGCTTTCGCATATAATGCTCCCCGACAGTACGGTGGGAGTTAACGCCGCGGCTAATCCTATGCGCTTCGCGGACACGGCAATTCCGATGCTTATTCGCGAGATGGAGAAGCTTGGCGCTTCGAGAAGCCGTCTGCGCGCGAAAATCGCGGGGGGAGCGACGATGTTTACGCTCGCGAACGACAAGTTCAATATAGGCGACAGAAACGTTGCCGAGGTAAAGAAAATGCTTGCAAGAGAGCGTATTCCCATTCTTGCGGAGGACACGGGCGCGGATTACGGAAGAACCGTTTTCTTCTATCCCGAAACGGGCGTTATGGAGATACGCGCGGCGGCAAGAGGCACGAAAATGCTGTAATCAAGGGCTGAAGAAGCCCTTGTTACGTTTAGAATAGGCAATGAACGATAGAATTGATTATCTTCGCGACAAAGCGAACCGCCTTCCTATGGAACCGGGAGTTTACCTGATGAAGGACGAGGGCGGGAATATTATATACGTCGGAAAGGCGAAGGTGCTGAAAAACCGCGTCACGACCTATTTCCGTCACAATTCACAGCACACGCCGAAAACGCTTAAGCTTGTGTCGAAAATCTATGATTTTGATTTTATCGTCACGAAAAGCGAGCTTGACGCGCTTGTGCTTGAGTGTTCGCTGATAAAGCTGCACCAGCCCAAGTACAATATCCTGCTCAAGGACGACAAGGGCTATAATTATATCAAAATCTCGCGCGGAGCGTTCCCGCGGATAACCTACTCGCTGAACACCGACGACAAAAACGCCGATTATATCGGGCCGTTTACGAGCGGATTTACGGTAAAGCAGGCTGTCGAGGAAGCGAACGCGCTGTTTATGCTGCCGACCTGCAGGAAGAGTTTCCCGCGCGATTTCAACAGGGAGCGTCCCTGCTTAAATCACCACATAAAGCGCTGTATGGGCGTTTGCGAGGGGAAAATCTCGTCCGAGGAGTACAAGAAAATTGTAGAGGAAGCCGTGCGTTACCTCAAAAACGGCAGCAAAGCGAGCGTTGAGGAGCTTACCGCCGAGATGGAGCAGGCGGCTGAAAATCTCGAATTTGAGCGCGCGGCGCGGCTTCGCGACAGGATAGCGGCGCTTTCAAGGCTGAAAAACGGTCAGAGCATATTCGACGATAAGCAGGAATTTGATATCGTGGGCGGCGCGCAGAATATCGGCGTGGCTTCGTTTGCGGTTATAAAATACCGCGGCGGGCGGCTTGTCGACAAGGAGAATTTCTTTATCGGCGATGAATACGAGCCGGCGGAAATGCGGCGGGACTTTCTCGTGAGCTATTATTCCGAGCGCGAGGATATCCCGAAAGAAATCCTCATAGACGAGGATTTTGAGGACGCAGAGCTTATCGCGGCGCTTATCCGCGAGCACGCGGGTCACGCGGTTAAAATCTACGTTCCGCGCAGGGGCGAGGGTATCGCGAAAATCGCGCTTGCGAGAAAGAACGCGGGCGAATATCTCGCGCTCAGGATAGGCAGAACTCAGCGAGAAATCACGGCTCTGGAGGATTTGCGCGAACTTCTGGGGCTTGCGAAAATCCCCGAAATAATCGAGAGCTATGATATCTCGAATTTCGGCGAAACGGGCGTTGTCGGCGGAATGGTCGTGTACAAGAACGGCAGACCGCTGAAAAGCGCGTACAAGCGGTTTTCAATAAAGACGGTTGACGGGCAGAACGACTACGCGTGTATGCAGGAGGTTCTGCGCAGGCGAATAACGCGCTTCCGCGAGGGCGACGAGAGCTTCGCGCCGCTTCCCGATTTGATACTGCTGGACGGCGGCAGAGGGCATATTTCCGCGGTATCCGAGGTTTTCGAGGAGCTTGGCGTCGATATCCCGCTGTTCGGTCTGGTTAAGGACAGCAAGCACCGCACGCGCGCGATTGCACGCGAGGGCGGGGAAATCGAGATTAAGTCGAACCGCGGGCTGTTCGCGTTTCTGACGAACATTCAGGACGAGGTTCACCGCTGGGCGATAAGCTATCAGCGGATTAAGCACAAACAGGCGCTTTTCACGTCCGAGCTGCGGCAGGTGAAGGGGATAGGCGAAGCGAAGCAGACCGCGCTTTTGCGGCATTTCAAGACGAAACAGGCGATGAAAGCGGCTTCCGTTGAAGAACTGCGCGAGGCCGCGAAAATCGGCGAGGAAACGGCGAAAGCGCTCTATGATTTTATACAAGATAATTTTTGATTGGAGAAAATATGCAGGTTATTACAGGTTCGGCGCGCGGAAGAAAGCTGATTACGGTTGAGGGAACGGAGCTTGTCCGCCCGACTTCACAGAAAGTCAAGGAAGCGATTTTCAGCGCAATTCAGTTTGATATAGAGGACGCGGAGGTTCTGGATTTGTTCGCGGGGAGCGGTCAGCTCGGTATCGAGGCGCTGAGCCGCGGCGCGAAATTCTGCACGTTTGCCGACAATTCGGCGGTTTCGCTTCGGGTTGTGCGCGAGAATATCCGTCACACGGGCTTCGAGGGCTGCTCGGAGGTTGTGAACAAGCCGTTCGGCGCGTTCCTCAAGCTCACGCAAAAGCGCTTTGATATCGCGTTTCTCGACCCGCCTTATGGAAAAAAGCTTATTCAAAAAGCGCTTCCCGACCTTTGCGAGAAGATGAGCGAACGCGGAATTATCGTCTGCGAGCACGAAAAGGAGTGCGCGCTTCCGAAGAATATCGGCGGCTTTACGCTCACGAAAACGCTTAATCACGGCATTGTCGGCGTTTCGATTTACAGAATAGTTAACGAGGACGAGTGATTTTATGAAAACAGCGATTTATCCGGGCAGCTTCGACCCGGTTACAAACGGGCATCTCGATATAATCCGCCGCGCTTCGGGTATGTTTGACAAGCTGATTGTCGTGGTGCTGATAAACCCGCTTAAAACGTACAGCTTTTCAATCCTCGAACGCAGAAACCTGCTTCAGAAAGCGACCGATGGTATGAAAAATATCGAGATTGACAGCTATGACGGGCTTCTCGCCGATTATTTCAAGCAGAGAAGCGACGTCGACGTGATTGTAAAGGGGCTGAGGGCAACCTCGGACTTTGAATACGAGTTTCAGATGGCTCACACGAACAAGGACCTCAACCCGCGCGCAGAAACGGTTTTCCTGCCCGCGTCACTCGGAACAACGTTCGTGTCGTCAAGTATGGTAAAGCAGGTCGCAATGTTCGGCGGCGACCTCTCAAAGTATGTTCCCGCCGTAATCCACGAGGAAATCAGCCGAAAGCTCAAACACGAATTTGACAATAAAAAAGCGGCTGCAAAAAGCCGTTTGAGCGGTTTATCCGAATAATCGGGGAGGTTTATTTATGCAGAATTCTTATTCGATTGAAGATTTGATTGAAATGCTTGAGGATTTAATCCACGACGCAACCCGCGTCCCTTTCGGCAAAAAAAGTATGGTCGACGTCGCGAAACTCAACGATATCGTAAGCGATATGCGCCTCTCGCTCCCAACCGAAATCAGACAGGCGCAGAAAGTCGTCGAGGATAAAAATAGAATTATCCACGACGCCGAAAAAGAAGCCGAGAGTATCATCAGAAAGGCTGAACAGCGCCGCCGCGAGCTTATCGAGGAGTCCGATATTATGAAAGAAGCACGCCGCAGAGCCACCGAGGTCATCAGCACCGCTCAGGCGCGCTGCACCGATTTGCGCGTTTCAACCGACGATTTCGCCGATAAAATGCTTATGCGCGTCGAGGAACTCCTCCGTAAGGATTTATCCGACCTCCAGCTCCTCCGCAAAAGCATCTCCTCCGCTAACAACTCAATCCAACCTCAACAGCCCATCAAACCCCAACAACCCCTAAAACCCCTCGACCCCATCACCTCCCCTCAATCCGAGAATAAATAAATGCCTTTGGGGGCGCTTCGCTCCAGTCGTCGCGCTCCGCGCTCCAGTGCCTCCGGCGGGCGCTTCG
>DPBR01000049.1:0-122 GCA_003516865.1 Oscillospiraceae bacterium
GTTCTCTGCGGCGGTGTTTGCGCGCTTATGCAGGCGGGCTTTGAAACGCTTGTCGAGGCGGGCTATGACCCCAGAAACGCATATTTCGAGTGCGTTCACGAGATGAAGCTTATCGTTGACCT
>DPBR01000049.1:293-1770 GCA_003516865.1 Oscillospiraceae bacterium
GATCCAAGAAATGCTTACTTTGAATGTATCCATGAAATGAAGCTTATCGTTGACCTTATCTATCAGAGCGGCTTCTCCGGAATGAGATATTCCATCTCCAACACCGCTGAATACGGCGATTATATCACCGGTCCGAAGATTGTTACCGAGGAAACCAAGAAGGCGATGAAGAAGATTTTGTCCGATATTCAGGACGGTACGTTCGCGAAGGACTTCCTGCTTGATATGAGCGACGCGGGAATGCAGACTCACTTCAAGGCTATGAGAAAGCTTCACGCTGAGCATCAGCTCGAGAAAGTCGGCGAGGAAATCCGCAAGCTTTACAGCTGGAACAACGAAGCAGACAAGCTCATCAACAACTGATTTTAGGGTGATTAAAGCCGCTTTTCTTCGGAGGAGCGGCTTTTTATATGAGGTAAAAAATGGATTTTGTTTTGGTTAAACTTTCAAAATACGATATTCCGTGGTTTAAGAAAACGGCGCAGGAAGCTTTTCAGAAAGGCTTTGAGGACAGGTTTGGGAAAACGGATATGATTATTCTTCCCGAAAAGGACATTGACGAGTCGCTTGAAGCAAAGGGCGCCGCGGCTTATAAAGCGGTTGCTGACGGTGAGGACGCGGGCGGAGCGATTGTAAATATCGACAGCGAAAGTGGGGTAAACCGGCTTGATTTTCTTTTTGTGAAGCGCGGAATACAGGGAAAAGGCGTAGGTCAGGCGATTTGGAAAGAAATCGAGCGTCTTTATCCCGAAACCAAGGTCTGGGAAACCTGCACGCCTTATTTTGACCGCAGGAATATTCATTTTTATGTAAACGTCTGCGGTTTTTGTATCACGGAATTTTTCTGCGAAAAGCACCCGATGCCCGACTGTCCGGAGAATTTTGTCGGCGACGGAAACGAGGGAATGTTTGGGTTCAGAAAGCAGATGAAGTGAGCTTTTTTGTGCAAAACCACTTGATTTTCTCCACAATATATTGTATAATATTATTATCTGTTGCATAATGAACAAATGAACATTGGAGGATTTATGGATAATTTTTATCAGGTTGATATTTACACATCGAGCGAAGCGATTGACGGAATAACGGGCGCGCTTCAGGATTACGGAATTACGGGATTTATCATCAGGGACGGCGCGGATTTCGAGGATTTTCTCGCGGATAAGAACGCGAACTGGGATTACGTCGACGACAGCCTGATGTCGCTGAAAAACGCGGAGCCGTGTATTACGGTTTACATTCACGAAAACGCGCAGGGCATGGAAACTCTGGAAGCCGTGAGAGCGCTTGTGGAGGGCTATAAGGCGAAGAACGCGGACGGATTTTACGGGAATATCCGAATGGAGCTTGCGAACGTAAAGGAAGAGGACTGGGCGAACAACTGGAAGAAGTATTACAAGCCGTTCCGCGTGGGAAAAAGCCTTGTGATAAAGCCGTCGTGGGAGAACGTTTCGGCGAAAGACGGCGATAAAATCCT
>DPBR01000049.1:2033-6064 GCA_003516865.1 Oscillospiraceae bacterium
CCCCGCCTCGACGTTCGGCACGGGTCAGCACCACACCACGAAAATGGTTATGGAAACGCTTGAGGGCGTGATTTCGGGCGGGGAGCGCGTACTCGACCTTGGCTGCGGAAGCGGGATTTTGTCGATTGCGGCGCTGCTTTTGGGGGCAAAGGACGCGACAATCTGCGATATTTTCGAGAACGCGGTTAAAACGGCGTCCGAGAATATCGAAAAGAACGGTTTTTCCGCGGACAGATACCGCGCGTTCTGCGGCGATATCACGACAAACGCTTCTCTGCGCGAAAAAATCGGTGGCGGGTTTAACGTAATCTGCGCGAATATCGTCGCGGACGTAATAATCGGAATGAGCAGTTATTTCACGGACTTTTTGGCAGACGGCGGAAAGCTGATTGTTTCGGGAATAATCGACGAGCGACTTGACGAGGTTTTGGCGGCTCTCGGAGAAAACGGCTGGAAGAGCGTTTCCGCGCTGAACGAGGAGGGCTGGAACTGCGTTTTGCTTTCACGCTGACATTTTGCCCCGCTTCTGCATATATTGCAGAAAAGGGGGCGGAAAAAATGCAGTTTATCTATGTTTTCGGGCTGATGTTTCTGGCGATATTCGGGGCGGCGATGCTTGCGGAGCTGTTCTGGAAAGCGCTTTTCAGAAGCTCGCTTCGGAGCGTTGACGTTTATGTAAAGCCGTCCGAGGACCTTTCGGAGTTTGTCGAGCAGGCGCGCAAAAGCGGGTTTGTCGGCGAGATAAACATAGTCGGCGGAGATGAAAACGAGCAGGCGAGAGCGCTTGCCGAAAGATATGACAACGTGCATTTGTGCGCGGATATGGTGAAAGAGATTGACAGAGAGTAATTTGGAGTGCGTAACGGGCGGCGTCGAGGACGTTGTTTATTATAACGAGGACAGCGGCTATATCGTGCTTGATATGGACGTTGAGGGTGTTTTGCTGACCGCTGTCGGGAATATGGGCGACGTGCGCGAGGGTGAACAGCTCACGCTTTACGGCGAATATACGATAAGCCCGAAATACGGCAGACAATTCAGAGTCGAGATATTCGAGCGTTCGCTTCCGAGCGACGTGAACGGTTTTCGGAAATATCTCGGTTCGGGAGTTATACGCGGCGTCGGACCGTCTATGGCGAAGAAAATTGTCGAGGTTTTCGGCGAAAAAACGCCCGATATTCTCGAAAACGACCCTCAGGCGCTTTCGCAGATTAAAGGAATATCGCCCGAACGCGCGCTTGCAATAGGGCAGGAATTTCACAGCATAACTGGACTTCGCAAGGCGATGACGTTTTTCTCGAAATACGGGATAGCGCATTCGTACATAGCGGCGGCATGGAGATTTTACGGCGGCGAGCTTATCCGTTCGGTAAGCGAAAACCCGTATATTCTGTGCGAAAGCGGGATTGAGCTTTCGTTTCCGGACGCGGAGAGGATAGCGCGTGACCTGAATTTCCCCGCCGACAGCGAATACCGCGTTGCTGCGGGAATTTTGTGGCAGCTTCGGCTTGCGGCGGGCGAGGGGAACACCTGCGTTCGAGAGGCAGCTCTCTGCAACGAGGTTACGCAGGCGCTTTACATTGACGAGAAGCAGTACCGCTCTGCGCTCGAATTGCTCGCGGAGCGGCTTGAAATAACACTTTGCGATAAATACGGCGATAATTTTGCGTATCTTTCGGAATATTACGCGGCGGAGTGCTTTATCGCGGACAAAATCGCGGAAATGGTGAAGCTGTCAAACGGCGGGGAAACCGATTTTTCCGAGGAAATCGAGGGCGTTGCGTGGACGAACGGAATTGAGTACGAAGCGCTTCAGAAGAAGGCGATAAACGGCTGTATGAACAACCGCGTTTTTATTCTCACGGGAGGTCCCGGAACGGGCAAAACCACGACGCTCAATGCGGTTATCGAGCTTTGCCGTCAGCGCAAGCAGCGCATAAGGCTCGCCGCTCCGACGGGAAGAGCGGCAAAGCGCGTTTCGGAGCTTACGGGAGCGCCAGCGCAGACAATCCACAGGCTGCTTGAGGTGGATTTTGCGGCGGGCGGGAACACGTTCAAGCGCAACGAGGAAAACCCGCTTTCGTGCGATGTGCTGATAATCGACGAGATGTCGATGGTGGACGCGCAGCTTTTCGCGTCGCTTCTGAAAGCGGTTAAATCAAGCACGCGGCTTGTGCTTGTCGGCGACAGCAACCAGCTTCCGTCCGTCGGTGCGGGGAATATACTCCGCGACCTGATTGACAGCGGGAAAGTGCCGACAGTCGAGCTTACCGAGATATTCCGACAGGCGGCGCAGAGCCTTATCGTGACGAATGCGCACAAGATTATCAAGGGCGTTTACCCCGTGCTTAACGACAGAAAAAACGACTTTTTCTTTATGCGTTCGGAAAGCGAGGAAGCGACGCTGAGGCTTGTCGTGGAGCTTTGTGCAAAGCGGCTTCCGAGGAGCTACGGCTACGACCCGCTCGACGATATTCAGGTTCTTTGCCTGTCGAGAATAGGAACGCTCGGTACGGGAAATCTGAACAAGGAGCTTCAGCTTGCCTTAAATCCGCCGTCAAAGGACAAGCGCGAGCTGAACTTTATGAACACGCTTTTCCGCGACGGCGACAAGATAATGCAGACGAAGAACGATTATGACGTTGAGTGGCGGCGCGGCGCGGAAAAATCGCACGGCGTGTTCAACGGGGATATCGGGAAAATCTCGGACGCGGACAGGGTAAATTCGCGCTGTATAATCGACTTTGAGGGAAGAAAGGCGTTCTATGACGGCGAAATGCTGAAAAAAATCGAGCACGCTTACGCTGTTACCGTTCACAAAAGTCAGGGGAGTGAATATCCCGCTGTGATAATTCCGCTTCCGAACCGAATGGACAGGCTTTCTTACAGGAATTTGCTTTATACGGCGGTAACGCGCGCGAAGAAAACGCTTATTCTTATCGGAACGGAGAGCAAAATCTGCGAAATGGTTGACAATAACCGCAGAACCGAGCGCTGTTCGTGTCTGAAAGAAATGCTTGGTGATTACTTTGATTAGGTCGCTTGAACTTTACGATTTCTTCAGAGGGCTTGCCTCGGTGATTGCGCCGAACCGCTGCCCGTTCTGCGGCGCGGTAATCCCCGCGAATAAATTTTACTGCGAAAGCTGCCCGAAATTTCTGCCGTTTATAACAAAACCCGTTTCGCCTCCGGAAAACGTTTCGCGGCTTTTCGCGTGCTGTTATTACCGTCAGAGGGCGCGTGAAGCGGTTTTGCGGTTCAAGTACAAAAATGAGTTTTACCCTGCGGACGCGTTCGCGCTGATGATATCGGAAAAGCTTGCGGGCGTTGAAGCGGACGTGATTGTGCCTGTGCCGAGCAGCCGAAAAAGCGTGAAAACGCGCGGCTACGCGACAGCCGAGATTATGGGAAAGCGCATTGCAATGCGGCTTGGGATACCGATGGCAAAGGCGCTCGGAGCGAACCGCGAAAAGAAGGAACAGAAGGGTCTGAGCGCGAAAAACCGCATTATAAACGCGCAGAACGCATTTTTTGTAAAAGATGAAAGCGCTGTTCGCGGAAAGCGGGTTATCCTCGTCGACGACGTTTGCACAACGGGCGCGACGCTCTCCGCGGCGGCTGAATTGCTTCTTGAAGCGGGCGCGGAGGACGTTGCGGCGGCTGTTTTCGCGAAAACCGTAAGCTGCGGCGAAATTGATTTGACAAGAAAAAAGTACAGACTTCACGGTTGATTTTTTTCGGGGTTTGTGTTATAATAAAAGTTGGGTTTTGTTGAATTGACCGATTTGCAGCATATTTCAGCCGCGAAACCGCGAAAATCGCGCCGTTTGCAGCGTTTTGCAGGGATTTTCGCGAATTTGTGCGGGATTTTGGATAAGGTAACGCGCGATTTGGCGCGGGAAGCGGGTTTGCAGGCTTTGCAGAGCGCGGTTTGGCGCAGAAAGCGGGATTTTGGATAAGGTAACGCGTGATTTGGCGCAGAAAGCGGGTTCGCAGGCTTTGCGGAGAGCGATTTGGCGCGGGAAGCGGAT
>DPBR01000029.1:0-639 GCA_003516865.1 Oscillospiraceae bacterium
AAGCGACCGACTGAAGGCGAAGCGGCAATGATTAAGATTTAAGCCAATCTTCAAGTTTTTGGGTATCGGCGTTGAAGATGTTACCGTTGGCGCAGGGGAGCAAAACAGCGTCCTTGCAGGCTTTTTTAAGTTCGGTATCGGCGTGACCGGTTCCACCGCCGCCGTGAGTGATAAACGGGAGGACTTTTTTGCCGCGTAAATCAAGGCTTTCGAGGAATGTGAGGACGGGCATCGGGCAGGTTGAGCACCAGTTTGGGAAGCCGAGAATAATCTTGTCAACGCCCGAAATATCGGGAAGTTCGCCTGCGAGTTTGGGGCGGGCATTTTCGGCAAGTTCTTTCTTTGCCGCGTCAACGACAGCGTGATAATCGTTGGGATAAGGCTCTGCGGTCTTTATTTCGTAGACGGGGCAGTCCTCAATTCTTGCCGCGTCCTCGGCGACTTTTTTTGTAACGCCCGAAATTGAAAAGAAAACAACCAGTGACTTTGCCATAAAAATCTCTCCTTTTGCAGTTATTTGCAGCTATTTTTCTTTAAAAGCGCGGCTTTCAGCAGCTCATATCGCGCTTTTTTCTCAGATTTAGTGAAATGAACCTCGCGAAGCTGTTCGGGGTTGTTCTCATAAATCAGCTTTTCATC
>DPBR01000029.1:863-3919 GCA_003516865.1 Oscillospiraceae bacterium
TTCTCATAAATCAGCTTTTCATCGCCGAATTGCTCGCTTGTGAGGTCGAAAACGCGCTCTCCGACAACGTTATAACAGTGAAAATTGCCGTCCTTTCGTTCAATTCCGAACACTTTCCCGCCGTAGATATCCTGCGCGAGAAAAGCCGTAATTGAGCATTGACCGAGCGTTTTGTTCTCGCGCGACCAATTTCCGCGCAGTCTTGGCGCGCAGGTTTCCGCGCACCAGATATCGGAAAGCGCGTCATAAAGCTCGCGCGGATTGCCCGAAAAAATCGGCGAAACAGACGGACAGTCGGCGTTTTCCCAGCCGTAAAACTTGTATTCCTTCATAATCAACCTCTTGTAAAATACCGCTCCAAAGCCATCGCCAACGCTTGCGGATTATCCTCGTTAACTTCATGTCCCGAATTTTCTATTAACGTGAATTTCGTGTTGGGCAATCTCTCCGAAAGCCGCAAAGCCGCCTTTTTGTTGGCTTTATCCTTATCACCGCAAAGAATGAGCACAGGGCAATTTACCTTATCAAGATTTCTTGTAAAATCTATTTCCGCCATTGAATTTGTAAGCGTAATAAAGTCTTTTTTCTTCATTCCGATACCGTCAAAACGGCTTTCCGGCATAAATCTGAACAGCAGATTCTGAACCTTAATCAAAAATTTCGGCATATCATACTGCGGTGCAATAAGGATAAGCGAGTTTATTCCCTGCGGAAAGTCAATGGCATAATTCAGCGCAAGCACAGCGCCGAGCGAAAGCCCGCATAAATTAATCTTTTCGGAAAACCCGCCGCAATAATTACAGAATTCGCCGTACATTTTGCCGTAACGACAGTCCCCCGCGATAAAAAAGCCGCTTAGCTCCGGACAAGCGGCTTCGCTGTCGGATAGAAATGAAAGAGTTTTTTCCCAGCTTGAAGCGTTTTGTCCCATTCCATGCAGAAATATATTTTTCATCAAGGTCCTCGTTCGCGAATAATTCTATTACCGCCGTTCTCAATAAGCGCGCCTTTACGCAACAACATTCAAAAACTGCCCGACCTCGGTTTCCCTGTCGTAAAGCCCCACGTCGAACTTTTTCTGCAATTCTTCCGCGGCGCTTATTCCGTTATCATCAGCCGATTTTGCGGCAAAATCCGCGCTTTTCTTCGGCTCGGACGGATTGATTTCGGCTTCTGGCTTCGTCTTGGTAACGGTCGTGGTTTCACCGCCCGCGACGTAGCTTTCCCCGCATTCGGGACAAATCGCGGTCTTAATCCGAACGCTCTGCGAAACGATTTCCTTGCCCTCGCGCTCAGCTTTTGCACGATTTCTGTAAACGTGCTCGTATTCGTGCCCGCGAACAGCCGCAGCAGCGCCCTCCGCGCCCACTTTTGACGCGGTTTTGAACGAAACTCCGGGGTCGTCCGAACCGTCCTGATACTTTCTGTTCTCGCAGGTCTGACATTCGCCGTTCTGCTTCTCGTTCAGCCTGTCAAGCCGCTTTTGGAGGTTGTCAAGGCGCTTGTCAAGCTCGGAAATCCGCCTGTCGTTCAGCGTGTTTTCATTCTCCTTACGATAACTCTCGCGTTCATTTCTCGCTCGGTTAATCATATTTTCAAGCTCGCTTCGCGTGTTTTTCCCGAAGCTGCCGTCCGAAATCATCGGATAACCCGTCCCTATCGAACCAACGCCCATTTCAACCACTCCCCTCGGCAAAAAATCGAATTACGTCTTGTTAATCTCCAAAAGGCGCTTCTCGAAATCCTTAACGCAGACGGGCTTTGAGTAATAGAAGCCCTGCGCGGCGTCGCAGCCGCACTGTTCGAGGAACTGCGCCTGTTCCTTTGTTTCAACGCCCTCCGCAATGATATCAAGCCCGATATCCTGCGACATAGAAATCGTGTGTTCGATGATTTTTCTTCCTCTGTCGCTGTCCATAAATTCCGACAAGAACTCGCGGTCAATCTTCAGCACATCAAAAGGCGTTGTTTTGAGCATATTAAGTGATGAATAGCCCGAACCGAAATCGTCCATAAGCATCGTAAATCCCGCTTTTTTTAGCCCGGTGACAATCTCCTCAACCCCGACGTTATCCGCAGTTTCCGTTATTTCAAGCTCAAGCAGCTTAATCGGAATATCGTATTTTTTAACAAGCCCCGTGATATACCCCACGCAGTCGAACGAATGGATATATTCGCGCGAAATATTGACGGAAATCGGCACAGCCTCCCTGCCATCGTCAATAAGCCGTCTTATCTCCTTGCAGGCGCTTTCCCAGATAAACTGGTCGAGCTTCAGAATAAATCCGTTTTTCTCGAAAACAGGAATAAAATCTGCGGGCGAAATAATTCCTTTTTTCGGGTGAACCCACCTCGCAAGCGCTTCCGCGCCGATAATTCTGCCCGTAGAAATGCTGTGTTTAGGCTGAAGATACATCACAAACTCGTTGTTAAGAAGCGCCTTGTGCATATCGTCCTCGATACTCTGCATTCGGCTCAAATCGCTTCTCATCTTGCCGTTAAACCAGCCGATGTTATTGAGGGCGTTTCCGTGGATTTGCTGACGCGCAATAGCCGCGTTATCGCCGTGTCTGCGCGTATGGAGCGTTCTGTCCTCCGCGATTGCAACGCCGAAAATAAGGCGGTATTCCATTCCCTTATACCCCGTGAGCATACTCTCGATATAGTGGATAAAATCAAGAATATCCTCCTCGCGGTCGAACTTCTTTACAACCATAAAAACATCGGCGGTGAGTCTGCAAAACGGCGTATCGTCGTCGCAGATAAGGCTCAGACCGTCGTTTATAAAAGCAAGCAGCTCGTCGCCGACTTCAACGCCATATCTCTCGTTTATGATTTTGAAGCGCTCAACGTCAAGCTGAATAAACGCGACTTTATCGTTGGAGTGACGGTCGAGCATATCCTTGCAGCGCTTTGTAAAGAGCTGCGGCGCTTTATCCGAGGTAAAAACGCCGAGAACCTGTCTATCAAACTTCTCGCGCACGGAGAGCGGGCGGATATTGAAGTGCGCGGCGGTGATTTTCCCTTCCGCGTCAAGCAGGAAAACGGCGTAAAAA
>DPBR01000029.1:4137-4650 GCA_003516865.1 Oscillospiraceae bacterium
CAAGCAGGAAAACGGCGTAAAAATGACAGGTCATAAATTCGCCGTCGGGAGAAAACTTCATCTTAAGGTCAAGAGTGAGATTATTTTTCACTCCGCCCTTGATAATCCCCTCCTGTATGCACGAACAAAAAACGTCAAAAGCATTCTCCGAGCTTTCAGCGACAAAGCCATTCTCGCGGATATATTCAAGCGGGTCGGTCACGTCGGGCGGCAGAAAATCTTTTCCAAACGAAACCGAGCCGCCTTCCTTACACTTCCAGAGGATATGATACGAGCTGTCGTCCGCAAGCATAATATCAGCCATAATGTCGCGGTATTCCTGTGAAATCGCTGTATTCATCAAGGCAATCACCCTCCTTTTCCAAATTCGAAGAAACATCTTTATATAATTATAACATTAATTTTCAAATTTTTCAAGTGCATTTGTGCAAAACAGCGAAAATATTTGTTGAGTTACACAATGGACAAGCAGATGTATTTGACGCTAAATATGCTAAGGCAACACCGCACAAT
>DPBR01000018.1:0-5171 GCA_003516865.1 Oscillospiraceae bacterium
CCCGCGGGAGCGACTGGAGCGAAGCGACGACTGAAGGCGAAGCCGTCTACTAAAGCTTAGCGTTTTTGCAGATATCTGCGAGTGGGCAGCAATTGCAGTGAGGGGAGCGGGCGGTGCAGACGAGTCTGCCGTGGTTTACGAGGCGGTGGCAGAGATTCAAGCCCTCTTGGGGTGGGATAATGGCGCGGAGTTGTTTTTCGACCTGAGCGGGATTTTTTCCTTGGGCAAGACCGAGCCTGTTTGAAAGTCGGATAACGTGGGTATCGCAAACCATTGCGGGCTTGCCGTAGAGGTCGCCTGCGACGAGGTTTGCGGTTTTTCTGCCGACGCCTGCGAGTTTTACGAGTTGGTCAATGCTGTCGGGGACGATTCCGCCGCATAAATCGCGGAGTTGGCGGCACATTTCGACGATATCGCGCGCTTTTGTGTGGTAAAGTCCGCAGGATTTGATATATTCCTCGACATCGGCGGGGTCGGCTTCCGCGAACGCTTCGATTGATGGGAAGCGATGAAAAAGCGCGGGAGTGACCATATTCACACGTTTATCCGTGCATTGCGCCGAGAGCCTTGTGGCGATGAGGAGTTCGTGCGGTTTTTCGTAAACAAGCGCGCATTTCACATCGGGATATTCGATTTTAAGCCGCCTAATCACCTCGGCGGCTAGATTTTTCTTTGTCATTCTTTCTCTTCTTCGGTTTCGGGAAGCTTTGACGCGCGGATTTTGAGTATATTTCTGTCCTCAACGCTCGTCACGACAAGCTTCACACCCTCGTATTCAACCACGGGAGGCACGATATCCGCGTTTTCGGGTATATAGCCGAGCTTATCCGTGACAAATCCCGCGATTGTTTCGTATTCGTGGTCATCTGGAAGCGTTACCCCGAACAGCGCGAAAACCTCATCGGGGTCGGCGTCGCCGAGAACGTCATAGCAGCCGTCGGAAATTTGAGTTATTTCGGCTTTTTCGTCGTCGTATTCGTCCTCAATGTTGCCCATAACCGCCTCGATTATATCCTCAAGCGTGACGATACCCGCTGTTCCGCCGTATTCGTCAACCACAACCGCCATTCCCGACTTCATTTTCGTGAGCGTTTTAAACGTATCCGAGCAGGAGCAGGCTTCCGGAATAAAGCTTACGTCGCGCAGGAAATCGCGCGCGCTGAAATTGCTCAAATCGGTTTTCCCGATAAGACAAAGCAAGTCTTTGACGATGATTATTCCGATTATCTTGTCAACGCTGTCCTCATAAACGGGAATTCTCGAAAATCCGAGGTCAAGCGCAAGATATATCAGGTCGTCGAGCGTGATTTTCTTGATATCAACGCCGACAATGCTCGTTCTGTGCGTCATAACGTCCGCGGCGGTAAGCCCCGCAAATTCAAACACGTTGCTTATCATCTGCGCGGAATCTTCTTCTATGCCGCCCTCTTCCTCGTCCTTTGCGAGCGCGTCCACAAGGTCGAGCACTTCGTCCTCGGTTATATCGGCGTAATTCGCGCCGAGCGCTCTTCTCAGAAATCCCGTCGTTTTCTTGTTAATCCAGCATAGCGGTTTCAGCAAAACCCTCGCTGCTTTATGTTCCTTTTCGTCCTGTAAGTTTCCCGTACTTCGGGCGCCGTCCTGTTCCATATTTCCTCCGTTAATAGTTCAGCTCCATATGTTCCTCGGAGCCTTTAAACCCAAGCGCTGCGTAAAGCGGCTTTCCGCTCTCCGTTGCGTCGAGCGTAACGCTTGTCACGCCGCGCGATTTTGCTTCGTCAAGAAGCGCTTTCATCATTTTTCGCGCAAGTCCCTGCCTTCGGTGTTCTTTTCGCACATAACATTCATTATATGCGCGCGGTTTCCCGACTTATGAGAATACGTCGGCATTACCGTCAGATAGCAGATTGAAGCGCAGCCGACCGCTTCTCCGCTGCGGTAAGCGAGAACGGTTGTTTGTTCTCCGCTCATGAAATACTCCCGCGTGCGCTTACGGAACGCTTCGTCAAACTCCGCGCCCTCGTTTATCACGCCGAGCATCTCAAATCTCAGCGAAAGAACCGCCGATAAATCGTTTTCAGCCGCAAATTTAACGTCATATTTCACCAAAAAACAATCTCCTGCCGTTCTTATTTGCAATTTCAATCATTTCGTCAGCCGAAACGCCCTTAATCTCGCCCATTTTCGCCGCCGTGAACGCAATCATCGAGCTGTCGCAGCGCTCGCCTCTGTGAGGTTCGGGCGCCATATACGGGCAGTCCGTTTCGAGAAGCAGCCGTTCAATCGGCGTAACCGCGCACGCTTCAGCCGCCTTTTTCGCGTTTTTGAACGTAAGCACGCCTGTGAAGCCGACGTACATTCCGATTTTCACGACTTCTTTCGCGATTTCCGCGCTGTACGAAAAGCAGTGCATAACCCCGCGCGGCTTGTATTCGCGAAGCAGCTTCATCGTGTCCTCGCAGGCGTCCCGCGAATGTATAATCACGGGCAAATCAAGCTTTTTCGCAAGAATAAGCTGCTTTTCAAACACCTCGCGCTGAACGTTCTTTGTTTCCGCGCCATAGTGATAGTCAAGCCCGATTTCGCCCAGAGCGACCGCTTTTTCCGTTTTCAGCGCGCTTTCGAGCGTTTTTTCCCAGCCCACGGGAAGCGTATCCGCAAATTCCGGATGAACCCCGAACGCGCCGCAGATATAATCGTATCTGCGGAGAATATCCTTGGTTTCCTCGTATTCGTCAAGTCCGCACGCTATCGTAAGTACTCGCTCGACGTTATTTTGGGGAAGCCGCGAAAGTATCTCGTCAAGGTCGCCGCCGAAATCTCTTTTAAGGTAGTGTGCGTGAGTATCGAAAATCCCCATTCTCAAGCCTTTTCCCAAGTATATTCGCCGAGCATTTCTCCCGTATCCATAAAATGCGCGGAAATTTTTTTCACATCATCAAGCGCGATTTTATCCGATTTTACCGCGAATTTCTCGCCCTTGTCGGAATTTCTCCACTCAATCGCCGCGGGAACGCCGTCCGCGAACTTCACCGAAAGCGCAAGCGAATCCGCTTTGCACTCAATTTCCGCAAATTTCACGTCCATTGCGAGAACTTTCCCGATTTCCGCGCCGTTTCGCGCAATCGCAATTCTTCCGTCCGCAAATATTATCCTTGAGCCTACGCAAAACATAGTTTTTCTCCTGTTATCAATTGCCGCTGAAATAATTTTCCATTATAATCTGCTTTGTTTCGTAGCTTTCGAGAGGAAGCCTTCCGCGCCCTCCGAACAGCTTTTCGGTATCGCCGAACGCGCTTATAAACGAGCGTTCAAGCAAGCCGTTTCTGTTCTCGCTGTCAATGCTCACGCTGTCGAAAAACATCATCAGCCTTGAAGCGGTTTCATCGGGCTGCCAGTATTCGGGAGTATTTTCTTCGGCGGCTGAATTTCCGTACATCACCCGAAGCTGCGACAAAAGCTCCTCCGCGTACATTTTCGCGCCGACGCTCGGCACGCTCCCTGTCAGAACCTCGCCCTGCTTCACGAACATCGCGCGGATTATATGGCTTATACCCTTTGTCAGGAGTTCTTCGGGCGCTTGCTTTTCGCTGTCGGTAATGCGTTCAAGCTCCTTTTCTCCGGCGTTTTCTTTCTGCGTGAGGTTGTTGTCCGAGCCTTGCTTGCGCGCGGATTTTTTCGTATACGCGGGAGTATAAGCCGCCTCGCTTTTCACAAAGCTGTCGGTATGCTCGGTCGTGAGCGTCGTGCTTTTCATCTCGGTGCGCCGCTCGGACGTTTTGGTGAGATTAGTCTGATTTACCGCGGATATGTCCGCCATTCTTGATATATCCATATACCCTGTTCCTCCCTTCCTTGAGAGAATACTGCTGTCAATGCGCGCAGAAACCGCATTTTTGCATATTCCGCGCCGTTTATCTTATCGTGCTTCCGTTCGGGATATCCTTATCGAGGAAAAGCACCTTAACGTCGTCGTCGCCCGCGTCCGCCGCGAGAATCATACCCTCGGAAAGCTCGCCGCAGAGCTTTGCGGGAGCGAGATTTGCGACAAACACAATCTTCTTTCCGACAAGCTCCTCGGGAGCGTACCATTTCGCGATACCCGAAACAATCTGCCTGCCGTGCCTGCCGTCGTCGACGGTGAGTTTGAGCAGCTTTTTCGCTTTCGGAACCTTTTCGCACGCGATAATCTCGCCGCTTCTGAGCTTAATCTCGGAGAACTGCTCGATACCGATGATATTCGCCTTATCCAAATCCTCGTCCTCGCGGACAGGCTTTTCGGGAGTGAGAAGCGCGTTGAGTTCCTCAATCTCCTTGTTGATGTCAATTCGCGGGAACAGAACCTCGCCCTTGTGAACGGTTACATTCGCGGGAAGAACGCCGAATGTTTCAAGAGTATCATAAGCGACGTCCTCGTGCTTTGCGCCTATCTGCTCCCAGACCTTCGGCATTGTTTTCGGCATAAACGGAAAAAGAAGCGCCGAGCAAATTCTGATTGTTTCAAGCAGATTGTAGAGAACTGAAGCGAGGCGCGCTTTTTTGCTCTCGTCCTTTCCGAGAACCCACGGCTCTGTTTCATCGATATACTTGTTCGCGCGGGAAACAACCTTGAAAATTTCCTCAAGCGCCGCGGAAAGCTCTGCGTTTTCGATATGCTCGGAAACGGGCTTCAGAAGCGCTTTCGCCATATTAATAAGCTCGTCGTCGTGTTCGCCCGCTTCGCGCTCGGTCGGAAGCGTTCCGCCGAAATATTTGTCTGCCATGGCAACAGTGCGGGAAACGAGGTTTCCGAGGTCGTTTGCGAGGTCGGAATTTATGCGGTTAATCATAATCTCGTTCGAGAAATTCGAGTCCGAGCCATACGGCATATCGCGCAAAATCTGATAGCGAACGGCGTCCGAGCCGTATCTCTGCGCGAGAACGAACGGGTCGATTACGTTTCCTATGGATTTTGACATTTTCTGACCGTTAAAGTTTATCCAGCCGTGACCGTAGAGCTTTTTCGGAAGCGGCAAATCGAGCATCATCAGAATGATTATCCAGACTATCGAGTGGAAGCGGACAATCTCTTTCGCCGTCATATGAAGGTCTGCGGGCCAGAACCTGTCGAAGTCGTCGTAAGCGTCGTTTTCATAGCCGAGCGCGCTTATATAGTTCGTAAGCGCGTCAACCCAGACGTAAACGACGTGCTT
>DPBR01000018.1:5391-5620 GCA_003516865.1 Oscillospiraceae bacterium
ACCCAGACGTAAACGACGTGCTTTTCGTCGAACGTCACGGGAATACCCCATGTGAAAGACGTTCTTGAAACGCACAAATCCTCAAGACCGGGCTTTATGAAGTTGTTTATCATCTCGTTTACGCGGGATTTCGGGCGCAGATAGTCCGTTTCCGTGAGAAATTTCTCGATTTTATCCGCGTATTCCGACACTTTCAGGAAATATGCTTCCTCGTGCGCGTCGATTACGG
>DPBR01000075.1:0-5252 GCA_003516865.1 Oscillospiraceae bacterium
CTGGAAGTTTTTACAGTATAAATTCTACCAGCAGTGGGGAAAGCTCCGCGCGTATGCGAACGAGCAGGGAATCTCCATCATCGGAGATATTCCGATCTACGTGGCGCTTGACAGTGCGGACGTCTGGACACATCCGGAATTATTCCTTCTGGACGAGGAAAACCTGACTCCGCTCAAGGTTGCCGGAGTTCCGCCGGATGCCTTCAGTGAGACGGGACAGCTCTGGGGCAACCCGCTTTACGATTGGGCTGCGATGAAGAAGGACAATTATTCTTGGTGGGTAAAGCGAATAAAGAAGGCTGCGGAGCTTTACGATATGCTGCGTATCGACCATTTCCGCGCGTTCGACACCTATTGGGCTATTCCTTTCGGTCACCCGACCGCGGAAACGGGAAAATGGGAGCAAGGCCCCGGAATGGACTTGTTCAACGTAATCAAGCGTGAAATCAAGAACGTTGATATAATCGCGGAGGATTTGGGTGATATTTTCGACAGCGTGAAAAAGCTGCTTTCCGACACGGGATTTCCGGGAATGAGGGTATTGCAGTTCGGGTTCAATGACAAGAACGAGGACAACGACCACCTCCCGCACAACTACCCGAGAAACTGCGTCTGCTACACGGGAACGCACGATAACGCGACGTTCCGCCAGTGGTATGCGGAAGCCGACCTCGCGGCGCGGAATATGGCGAAGCGCTACCTTGAAAAAGGGCTTTTCGGCAGCCTGAATATGCGCGCAATCCGAGCGGCATACGCGTCGCCCGCAGCGCTTGCGATTATCCCGATGCAGGACGTGCTGAACCTCGGCGCAAAGGCGAGAATGAACGTTCCGTCAACGCTTGGCGGGAACTGGGCGTGGCGAATGAAACCGAACGCGCTTAAAGGAAAAACCGCAGAAAAACTGCGTGAATTATCGGAAATTTATCTTCGTTTATGAGTGAAAAAATGATTGAAAACGGACTTACGCGCGAATATTCCACGGCGCTTCTGGGTAAATTTACAAAGGCAATTGATGAGTATAATCTTCTCAAAAATGACGACAAAATATGCGTCTGCGTTTCGGGAGG
Source organism: Oscillospiraceae bacterium (assembly GCA_003516865.1). GTDB lineage: Bacteria > Bacillota > Clostridia > Oscillospirales > Ruminococcaceae > CAG-115. The sequence continues at coordinate 1,068 of DPBR01000075.1, forward strand.
GAAGGATTCGCTCTTGCTGTCTGCGTTGTTTAGAGAATACGAAAAGCACGGAAAAAAGCGAATTTCGGTGCGATATCTTTCGATGAATCCGGGATTTTCCTCCGAGGACGAGGAACAGATAAAGCGCAATGCAATGCGGGTTGGCGTTAATCTTGAATTTTTTAAGACGGAAGTTTTTTCGCTTGTTGACGGCGAGAAAAACCCGTGCTTTCTGTGCTCGAAAATGCGCCGCGGACTGCTGTACAAGAAGGCGCGGGAGCTTGGCTGCAACAAAATCGCGCTCGGACATCACTTCGATGATGTGATTGAGAGCATACTTATGGGAATTTTGTACGGCGGACAGACGGGAACGATGCTGCCGCGCGTTCAGGCGGCGCATTTCGAGGGAATGGAGCTGATAAGACCGCTGTATTTCGTACGCGAGCGCGACGTTGTTTCGTGGGCGAAATTTTGCGGACTGGAGCTTTCGGGCTGTAAATGCGTGCTGACAAGACGCGGCGAAAACTCGAAGCGCGACTTCGTGAAGCGGCTTATAGCGAGGCTTTGCGAGGATAACCCGCAGGTCGAGATGAACATTTTCCGCGCGGTTCAGAACGTGCCGCTCGACAGGATTATTTCATACAAGGACGAGAGCGGAGTGCATAGTTTTCTTGACAAATATGAAGAAAAAAATTGATTTGGAAGCGTCGGAAAAATGCGCGTTCAGCGGAAAACTAGGCGCGATTTTTTCGCCCGAAAAGACGATTTTCAGGCTGTGGCAGCCGTTTGCGGAAAAGGCTGTTTTGAGGCTTTTTAATCTCGAATATGAGCATATTCTTCTTGCTGAAATGCACAGAAACGAAAGCGTTTTTGAGTGTGAAATTCAGGGAAATCTTGAGGGATTGCTGTATGATTTTTCGGTAATCGACAGCGAAGGCGAGCGCGAATTTGCGGACATTTATTCATACGATGTGACCGCAGACGGAAAGTACGGAATAATCTCGGATATGAGCAGAAATTGCCCGAAATTCTGGGAAAACGACGACTTTTTGCGTTTTGAAGAACCCGAAAAAGCGGTGATTTACGAGGTTTCCGTGCGCGATTTTTCGTCCGATAAAAGCGGGAAATTTGCAAGCCGTGGAAAATTTCTTGCATTTTGCGAGGGCGGCGTAACAAATGATTACGGAGAAGAAATCGGTCTTGACTATATAAAAAGCTTAGGCGTAACGCATATTCAGCTTATGCCTGTTTTTGATTTTGACGCGGACGGAAGCTGCTATAATTGGGGTTATAATCCAAGATTTTTCAACGCTCCGGCAAAGAGATATTCGCTCAATAATGCGATTTTGGAGCTGAGAGCGCTTGTTGCAAATGCGCATAAAAATGGACTCGGAGTTGTCGCAGACGTCGTGTATAATCACGTTTATTCCGCCGAAAATTCAAACTTTGAGAAGCAGCTTTCGGGCTATTTTTTTCGCGGAGAAGATTACTTTTCAAACGGTTCGGGCTGCGGAAACGAGTTTGCAAGTGAAAGATTTATGGCTCAAAAATTCATTTTGGACAGCCTTGAGTTCCTCGCGAGAGAGTATCATTTTGACGGATTTCGGTTCGATTTAATGGGATTGATTGACGTCGGAACAATACAAAAAGCCGCGAAGATTTTACGCGGAATTAACCCATCGATTTTGCTTTACGGCGAGGGTTGGACAGGCAGCGTGAGCGCGCTTCCCGAAAGGCTTCGCGCGGTTCAGCGGAACGCTTCCGAGCTTCCCGAAATCGCTTTTTTCAACGATAAATTTCGCGACGCTGTTAAGGGAAATGTGTTCGATAAAAACGACTGCGGGTTTGTGAACGGCTGCGCGGATTTGTCGAATTTTGAGCCGATTTTTGCTGTAATTTCCTGCAATTTCCCGATAAAATTTTGGACTGAAAACGCCGCGCAAACGATAAATTACGTTGAATGTCACGATAATTTAACGTTGTATGACAAACTCAGAATTTCGCTTAATAATGCGGGTTCGGAGCGGATTTCTGCCGCTGAAAAAATGGCTTCAGCGCTTGTTTTTTTATCAAACGGAATGGTTTTTTTTCAGGCGGGTCAGGAGTTTTTACGCACAAAAAATTTTGCCGAAAACAGCTATAATTTGCCAGACGAATTTAATTCTATTAAGTGGAATTTGCTTCACGAAAACGCCGAGCTTGTGGATTATTTTCGCGGCTTGATTGCTTTCAGAAAGCGGTTTTACGGTGTTTTTCGCGGGTGTGATTTCACGAAAAAGGGCAGCGTTTTTATTCTTAACAAAAATAACTTTTATATGATAATTAATACAGCAAACAATAATTTTTGTTCTGATATATCAGGACATTTTGAGTATTTTATTGACGAAAATAATTCGTCCGACAAACCGATTTATACCGCCGAACGGCTTTATATCAGCGGTTTTGGAGTTGTTGTTGCGAGGAGGATTGACGGTGAAAAGCGAGATTGAGCGATTGATTTCTTGTATGCGCGAGCGCGGAATTTTCGCGTGCGTTATACCCACGGACGATTTTCATGGCTCGGAATATGTGAGCGCGCACTTCAAGCTGCGCGAGTATTTAAGCGGATTCACGGGTTCTGCGGGAACGCTTGTGGCGACGCTTGACGGCGCGTTTTTGTGGACTGACGGACGGTATTTTTTGCAGGCGGAACGTGAACTTTCGGGTTCGGGAATTACGCTGATGCGCGACGGCGAGCGCGGCGTTCCGACGGTTTTGCAGTTCCTCGAAAAGGAAATGCCGGCGAAATCAAGGCTCGGATTTGACGGGCGAATTATAACGGAGAAGTTCGCAAATCGGCTCTGCGAAAGGCTTCGCTGGCTTGATATCACTTTTGACGATAGATTTGACGCGGGTGATTTTGTCTGGGAAAATCGGCCTCTGCTTCCCGATAAACCGATTTTTGAGCTTCCCGAAAAATTTTGCGGGAAATCGCGCTCTGAAAAAATTGCTGATATACGAGCAAAAATGTCAGCCGAAAAAGCCGATTATATCGCGCTTTCCGCGCTTGACGAGATTGCGTGGACGCTGAATTTGCGCGGCGGCGATGTTGATTTTTGCCCGCTTTTCCTCTCGTTTATGATTATTTCGCACAGCAAAGTATTTTTGTTCGCGGACAAAACTAAATTTTCGGACGAAATCGCTCGGAATTTACAGTCCGACAACGTTGAAATTCTTTCGTATGACGAGATTTATAATGCTCTGAAACGGCTTAACGGCACGGTTTGGACGGATAAGTCCGCCGTTAATCACGCTTTCGTTTCTTCCCTTGAAAACGCCCGTGTGATTGACAAAACGCTTCCGATTTCGCTTATGAAAGCGGTGAAAAACGCGGCTGAAATATCCGCGGAAAAACGCGCGCACATTAAGGACGGTATTGCCGTTGCACGGTTTATGAAATGGCTTAGTGGTGCTGTTTCGCGGGGCTGCGTTACCGAGATTTCCGCCGCGGAAAAGCTTGAAGAATTTCGCAGAATGGGCGAGAATTATCTTGGTCAGAGCTTTGCGCCGATTATGGCTTACGGCGAGCACGGCGCTATCGTTCATTACAGCGCCGATGAAACCACGAACGCACTTCTGGAGCCGCACGGGCTGCTTTTGTCCGACACCGGAGGGCATTATCTCGACGGAACGACCGACATCACGCGGACGTTCGTTCTCGGCGCGCTGACTGACGAGGAAAAGCGTGCGTTTACGCTGGTTCTTGCGGGTCATCTCAACCTGCTTGACGCGCGTTTTGCCGAGGGCGTCTGCGGTCACACGCTTGATTACACGGCGCGCGAACCGCTCTGGAAGCACGGCCTTGACTTCAATCACGGTACGGGTCACGGGGTCGGCTTCCTGCTCAACGTTCACGAAGGACCTCAGCGCATAAGCCGCCGCGCAGTCGACGACGCGCCGTTTTACGCGGGAATGATAACGTCAGACGAGCCGGGATTTTACGCAGACGGGAAATTCGGCATACGTCACGAGAGTCTTTTGCTCTGCGTGAAGTCGGAAATCGAAGGATTTCTGCGGTTTGAGCCGCTGACTTTCGTGCCGTTCGACAGGAACGGCGTTGACAAAAAGTATCTCACCGAGCGGCAAATCGTGCTGTTCAACGCGTATCAGCGGGCTTGTTTCGAGAAGCTTTCGCCGTTTCTCACGGAGGACGAAAAAAAGTGGCTC
>DPBR01000075.1:5509-18380 GCA_003516865.1 Oscillospiraceae bacterium
GAAGTCACCGAGCCGATTTAACAGCAAAAAGGGCGGGGAAAACCCGCCCGATTTTTTATGCCTTCATACGCTTTTTGTAGTCAGCCTTAATCTGTTCGAGCGCAACAGCGTCGGTCTTGCGCTTTTCGCGCGCCTGGTCCTGAATTGCCTGAACCTCGTCGATACCGTTGACGATAGTCTGCCATGTCTGCTGGAGCGTTTCGACCTTGATTGACGAAGATGAAGCCATTGCGGCAACCATTTTCGACTGGTCAACCGTATTCTGCGCGTTCTTTATGAGCATTTCGTTCGTCTTTTCATCGAGCGCCTTCATACTCTCAGCCTGAATTTTCTGGCGTTTGAGCATAATCGCCTGCGCGAGAGCCTGCTTGAATACAGGCATCGTGATGATGAACGCGGAGTTGATTTTTCTCACGAGGTTGAGGTTGGAATATTCCATTGTCTTGAGCATAGGAACAGTCTGGAGCGCGACGTTTTCGGCAACCTTGAGGTCCATAACTCTCTGGTCGAGGATTTCGCGCATCTGCTGAAGATTTGACAAATCCATACGGATTGTGCCGTCTTCGGGATTTTCCTCAACCTTCTTCTGATACTCGGCGATGTATGCGTCAAGCTCCTTAACGCCCTGTTCGCCCGCCATGATATACTTCACAAGCTGCTGATAATAGCCGAGATTTGCGTCGTACATGGTGTCGAGCTTCTGGTTTGCGGCGTCGATTTCGTTCTCATACTGCTTGAGCTGAACGTAGATTTTGTCGATATCCTTGCCCATATTATCGTACTTATTGAGGATTTTTTCGAGCTTTTTCTTGAGATTGCTGAAGAAACCGGGCTTGTCGTCCTTGATTTCGTCGATATCGAACTGGTCCATAATGTTCGCGAGCGCCTTCATCATATTTCCGGTATCGTTAATCTGCGCTATGCTCATTGAGTTGAGAACCTGGTCCGAAGCCTTTGAAATCTCGTCGGCAGCTTCAGCGCCGAACTTAACGATTGTCGAGCTGTCGTTTACGTTGATTGTGGAAACGAGCTTGTCGATTTCGTCGCTTGAAGCGAGCTGCTGTTTGATTTCATCGGTCTTAACAACGATGTTGAAGTTCTTGACTTCCTCGATTTTCGCATCGAGAGCGGCGTCCGAAGCCGCGGAAGTAACGACCGCTCCTGTGGTTTCAACAACCTGCGGCTGTGCCTGAGCTGCGCCAGGAGTAAACTGTAATCCCATAACTTTTTCCTTTCTTAATCAGCGTTAAAAACGCTTAATGCTTCCCGAACAGCTTTCCGAAAAAACCGCCGTTCTTTTCCTCAGAGGGTATTTTGAATTTCGGAACCTCTACGTTGTACATAAACCTGTTCATTATATGCTCCTCGAAAGCGTCGTTTTTGACGAAAGTTTCGAGGTTTTTATAACCGGACGGCGTGTAAATCAGCACGTCAAATCCGATTAAATTGCACAAAACAATTTGAACGCATTCTTGAAGCGTGAAAGTATCTTCAATAGCGTCGATATAGATTAATTTCGGTATTCTCCTTGTGAAGTCGAAGCGCTGGATAATCTGCAAAAAATCGCGTCCGAAGCCCAGCCCATAGTGAATAACCGCGCACATAAGCTCATCGCCGGATAGCTTCAGAAATCCCGACGAGCAAGCCTCCTGAAGCTTGTAAAACAGCATATCCTGTATCCTGTCGGGGAGAAAGCTGTACTTATTCAAAGGGCTGTTTTTCAGCCTTTCTGCATCGATTTCGCCGTTTCGGTAGAATTGACGATAAACGGAAATATCGGGCTGCGGTTCATTCTGATTTGGCTTTTTCTCGATAAGAATGGTTTCGGAAGTGAGCTTTCTGCGCACATCGTCCCAGTATTTGTCGAGATTTTCGTCCTCAACGCCGCTTATTTTCGCAAAGATATTTGGCACGGAAACGAGATTTCCCGCCGTTGAAAAGCCCTGACGGAAGCGCGCCTCTTCTTTCCAGAGAATGTCGATTTCCTCGAAAGTCGTGCGCAGCGTAACGCTCTGACTGTTCGGGAACTGAAAATTGCGGTAAATTCCCGTATCGCCGCCGTAAAGCTTCGTGTCAAGTTCGCGTTCGGCGGAATACGCGATAGTCGCTACCTTCATCTTGACGGCTTTCGCGGGGTAAGAACCGCTCTCGCGGCTCTGCGGAAGCTTGAAAATCTGCATTCTCCCGTCAAGATTTTTCGAGATAACAAGCTCGGCGTTGTTGAGGTTAGGGGAGATGTAGATTACGTCAAACCCGCACCGCGACATAAAATTAAGGAAATACACCTCGCTCTGCGAGATATCGCCGTAGTAGAGAATAACCGGAATATCCTCGTATCTGACGGAAAATTTCCTCGCCTGAGTGCAGCGATAGAGCCAAGTTATCAGCTTATTCGCGTAATTCATCACAACGGTCTGATTTGCCGTGTCGATACGCGAAAGCACTTCTCTGAGCGCGTTTCGGGCGAGCGCGGTGCGGGTTCTGTCGCCGGGGAGATTGATTGTCAGCGCGAGCGCGTCAATCATAGCTTCCGTGCTTGTCCGCGTAACCGCGCCGAGCGCCTTAACCTCGTCCGCGTTGGGATTTGAGAGCGTTTTTTCGATGAAGATAAGCTGTTTTTTCAGTCCCGCGAAGCTTTCTTTGAACTTCACGAGCATATTCGTATACACAACGTCGTCGTCAAAACCGAGCATTGCCGCGCAGTAAACGGGAATTTCGCCGTCCTCAGTGTACACTCCGCCGTTCTGAATAACGCGGGTCTTTCTGTCGCGGAGATAATCCTCGAAAATGCCCGCAGCCGTTGTGGAAAGCCGCTTTACAAGACCGCTTGCCTGTTCTTCCTCCGCGCGCATTTCGGCGAGTTTCGCTTCAAGCGACAGGTCAACCTTGCTGAAATCAATCTGAAGCGGAGCGTTTTCTCTGCCCGATTTCACGGTAATTCTGTCCTTAAAATCAAGCTTTGTGAAATCCGCGTCCAGACCGTAGCTCACGAGCGTAATCTTAACTCCCGCCGCCTGCATCATAAGCAGGAAATACAGTTCCCGAAGCGACGGCGCGCCGATGTATAGCACGCACGAGGGCCTTGCGCCGAGATATTTTATCAGCCAGCACAGAAGCACGAAATAAGTATTTTTCTTGTTTGCGCCGCATTCTCCGACAGCTTTCGCCATAATTTCGGCGAGCGCCGCTCCGTCGCAGGGGACGTTTGAAGCGTGAAGCCACATTTCGATTGATTTTTGCAAATCCTCAGCCCTATCGAAGCTTGCCGCGGTATAAGCTGCCGCCGCGGTTATTTCGGAGGTTGTCGCCATCGGAAGCTTTTCCCGAAAGAACAACCCGCCTTTCTGAGAAGCCGCAAACTGCTGTATCAGAAATCCCCGAAAGCTGTCTGAGCTGTCGTAGCCGACATATCTCGTAAACTCTCGCAAAGCCATTTTTACTTTCTCCCTTAATTTATTCCTCAACCTGTATGCCGAAGCAGTTGCAGAGTTTCGCCATACCGCTGTAAAAGCCGCTTCCGACAACCGAAAGCTTCCATTCGCCCTTGTACATATAAATTTCGAGCGCAACCGCCGTTGTTTCCTTTGAAAGCCCGTCCATCACGAACGAAAGCCGTTCCGAGTCGGTTCTGAGCGACACGCGCGGATTTCTCACAAAAGAGAAATTCTGCGTGTTTCCGCCCGCGTAAATCGAGTATGCGAGCGTGATTTTTTTCACTCTGTAATCAACCTTTGAAAGATTAATCTCAATATGCCCGTCTTTCGGGAAGTACCTTGCTTCGCCGTTCGGAGAGCTTTCGTTTCCGAAGAAAACAAGGCTGTTGTCGCCGATTGCGCGGTCGTTTTCACCGAGAAGAAATACATACGGGTCGATATCCATACCCTGCGGTTTTTCGCAGGTAAACCAAATCGAAAACTCCGTTCCGAGATAACCCGAAAGCGAAAGCCGCTGACCTTTTTGTATTTTGAGAGGGGGAAGCGTGCTGTCCGCTCTGTTCGTCATCGAAACGACGTCGCTTTCCTGCGGTGTTTCGGGCTTTTGGACGGGCTGCGAGAAATCGCGTTCGGGCGCGGTATAGACGCATTTGTCAATCGCCGCGGGAATGCCCGATTTTGGCTTTCCCATAACATAAACTCTTCTCACGAAGCGCGTTTTGAAAAGGATTTCCGCATAAAGAAGCGTTTTTTCGGATATCCCGCGAACGGTTATTTTAACATTGTTTCGTCCCGCAGAAAGCAGTTTCGGAACAATCTCGATTTCTCTGATATCGCAGATTATTTCAGTATCTTCGGGAACGTTCACAGACATCGCAAACGTATTTTCGGCTTCCGCGAGGAAATCGCCGATATCAATAGTTCTCGGCACATCGAAAAAGCCGTCCTCCGAGCCGAATCCCGAAACGCTTCCGAGAATCTCGACATTATTCGCATTTGCGGGGAAGAGAGCCCTTATCGCGCAGTCGGTTTCGCTGCTTTCGGTAAGCTCCGCGCGAATATTTTCGATTGAAACGCCCGCCGATTTTATTTCGATAACGCAGCCATTTTTCGCCCAGATTGTGGTATTTTTGCCGATAATCCTGAGCGGTTTTGTTATAACGACGGGTCCCTCAAATTCACCCGCGGGCAGCGTGATTTCCGCTCCGGGAAGCGCGCCGTCCAGTATTTGATTGATATTTGCGTTCAGAACGGCACACCTCCGGAAACGTGGTATTCATTGAAATGAAGCGTAATTAAACGTTGACGCCATAGCTTCTGCAAAGGGCTTCAAGACCGCCCTGATAGCCCGCCGCGACCGCGTTGAACTTCCAATCGCCGTTGTAGCGGTAGATTTCGCAGACAACGAGCGCGGTTTCGATGGAGAACTCCTCAACGAGGTCGAAGCGGAGAACTTCCTCGCCGTTCTGGTCGTCGGGGTTTGCGATTTTAACAACGCGGACATAGGAGTTGGAAACCTGCCCGAAGTTCTGATTTTTCGCCTGAGCGTCAAAAATAGTGACGGTAACGGCGATTTTCTGAATTTCCTGCGGGATTTTGGTGAAGTCGATGATGATAGCTTCATCGTCGCCGTCGCCCTCGCCGGTGCGGTTATCGCCCGTATGCTGAACGGCGCCGTTTCTCGCGGAGAGGTTGTTGTAGAACACGAAATCCTCGTCGCAGAGCACCTTTCCGTTTGCTCCGAGCAGGAAAACGCAGGCGTCGAGGTCGAAATCCTGCCCTCCGTCATATTTGTTGATATCCCAGCCAAGACCTATTCTTGCCATAGTAACCGACTTGTCGAGCGAAACACGCTGACCTTTTGTAAGATTAACCGCCATGATTTTTTCCTCCGTAAATTACTGATTATTTTTTGAAACAGATTTTGCGATAGCTTTTCTGATGAGGTCGATCGGAATAATGGAGATACCCATTCCGAGAACGAGCAGCCATTCGGTAACGTTCAGACCCCAGCCGCTGAGAATTGTACCGCCGACGTAAGTCATAACAACCTGAACCGCCGTGATTATGCCGAAAACGATGAGGAATCCCTTGTTTTTGCCGAGGTTATCAAAGAGATTTAGCTTTTCGGTTCTCGCGTTGAACGCGTTGAATACCGCAATCATAATGAAGAACGCGAAGTAAGCGGTGTGCAGGATAGCGTGCGCGCCGTCAAATTCGAGAGCCGCACCTGAGCTTTCGCGGATAAGCCCCCAGCTTTCGAGGAAGCTCGTATCGCCGGGATAGTTGCCGAGGATAAGCATAGCCGCAGAAAGGATAAACGTCCAGCCTGCGCCCGTGATAATCTGGCTCATCATATACTTGCTGATAATCGGTTCGTTTCTGCGCTTGGGCTTTTCTTTCATATAACGCTTGAGCGCGGGTTCTCCGCCGAAAGCGAGCGCCGCGAGGGTATCCATAACAAGGTTTACCCACAAAATCTGAATAACGGACAGCGGGTTTGCGATGCCGATAAGCGGGCAGACAAACGATATAAGAACCGCCGCAACGTTGATTGTAAGCTGGAAAACGATGAATTTTCTGATTGAGTTGAAGATTGTGCGTCCGTAGAGGATAGCCTTGTCGATTGAGTTGAAGTTGTCGTCGAGGATAACGATATCCGAAGCCTCCTTAGCGACTTCCGTTCCGCCGCCCATTGCGAAGCCAACGTCCGCCTTTTTGAGCGCGGGAGAGTCGTTAACGCCGTCGCCCGTCATACCCGCAACGAGGTCAAGCTCCTGCGCGAGCCTTACGAGGCGGCTCTTATCTGAGGGAAGCGCGCGCGCGATAACGCGGATATCCTTGAGCTTTGCCTTGACTTCTTCGTCGGACATCTTGGAAAGCTCGTCGGAAGTGAGCATAAGGTTGGTTTTTTCGTCGTCGATAAGACCCGCTTCTTTTGCGATAGCGACAGCGGTTTCTCTGCGGTCGCCGGTAATCATAACAACCTGAACGCCCGCGCCCTTAACTTCCTTGATTGCGGTAACGGATTCGGGGCGAACCTCGTCGCGAATACCAAGACAGCCGACAAGCGTCCAGTTGTCGCCGTCGGGGAGCGATTCCTCGCCGAGAGCGTCCTCGCTTGTCGCAACCGCGAGAACTCTGATAGCGCGGTTTGCGAGTTCGTCGATTTTCGCGTTGAGCGCGTTGATATCGAACGGCTGCTTAACGCCGTTTTTGTCGTAATAGTGCGAGCAGCGCTTGAGGATTTTTTCGGGCGCGCCCTTGATGAGCGAAAGTGAGTGTTCGCCGTCAACCTGAGTTGCGGAGTACTTGTTTGTGGAGTTGAACGGGATATTTCCGACCGAGATAACGTCAGCGTTTGAGGGGTTATCGACCGCATATCCGAGGATAGCGCGCTCTGTTGCGTTTCCGCCGAGAACCTTTCTGTTCTTGCCCTCGCCGCTGATGATTGAAAGCGTGTTCTTGTGGATTGACAGCGCGAGCAAATCTTTAAGCTTGCCGTCGATGTCGTTCATTGTCTTATATTCGTTAACCGCGCCGTCGATGAAGTTTATTGCTTCGAGCTTGCCCTTGGTGATAGTTCCCGTCTTATCGGAGAAAAGAATATTGAGCGAGCCTGCGGTTTCAATACCCGCGACTTTTCTTACAAGGACGTTATCTTTGAGCATTTTGCCCATATTCTGCGCGGAAACAATGGCAATCATAAGCGGCAGACCTTCGGGAACCGCCATTACGATGATGATAACCGCAAGCATAATCGCCTGAATTATCGCTTCAAGAAGCGCCATCCACGCAAACTCGCCGCCGGGCGCAAGGAACGTCATAGGTTGGAAGCCGGTATCGAAGAGGATTGTTTTCGCAAGCATAGCAATTGCGATAGCAACGCCGCCGATATAGCCGAATTTTGAGATGCCGTTTGCGAGATTTCCGAGCTTGACTTTAAGGGGCGTTTCGCGGTCGTCGTCGGTCTGAAGCTCGCTTGCAATCTTACCGTAAACGGAGTTGTCGCCGACAACGGTAACCTGCATAACCGCGTTTCCCGAACATACGACAGCGCCGCGGAAAACCTTGTGCTCGTTGTCGAAATTCGTGTTTTCGTCGGTATCCGTCCAGCCGTCGGGAATTGCGAATTTTTTAGCTTCGCGGCTTTCTCCGTTGAGAACGGACTGGTCAACCTTGATATCGCCGTCGATGATAATGCCGTCTGCGGGGATTTTGTCGCCCGACTGAAGCAGGATTGCGTCGCCGACAACGATGTCGTTAATCGCAACCTCCGAGATAACGCCGTTTCTGTACACCTTGCACATAATGCGCGAAGCCTCTTCCTGAAGCTTTTGGAACGCGTTTTCGTTCCTGTATTCCGAGAAAGTGGAAACGAGCGTTGCGAGGCAAATTGCGATGAAAATGCCGAGCGGCTCGTACCATTCCGGCGCGCCCTCCGTGATGACGCCCGTAATTCCGAGAACCGCGAGGACCACGTTGATAAGAAGCGCAACGATGAGAATTTTAATCATCGGGTCGCCGAGGTTTCCCTTGAGCTTATCCCAAAAGCTCTCGGAAGCTTGTTCCGTCATTGAGTTGTCGCCGTATTTTTTCTTGCTCTCGGCAACCTCTGCGTCTGTTAATCCGAATTTTTTCATTATTCTACCCTTTCTTGTGCTGTTTTGTATATTAATATCTCCTGCGAGAATTGAACTTTATGTTATTGCGACTTCGCAGAGAAGTCCGTTTTCCTTGTCGGTCATTCTGAAAACCGCGCGGTCTTTCAGCTCGACTGCGCTTCCCGAAGGCACAAGCCTGCCCGACGGCGACAGCATACCCTCGACCGAGCTGTTCACAAGCAGCCACATTCCGTTATAGAAAGCGGTGTAAGCGCGCATTGCGGGGTCGGCTTTTTCGTCGTTGTGGACGTTCGAGAAAACCTGCCAGTCGTAGAGCGGCATTCTGTCGTACACGACAACCTGTGATTTATCGCGGAAAACGCCCTTTTTGCCGCGCATTTCGCTTTTGAACGCGAGCGTGATGATTTTACCCTCGATTTTCGTCCCGCAGAACGGGCAGACGGGGTTGTTTTCATCGCGCAGAATGAACCATTTCTTTTCGCAGCGCGGGTTTGCACAGGGAACGAGCCTGTCCCAGGCGCGGAGAAGTTCGCGTTCCCATTCCATTGCGGTCGGGCGCTCGGCAGGGTTGTGCAGACCGTCCGCGAACGCTTTCAGAAACAGCTTCTCAAGTCCCGTGGAAAGCGATTTTATCGTAACGCCGAGGTCGGGCGGCCTGTTCGAGGTATCGTTCGGGTTCTCGATGAACGTAGCGAGTGGTCCGAGCGCGAGAAAATCGTCCTCCTCGGCGCTTGCGGAGCTGTAAATTTTCGGTCCGATAAGCGGGTGACGGAAGAAAAGATACTCGTAAATCAGCACGGGAAGCGCATGGAGGTCGGTCTGAACGCAGGGAAGCGCTCTGTTCGGGTCGCCGAAATCGAGGTTCATCGTCGAGAGAACCTCCGGCGCGATGTAACCGCGCGTTCCGACGACTTCGGGCGAGTATTTGTTCGGCACGACAAGCGAGTCTATGTCGATAACGACCGCCGAGCCTGTTTTCGGGTCGATAAGCACGTTGTTGCAGGACAAATCCGAGTGTGCAAGTCCCGCTTGGTGCATTCTCCGAACGGAGCGGCAAAGGCTTATCGCCGTTCCGAGCATCGTCCTGAAATCGCCGCGTTCCGCGGGGGCGAGATATTTTCTGTTTCTTCCCGTAAACCAGTTCGATTTCTTGTCCTTGCCCTTGAGGTTGAGAACCGTAGAAGCCGAGCCGCCGAAAAAGAAGTTCGCGGGATATGTCGGGCAGACGATTCCGAACTCCGGCTGACGAATAATCGCCACGGGCCAGCAAAATCTCTGCCTGAAATAAGAAGCGGTTTTTTCGGTATTTCCGAGAGCGCCGCCGTCCGCTTCGGAGAGGGTCGGGTTGTAGATGCCGACGATTGTCCTTATGCGGTCCTGAAGCCGCGGGTTGAGAGAATCCGCGGGATTATTGAAAAACTGAACGGCAAAGCGCCTGTCGGGGGTGAAAAACGTGTGCTTCATACCGCCGCGCGGCGCGTTTGCGTCATAGACATATTGAATTGTGCTGCCGTTGTCGAGAACGGCGGAAAGCACCTCGCCGCTTTGCATAATCTATCCCCCAAAGCCGTTTAATCGTGATTTTTCAGCCTGACGACGACAAGCGTTCTGTCGTCGAAGCTTCCGCGCTCATTGTAGTTGTCGAGCCACACGCGCAGCCGTTCTTCGGGCGTATCGCCGATATTCATACGGAACGCTTCAAGCGAGTGGCAGCGCAGAGCCGCGCGTTTATTCCAGAGCGCGTTTATCGCGTCGGGAGAGCTGTCCGGAAGAAGCTGCTTTGCGTATTGAAGCGCAAAGCTCTGTCTGCTCATCGAAACCGAATGAAAGCGAATAGGCGCGGGATCCTCGCCGGCGGAAAGCTCGCCGTTCATCGGGATAATCCCGTTAAGACCGAGGTCGAGCACAAGTCTTTCCATCATCGGCGCGGCGGGGAAATAATCGTCCGCAACGCCGTCCGACATCAGCATTATGATATCCGAAGAACCGCGGCTTACGCGCGTTTTTGCGCCGATAGCATTGTTATCCGTGTTTTTCTCGGAAAGGAAGTCGGTTTCGCCCGAAAATCTGCCGCTGTCCGCTTCGCCCATAAGCTTAACGCAGGCGGGAGCGTCCGCGTTAAGGTCAACGGCGCAGATACAGCCGTCGCCTATCTGCACGCACGCCATAAAATTCTGCTTTTTCCCGCCGATAACGAGCGGAATAACGACAGCCGCCAGGAAAGTCGCCGAAAGGTCGGAAAGCGCGGGCTTTCTTCCGAGAACGTTCTGATAATCCGCGTTGTACGCGATTTTGCCGAGCGCCTTTTGCTGAGCGGAAAACGCTTCTCTCGCCGATTGCCGGACAATCAGCGCTATTCTGCCGCAAGCCGCCATAAATTCTGCCGATTTAAGGTCGGCGCAAAGCCCGTCCCTAATAGCGGGAAGGTCGCGGAAAAGTTCGCTTGTCTTTTCTTTGAGGAACGAAACCGCCGCTTCGCTTGCCGCGCGCGCGCCTATTCTCGAAAACTTTTTCGAGCCTGCGCCGTCGCAGACAACCGCGATAAAACAGTCGTCCGTTGCGGCTGTTTCAAAGTAATCGTCGCAGTTCGAGCCTTCGTGCTTGTGCTTTTTTCCGCGGACTCTCGCGCCGATAATCTCGCCGAACGGCTTTTCAATGCGCTTTTGGTGAAATTCCGAGTGCATTTCCGTCTTATCGTCAACGATTTCCTTATATTGCCAGATATTTGCCGTATGCTCGATAACTTCCATATCCGACAGTTTCTTCTGTCCATCGGACGATTTTTCCGCGTCGATATCGGCTTTTTCCTCGGAAACCGCGTTTTCCTGCGCGATTTTTTCGGAAACCGCCTTGCTTTTGATATCGTCGGCGGTTATTGAGAGCCGCTCCTCGGCATTCGCGCCGAGAGCGCCGTTGATATCGGGTTTATCCATAAATTCACCTTAAGGAACGATAACAAATCCCTGAGGAGGCGGAGGGAGTTCGACGGGGTCGCCGGGCTTTGCGTCGATGCTCTTTGAAGAAGCCTTGATGGAGCTTGAAACCCACGCGAAGAACTGCGCCATATCGCCCGCCGTGAGGTTGTTCATCATAAGAACGTTGTTTGTGATTTTCTTGAGGGTATTCGCGTTTGCGTTTGCGCCCGCGCCGCAGGCGATGATATTGCCGACGGAAACCTGTTTTATAGCGTCGATACCCTCGTCGAGGTTATCCGTGGGAGCGCCGTCAGTCATAAGGAACACAAGCGGCTTCCAGTCGCCTTTCTGGGTCGCGGTAGAGGTTCTTACCTCGTTTTTAACGCAGTCCGCGAGAATTTTAAGCGCGCCGCCGAGCGCGGTTGCGCCTCCCGCCGAAATCTGCGGCTCTTTGAACAGCATAAGCTCCGTAAGCGGGCTTATCTGTCTTGCGGAGCTGTCGAACGTGATAATCGACAAGAACGCCGTTTCAAGCGCCTGCGGGTCGCCTTTAAGCTCCGATACAAGCGTCTTTATACCTTGTTTTACAGCTTCGATGGGTTCGCCCGCCATAGAGCCGCTGCAGTCGAGCAGCAGATAAACGGGCAGTCGTCTGATGTAATCCGACATAGTTTTTTCCTCCGTTACAGGTCGCCGCAAAACCTGTTTTTTTTTTATTTCAGCATAACAAATCCATTGATAAATTTATTACGCTATACATCTTCAATTATACCTCAAAAAATAATATATGTCAATAGTTTTGACAGAAAAAGAGGATTTGTTCTTGCATTTTCTGCTAAATTGTGTTAATATATAGTAAAGAGAAAAAATCGGAGATGATAAGTTGAAAATAAAGGGAAAAGAGTTAGGGGAAATAATGAAGTCGCTGAAAACCCGCGAGGGTCGGCGCGAATTTTACCGTGAAAACAGGGAGATTATACTGTATATAATTTTCGGCGCGGGAACAACGCTCATTTCAATGGCGAGCTACGCGCTGTTCAGAGTGCTTTTTCCGTCGGCGGAGAGCGTGCCCGCGTGGCTTAGCTGGATTTACGAGCTGACGAGAAATCTCGGCGCGGACGGAAACACGATTTTGCCGAATGTGCTTTCTTGGATATGCGCGAACATTTTCGCGTTTTTGACGAACAGGATAATCGTGTTCAGAAGCGGGAAAAAGGGTTTTTTTGTGGCGCTTGAGGCGCTGAAATTCTTTGCTTCGAGGCTGTTCACGCTTTTTGTGGATATTTTAATAATGTATCTGCTCGTTGACCTGACGGGTATTCACAATTTCTTCTATGAAGCCGCCGCAAAGGTGTTCTCAACGATTGTGGTGCTTGTGCTGAATTATATTCTAAGCAAGCTGTTTGTATTCAGGAAGAAAAAGGAAGATAATTCCTCCGAAAAGCAATGAAAATGCTTTGAAATAACGTGAAAACGGCTGCAAAATACTGCAAAAACAGACTGTTCCGACTGCAAATTACTGCAAAAGCCGTGAAATCCTCGTTTTTTTGAAAATATGCAAAACTTGTAAGGAGGATTATTAATATGATATGTCCTTTTTGCGGAAACAAAATGCAGACGGGAGTTATAAAAGGCGACGGGAGAATAACAATTCGCTGGGTTCCCGAAGGCGAGAAGCTGCATTTTATCGACAGGGTTACGAAAAAATGTATGATTAAAGCCGCAAAATATTCGTTTTCGAGAATATTAACCATCGACGCGGATTATTGCACGAAATGCAAGAAGATGATTTTTGAAACCGAAGTTGAGAACTAAGGCAACACCGCACAATTACCGGCTGACGCCTTTATCATTTACTCGCTTGATATTTTTCCGTCATAATATCCAAAACTCCCTT
>DPBR01000009.1:0-7120 GCA_003516865.1 Oscillospiraceae bacterium
ATAATTATGCGGTGTAGCCTTAAAAAAAGCGCCGCGCGTTCCCGAAAGAACACATTCGCGGCGCTTATGCGGCTGATTATCCGCCGTTTTTCCCGACAACGGAAAGCGGGTCAATCCATTTTCCGTTCTCCTTGACGGCGAGGTGAAGATGCGGCTTCTGGAGGGCTTCGGAAACGTTCGTATCGGAGGTTTTGCCGATAATTTCGCCCTGCTTTACCTGCTGACCCGCCTTAACGTTCAGTTCTTTCGCAAGACCGCAGTAATAAACCTCAAGACCGTTCGTCTGCTCAACCGTCACGCATACTCCCAGAAGCGGGTCGTCGCGGATTTCTTTTACGACGCCCTCGGACATTGATTTAACGTCCGTTCCGAGGTCGCAGAGGATATCAGCGCCGTCGTGCGTTTTCCACACGCCGAGCGTTTCGGATTTGACAAGCTCGCCGTTTGAGAACGGCTTGTCGATTTCGCCCTCAACGGGGAGAATGTTTCCCGCCTTGATTGTCATAGGGCGGTTTGCCGGCTCTGTTTCGGAAGAGGACGACTTGTCCGGTTTTGACGAGGACGAGCTTGTGCTGTCCTTGGGTACTCCCGAAACATTGTTGTTTGCGGGTATGTCGCCTGAGCTTTTTGACGCGGAGAAGCTGAAAAAGCTTTCGGGCGAGGAGTTTCCCGTCGGAACAAGCCTTTTTGTCGTGCTTCCGTAAACCGCCACGAGCGACGCCGCAACCGCCGTTATTCCTATCGCCGACGCGATTGCAAGGCTTTTCGCGCTTTTTCCGTCATTGTTGTGTCTTTTATTTTTCATTGTACCATTCCTTTCCTCAATTCGTCACGGAAACTCCGAAAATTCTCCGAACCTCCGCGCTTCCTTGAACCTGTTTGTAGTTTTACCGATTTTTTCCCGGATATTCACACAAAAAACAGCAAAAAACACTGCGTTTGTGAAATCGGCAATTTTTTTCGCAGTCTTATAAAAATAGACTTGAAAAAACGCGCGAAAAGTAGTATAATAATTTATGTATAAACTATGGGAGAGTGATATTTTGGACGCTTTAATTGCGCGCAGACCTGTTTTTGACGTCGGCGGAAACGTTTTTGCGTATGATTTGCTTTACAGAATTGCCGAAAACGGCGGAAAAAAGATGGTTGTATGCGGGTCTGAACCGACAAACAAGCTTTTTGATGTTGACGTGCGCAGACTTGTCGGAAAAACGCGCGCTTTTATCACATTTACGGACGAAATGCTCAGAGCGCGCCTGCCGCTTGCTTTTTCAGCCGATATTCTGACTGTCGGCGTACATAAAGACCAGCTTGAAAACGCGGAAATTATGGAAATATGCTGCGACCTAAAAGAGCGCGGGTTTATGATTGCGCTGAAAGATTTTGAATATTCAAAGTCCTGCGACGAGATTTTCCGCTTTGCGGATATCGTTGAAATCGGCTTCGGAAAGCCTGTAAAGGCAATCGAGGAAACCGCTTATGTCTGCCGTTATTCAAACAAGCTGATGCTTGCCGCAGATATCGATGACCGCGAAAGATTTGATTACGCAAGGCAGCTCGGCTGCACTTTTATGGAGGGGCTTTTCTTCGCAAAGCCAGAAATCGACTTCGATAACGGCATAAGACCGCTCCCCGCGAGCATTTCGGGCGCGATTTCCATTATGTCTAAGCCCGATGTGGAAATTGAGGAGATTGTCAATGTTCTCTCCGTGGATTCGGCGGTTTGCCAAAGACTTCTCAGGCTGATTAATTCCGTTTATTTCGGTTTTACGACAAAAATCGCTTCGATAAATCAGGCGATTGTGGTGCTTGGGCTTGATTATCTGCGCGAGTGGATTTATCTTATGGCTGTTCAGAAGATTATGAACAACGAAAGCGCGGAATCTACAAAAACGTCGCTTCTCATGGCGAAATTCTGCCGAAAAATCGCGCTTCTTATTCCCGAAGGAAAGAAAAATCCCGAGTCTTTTTATCTTATGGGATTGCTTTCGATGGTTGTTTTCTGCGGTGAAAAGGTTCTTGTGGAGGCGCTCGACGAGTTCCCGATTACAAGCGACATCAAAAAGGGACTGCTCCGCAGGGGCGGAACGTACAGCGACGTGTTTGAAATGGCGTTCGGCTATCTTCTGGGCGATTGGAATAACTACGAGGAAATCGCCGCGGCTTATGAAATTGATATGAAAGCGATTTCTGACGGTTATATAGAATGCGTAGAGGAAGTCGAAAAGGCAGATTTGAATTGAGGGCAAAATGGCTTTTTTTCTTGATGAAATAGACGAATGTCTTTGGGACAGGCTTAAAGTCACGGACAAAAAAATCGTTCTTTACGGAATGGGCGACGGCGCGGAGAAAATCAGAGCCGCGCTCGATGAAAAGGACATTCCGCTCGGCGATATTATGGCGAGCGACGAGTTTGTCCGCGGTCACAGCTTTATGGGAATACGCGTGAAAACGCTTGCCGAGATTGAAGAGCTTTACGGCGATGATTTTATCATTCTTGTGTGCTTCGGAACGCAAATTCCGGAGGTTATGGAGAAAATCGCGTTTATTTCCCGAAAACATGAGCTTTACGCGCCGAATGTTCCCGTAACGGGAGAGGGACTTTTCGACCTCGATTACGCGAGAGAACACCGCGATGAGCTGATGAAAGTTTACGGGCTTCTTGCGGACGCGCAGTCCAAAAGGGTTTTCGAGAATGTAATCCGCTATAAATTAAGCGGAAAGCTTGATTATCTCACGGAAGTCGAAACGCCGTCCGATGAGAAGTTCAACCTGCTGAATATCGGCACGGAGGAGATTTACGCCGACCTTGGCGCTTATGACGGAGATACCGTAATCGAGTTTCTGAACGAAACCTCTATGCAGTTCGCCAAAATCTACGCGATGGAGCCTGACTCAAAGAATTACCGCAAAATGAAGCGCAGGCTTTATATGCTGGGTTCGGCGATTTTCGAGGCTTATAACTGCGGCGCTTGGGACGAGGACGAAACGGTTGTGTTTAATCTGCGCTCCGGAAGAAGCAGCACGGCTGTTCCGAGCAAAAATATGACGCTCAATCCCGCGCGTTTCCGCGAGATTAAGATGCTTAAGCTTGATACGCTTCTTCGCGGTCAGCCCGTAACCTACCTGAAAATGGACGTTGAGGGCGCGGAAGAAAAGGCGCTTCTTGGCGCAAAACAGACAATCGCGGATTTTTCGCCGAAACTCAATATCGCGCTTTATCACAGAAACGAGGATATGTTCAAAATCCCGCTTCTGGTTAACTCAATGCAGAAAAAGTACAGACTTTATATGCGTCATCACCCGTATTTTCCCGATTGGGATACAAATCTCTATGCACTTTGACAGAAAGGGACTGCCGAATGAAGATTGTAATTGGAATTATACTTATTGTTCTGGTTCTGGCGGGAATTGCGTTTTTCCTTTTGTATGTGCTCAACGCCCACGACCTTGTTTACTGCGGCGATATCAAGAGCGAGGACGGAACGAAATGCTCCGTCACAAGAGTGTACACCGCCGACCTAAACGCCGATGAAACGCTCTCTCAGATTGTCACCGCGATGAATGACAACGGAAACGGAAATCTCTCGGCGGAGGAAATGACGACAATCCTTGCGACTTATCAGAATGTTATTTATGCGCCTGTTTTTACGCTTAACCTCGAACAGGAGGACACCCGTACTTTCGTTCTTTCGGGAAGCGTCTACAATGGTCTTGACGGCGACGGACAGCCGACCGACCCCGATTTCCGCTATAAAAACCTCACGCTTACCGCTGGCGTCGGAAACGGAAAGGTTTTAGCGGCGCAGAACGTTTATTCCGAGGACCTTAACGAGGACGGACAGTATGATTTTAAGGCGAGAAACAATGTCGTTGACCCCGTTTTGCTTGACGGAAACGCGGGAGCGGCGTTCTCATTCACGGACTGCGACTCGTTCAGGCTTGTTTTTACGGGAGTTTCGGAGGTTCCCGCAACGATAAAACTTGCGTTTACATACGACGTTGTGGCGCAGAATCCGCTTAATTTCACCAGCACAAACGGCGGCGCCATGGGACTTCAGATTACCGAAGCCTATGACGAGGAGGGCAGACTTAAGCCCGAAATTACGCTTGAAAAGGTTTATACCGTCAAAACAGAATAAGGAATTGTTGAAAAATTTGTTATAAATCGCCGAAACGAATTGTCCGAGGACAAGCCAAAGTTAACAAAAAATTAATGTTTGTATGATATTATAATCACGGAGCAGGAATTTGCCCCGTGATTTTTGTATCGATTTGGCATTTTTGTTTGGAAAAAAGGTGATTTTTGTGAAAACAGGACTTATACTTGAAGGCGGCGCTATCAGAGGTATTTTTACCGCGGGCGTTCTTGACCGCCTTATGGAGGAGGGAATTAACTTCCCGTATGTAATCGGCGTATCTGCGGGCGGCGGAAACGCAATGAGCTATGTTTCGTGTCAGGTGGGAAGAACCTGCCGTATGATTAACGTTCCGAAAAACGACTCTTATTTCGGATTAAGACAGTTTTTGGGTTCGAGAAAGCTCATTAATCTTGATAAAATGGTGTATGAATATCCGTATAAGCAGTTTCCGTTCGACTTTGATACATATTATAACAGCGGAATTGAAACGGAATACGTCTGCACCTGCCTTGAAACGGGCGAGGCGGAGTATTTCTCCGAATATGAGGACAACGAGCGGCTTCTGACGATTGCAAAGGCGACTTGTTCCGTGCCTATGCTTTGCGCGCCTGTCGAGCTTGACGGAAAGCATTATCTTGACGGAAGCATCGCGGATTCTATCCCGATTGAACGCGCGCTTGATATGGGCTGCGACAAGCTTGTGATTATCCTCACAAAGCCCGGTTTGAACACTCCGCCTACCGATTATTCAAAGTTCAAGACGGTTCTGAACTCGATGTACAAGAAATATCCGAATTTCATCGAGGCTTGTATGACGCGCGTTGAGCGTTATGAGGAAACCGTGAAGCTGATGAACAGGCTTGAGGAGGAGGGCAGAGCATTTGTGTTCCGTCCGTCGCTTCCCGCGATTTCAAAGTTTGAAACGCACACGGATAAGATTATGGAGAGCTATCACGACGGTTATTCACAGGCGGACGACAAGATTTTCGACCTTGTTGAATGGACGAAAGCAAAGCTTGTAAGCTAAAAAATTGCATAAAAGAGAGGTCTGCGAAAACTCGCAGACCTCAGACTGTCGATAAAGGCACATCTGCGTCGTCAGTGCCGGATTGGCAGGCACAAAGCCTAGCCAAATCCGGCACTTCCTAGCATCTGTACCTTTCTCGGCAGTCTGGCAAATTCTATTTTTGGTCTGCGAAAAACTCGCAGACCTTTTTGCTGTCAGTTATAAGCTGCAATATCGCTGCCGCCCGTAATTATGGGAGCGGTATCGGAAATTTGCTCCGAGCCTTTTTCATTTACGAAAATTTTGATTGCGTTATACAGCGTTTTTTCGTTCGGACCGCTGTAAAGCAGCGTAATCTGCGTGCCGTTAACCTCGAAAACGGCTCGCGTTTCGGAGCTTTCCGCGCTGTCCTTGAAGAAATAAACGTCCGTTCCCGCGAAATCATAGGGAGTGTAATTCGCGGCGGGCTGCCATTTCAGCTTCTTTCGGAACAGCGCCAACAGAAGCTCCGAGCTTTCGGAATTTCGGTATTCAACAAAATTTCCGTCGTCAACCGTTCTGTCCTCGTTTTTCCTAATCGTAAATTCGCCGTCCAAACGCTCCAAGCCGTCAAACTTTTTGTCGAGAGCGAAAATGTCGATGTTGTAATACTTTGCCGCTTCTTCGGGGGAAAGCTGTTCTTCATGGTTTATGAGCGGGAGATTTAATTTTGCGTTATCAAGACCATCGGGCGTTTTTGAGTATTCAATCGGATTTGGTTTGGCGGGATTGTTTGTTGATGCTGATGTTGATGTTGAAGAACGCTCGCTTTCTATAGTTACATTGTCGGATTGTTCGGAAGCGCCGCTCTCCGTCAAGGACCCGCTTCCCGCAATTATCGCGGAATTTTCGCCGCTTACGGGCGGTTTCGCGGCAAAGTTCGCAAGCGCTGCCGCGCCCGCTATCGCAAACGCTCCGCACACGGGAAACGCCGTTTTCAGCACAGCCGCGCGGCGCTTTTTTTGCGCGCAATTGTATTCGTGAACGCGATTTAATACGCTTCTTGTCATTTCTTCGTTAGTCTTCATAAGTAAAACCCTCTTTCTCAAGTTCGGCTTTCAGCGCAATCCGCGCGCGATAGGCAAGCGTTTCCGCCGCATGAACGGACTTTTTCATAATCCGCGCGGCTTCTTTCACGGAAAAATCCTCGAAATAAACGAGCTGCAAAATCTGCCGCTGTTCGGGCTTAAGCCTTGACATTGCGCTGTAAACGGCGATTTTCCGTTCTTCCCGAAGATAGCCTTTTTCGAGATTAATCTCATCGTCGCTTATCTCCGCACACTCGTCAAGTCCGACGGATTTCCGCTTTTTCTCGCGCCGCAGACGGTCAAGAGCCGCGTTTCTTCCGACAGCGTACAAAAACGTCTTAAACGAAACATTTTCGCGGATTTTCGGCTTTTTCGTGAAGATTTTCACGAAAGCGTCCTCGCAAAGCTCCTCGGCGGCGCCGATATTCCTCACGAAGCCGTTTATGTAGAGTATCAGACCGTCCTTGTACGCGCCGATTATCTCGCCGACAGCCGTTTCATCACCGTCAAGCCAGCGCTTGTATGCGCTTTTTCCGTTGTCCATTGTCAACCTCTTTCTAAGGCAACACCGCACAATTACCGGCTTCGCCTTTTTCATTCACTCACTTGATGTTTTTCCGCCGGAACGTCCAAAACTCCCACAAACGCATTATCCGCCTGCGGCGGAAAACGCTACATATACAGTATTCCATCGGTCGTTTTGTCCATTCTGACGAAAAAATCTCTGCGTGATTGAACGAAATAATTATGCGGTGTTGCCATAAAAGTCAAACCGGTTTTTCTTTTCACTTATTAGACGCTTGAAAATGAAAAAACTCACAAAAAACCGCGAATTTCTTCGCGGTTTCGATGTTATTATGAGGCTTAGATGCTCGCGGAATAGTTCGGAGCTTCCTTGGTGATGT
>DPBR01000009.1:7340-7642 GCA_003516865.1 Oscillospiraceae bacterium
TTGGTGATGTAAATATCGTGCGGGTGGGATTCCTTCAGACCTGCGCCCGTAATTCTGATGAACTGCGCCTTTTCCTGAAGAACGGGGATTGTCTGGCTTCCGCAGTAACCCATACCGCTCTTAATTCCGCCGACAAGCTGGAATATCGTATCCGCAACGGAACCCTTGTAAGGAACGCGGCCCTCGACGCCCTCCGGAACAAGCTTCTTGTCTTTTTCCTGGAAGTATCTGTCCGCAGAGCCTTTCTTCATTGCCGCAAGCGAGCCCATTCCGCGGTAAACCTTGAACGAACGTCCCTGATA
>DPBR01000057.1 GCA_003516865.1 Oscillospiraceae bacterium
AAAAATTTCGCTTGGTGCCTGAAACAGTCGGTGCGCTATACACATTTTCCCTCAATCAAGGTTTTTAGAGGTGACCTTAGGTAAAAAAGCTCTTGAAAGGGGATTAATATGAATAAAACGAAACTACTTGACGTTCTCAGGCAGAATGCAAGGCTGTCGAACGCGGAAATAGCGGCGATGCTCGGAGAAGCGGAATCCGATGTTGCGGCGGAGATAGCGCGCCTTGAGCACGAGGGCATTATAATGGGCTACGCCGCGATTATTGACGAGGAAAAAGCCGACGACAACGCGGTGACGGCGATGATTGAGCTTAAAATGACGCCGATAAAGGACCGCGGCTTCGACGACCTCGCGCACACGATTATGTCCTACGAGGAGATTGACAGCGTTTTCCTGCTTTCGGGACCTTATGACCTTATGGTGACGATAAGCGGAACGAGCCTGCGAAATGTCGCGCTGTTTGTAAGCGAGCGGCTTGCGGTGCTGGACGGGGTTATTTCGACCACAACGCACTTTATTCTGCGCCGCTACAAGGAAAAACACCACATCTTCAACGAAGAGCAGTTTGACGAGCGCGATATGATAAGTCCGTGAACGGAAAGGGAGTATGAATTTTGGATTACAATAAGCTCATTCCCGAACGAATCAGCAGTATGCAGCCGTCGGGAATAAGACGTTTTTTTGATATTGCACAGAGCGTTAAGGGCGTGATATCGCTGTCAATCGGCGAACCCGACTTCAAAACGCCGTGGGAAGCGCGCAAGGAGGCTATCGGTATCCTTGAACGCGGAAAAACCGCATATACCGCGAACAGCGGGCTTATGGAGCTTCGCCGTGCGGTAAGCGGCTATCTGAAAGGGTTTATCCGAACCGAATATCACCCCGAAAACGAAATTATAATAACGGTTGGGGGAAGCGAGGCAATCGACCTTGCGGTGCGCGCGCTGATTGAGGACGGGGACGAAGTGCTTGTTCCCGAACCGTCTTTCGTGTGCTACGCGCCGATTGTGAAGATGATGGGCGGCGTTCCCGTTCCGATTGTAACGAAGGCTGAGGATAAATTCAGACTTACCGCGCAGGCGCTGAAAGAGAAAATCACGCCGCGGACGAAGCTTCTGTTTTTGCCTTATCCGAACAATCCCACGGGCGCGGTTATGAGGAAGTCGGATTTGGAGGCGATTGCGGACGTTCTCCGCGACACGAATATCATAGTCGCTTCGGACGAAATTTACGCGGAGATGACGTATAACGGCGAAAAACACGTTTCTTTCGCGGAAATCGACGGAATGAAGGAGCGGACGCTTGTAATAAGCGGCTTCTCGAAAACATACGCTATGACGGGCTGGCGGCTCGGCTATGTGGCGGGTCCTGAGCCTATCATCAAGCAGATGCTGAAGCTTCACCAGTACTGCATTATGTCAAGCCCGACGGTAAGCCAGTACGCGGCGATTGCGGCTATTCAGAAGTGCCGCGCGGACGTTGAGCATATGCTGTCGGAATATGATATGAGAAGGCGGCTTTGCGTGAAGAATTTCAACGATATGGGACTTGAATGTTTCGAGCCTGAGGGCGCTTTCTACGTTTTTCCTTGCATAAAGTCAACGGGAATGACAAGCGAGGAGTTCTGCCAGAAGCTGGTTTATGAGAAGCAAGTCGCCGTTGTTCCGGGAAACGCGTTCGGAGAGAGCGGAGAGGGCTTTGTGAGGGTATCATACGCTTATTCCGTCGCGCACCTTGAGTCTGCGTTCACGAGGATACGCGAGTTCATCAAGAAGTGAGATTTTGCTTTTTGAGCCTCGCAACGACCTCGTTTATGTCGAAAGAGGAACTTTCGGAAGAAAAATTATATTTTTTTGAAAAGGCGCTCGTGCCCGAAGCGGCAACGAGCGTTCTTTTTCTTGCATTATTTTCTTCTTTTTTCTTATTATAATAAGTAGGACTGTTATTTTCGTGTGAAAGAGCCTGTTGATTTTGAGCGTCGGCGCTTGCTGTCGGCGGGTTATTCGGCTTGTTGACGCCTTGAAGCTCGTCGTAGAAATTCAGCGTTATAATCGAGAATTTCGAGGTTGCGGCGACTGTTATATCGCCTGTTGATTTGAGGTTATTGAGGGCTGTTCTGACCTGTTGAATTGACAGGGAATTGCCTGCTGCGAGGGCGGGCAGCGTCACGGCGGTCTGACCTCTGTGAAGCGTAACGCCGAGATAGTCGCGGTCCGTCCATTCCGCGCGGAGAAGCAAGTCGAAATACACAAGGCGCGTATTATTGTTCGCGTACCAGCGCCAGCCGAGAAGATTTCGCGGGAGCTTGATAAAACCGTTGTTTGTCATAAAACCACTTCCTTTCACACATTATTCTATAATAGGAGCAACTGCAAAAAACTGCAATCATCTGCAAAAAACTGCATTTTGGGGAGAAAATCGAATGAAAGAAACACTATCGCTTGTGGCGAACGCGAAAATTAATCTATATCTTGATATAACGGGCAGGCGCGCGGACGGCTATCACCTTCTTGAAACGGTGATGCAGAGCGTAGATTTGAGCGATATCGTGACGGTTTCGCTTACGGGCGGCGGAATTTCGGCATTTTGCACAAATCCGGATATACCACAGAATGAGAAAAATATCTGCTATAAAGCGGCAAAGCTGTTCTTTGAGCGGACGAACAGCGACCGAGGTGCGGAAATCCGCATAGATAAGCGAATCCCCGACGGTGCGGGGCTTGGCGGCGGGAGCGCGGACGCGGCGGCTGTTCTTTCGGCGCTGAACACGCTGAGCGGGCTTCCCTTGCGGGCTGAAGAGCTTTCGGAGCTTGCGGCGAGGGTTGGCGCTGACGTGCCGTTCTGCCTTGTCGGGGGAACGCGCGTCTGCAAGGGTATCGGAGATGTCGTTGAGCCGACAAACCCGCTTCCCAAGCGGTTTTACTTGATTGTGAAGCCGAATTTCCGCTGTCCGACGGGAGAAGCCTACGCGAGATATGACGCCGCGCCGATACCGCCTAGAAACAGGCTTGAAGCGTTTTGCAATGCGGGTTCGCGGTATCACGAAGAGATGTACAATGTCTTTGAGGAAATTTACGCAGACAAGCAGATTTTCGCGCTTAAATCGGCGCTTTCGAGTACCGGAGCAATCGGCTCAAGCCTTACGGGAAGCGGGTCGGCGGTGTTTGGCGTGTACGAAGAGAAGGAGTGCGCGATGTCCGCGGCGAAGTCGTTTCCGGAGATGTTCACGGCGGTCGCCGAGCCTTGCGGAAGCGGACTTGTCACAATATAATTGTGCAAAATGACGAAAAAACGGAAAAGTGCTGTTAATTTCGCACGAAGTGTGGTATAATAACTTAATAGAATGTAATAGAACGGAGGGAAATTATGGTTGCTTTGCAAAATCACGTCGGTAAAATTTCTTTTTCCGCGAACTTTTTTACAGAGCTTATCGGAAACACTGTCACGAGCTGCTTCGGCGTAATCGCGATGAACGTGCGCGGCTTCCGCGAAACTCTCACGGCGGCGCTTCCCAAAGCGAAAAAGCAGGATTTTGCGCGCGGCGTTAAGGTTGATTACAAGGACGGCGCGCTGACGATTGACCTGCATATTTCGCTGATGTACGGCGTGAACATAAACGCGGTGTCGAAGTCCATCATAAATAAGGTGGATTACACGGTGCGCCGCGCGACGGGTCTTGACGTCGGAAAAATCAACGTTTTTGTGGACTCTATCAGGGTGTGAGAAACGGGTATTTTTCAGCGTATTTTTAGGGTGTTTTTCGACGTATTTTTCGGGGTATTTTTAGGACGTTTTTCAGCGTGTTTTTCGGGGGATTTTTCAGCGTAATTTTCAAGTGAAATCCAAGCGTTTTTTCGCGGAAAATTAATGCCGATATTCCTCATAACAAAGCGCTTTTGCGGGTATTTAATTCAGTGAAAAATTACCGATTATTTTCGGTAAAAACAAGCGAAAAATAGGGGTATTTTTAGGGCAATTTTCGTGAAAAAAATTAATGATAATTTAACAAAAAAATAACGCTTGAAAACGGTTAATTTTCGGGCGATTTTAAGCCTCGAAAAGAGGCGAAATAATTTGATTTCGGAAAGGGATTATTGCAATGTCAATCAACGGACAACTTCTTCGCGACGCGGTTATTTCCGGTGCGAATAACGTTCGCAACAAGCGTGTTGAGGTGGACGAGCTTAACGTTTTTCCCGTGCCTGACGGCGACACGGGCACGAATATGTCAATGACCATCGGAAACGCAATCGGCGAGCTTTCAAATATTCCCGACGGCGCGCCTGTCGGCGAGGTTGCGAAAAAGGCGGCTTCAGCGATGCTGAGGGGCGCGCGCGGAAATTCGGGCGTAATTCTCTCGCTGCTGTTCAGAGGGCTTTCAAAGGGGCTTGCGGGCAAGGACGAGGCTAATTCCGCCGAGCTTTCGGCGGCGCTGAAACTCGGCGTTGACGCGGCGTACAAGTCGGTTATGAAGCCGACCGAGGGGACTATTCTCACGGTTGTGCGCGAGGCTTGGGAGAACACCGAGAAAATCGCTTCGCGCTCGACGACGGAGCTGTTTTTCGAGAGCTTCATCGACGAGGCGAAAAAGTCGCTCGACCGCACGCCTGAGCTGCTTCCCGTGCTGAAAAAAGCGGGCGTTGTGGACGCGGGCGGAATGGGGCTTGTGGTTATCCTCGAGGGTATGCACAGCGTGATTTCCGGGCGCGGAATGATTTCGGACGAGTCCGGAAAAAAGACGAACGCGGCGGCTTCCGAGGCGGAAAAGAGCGAGATTAAGTTCGGCTATGGCACTGAATTTGTGATAATGAAAGGCGCAGGCGCAAAGGACCCGGCGGCGCTCACCGCGTATCTCGAAACAATCGGCGACAGCATCGCAATCGCTGACGAGGACGATTTTATTCACGTTAATGTGCATACTGACCACCCCGGAAAGGCTCTTGAAGAAGGTTTGAAATTCGGCAGTTTAACCAAAGTTACGGTAACGAATTTGTTGGAAAAGACGGAAAATCTCGTGAAAGCGTCCAAGAGCAACCGTAAATCTCCCGTTGAACCCGTAAACGAGTTTGGATTTGTCGCTGTGGCGGCGGGAGCGGGACTTGAGGCGCTGTTCAGGGACCTCGGCGCTGATAATGTCGTGAGCGGCGGACAGACGATGAACCCCTCGACCGAGGACATTCTTGAGGCAATCGGACAGACTCCCGCGAAGAAAGTGTTCGTTTTGCCGAATAACAAGAACATAATT
Organism: Oscillospiraceae bacterium; assembly: GCA_003516865.1. Taxonomy (GTDB): domain Bacteria; phylum Bacillota; class Clostridia; order Oscillospirales; family Ruminococcaceae; genus CAG-115. Next base: position 5,246 of record DPBR01000057.1, read on the forward strand.
ATGGCTGCTGAGCAGGCTGCACGGCTTGCGGACAGGAAGGTGTGCGTGCTTCAGACGCGCAACATTCCGCAGGGCATCACGGCGATGATGAATTTCGACCCGTCGGCTGATTTTGCGGCGAACCGCGCAGCGATGACGGAGGCGTTCGACAGGGTTGGAAGCGGTCAGATAACCTACGCGGTGCGCGATTCGGACTATGATGGTCACAAAATCAAGCAAGGTGAAATTCTCGCGATGGAGAACGGAAAAATAGTGTTCACCGAAAAGACGGTCGGAAAGTCGCTGACAAAGCTTGTGAAGCGAATGATAAGCTCGTCGTCGGGCTTTGTGACTGTGATTTACGGCGCGGACGTTTCGGACGACGACGCGAACGAGGCATACGAGCAGCTCCGCGCGAAGCTCGGTTCAGACATTGAGGTTGCGCTTGTGAACGGCGGTCAGCCTGTGTATTACTACATAATCTCGGTTGAGTGAGATTGTGAGTTCTGACGAAATTTCGTGCAAAAGTTTGTTGAAAATAACGAAATTCCCCGCTTTATTGCGGGGTAATTTATATGGTGAATATTAACAAAAATGGAAATAACTTACTTAAAAGGCGTTGGACCGAGGCGCGCCGAACTCTATGCAAAGCTTGGGATAACGACCGCGGAGCAGCTTCTGAGGCTGTACCCGCGCGATTACATCGACTTCACGCGCCCCGTGAAAATCCGCGATTTGCAGCCGGGCGAGAGCGGTGTGTTCCGCGCGGCGGTTGACCGGAAGAACGCGCCGTTCTCGCAGTACGCGAAAATGGCGGTGTACAAGGCGCTGCTGACGGACGGCGAGAGCGAAATCACGGCGGTTTTCTTCAACACAAAGTTCACGTTCGACAAGCTGGAATTATACAAAGAGTATTTATTTTACGGGAAGATAAGCGGCGATTTGATGAATTTGCAGGTAAACTCGCCGCTGTTTTTGCCCGTGGACAAGACTGGCTTGTTCGCGAAATATCCGTTAACGGCGGGACTTTCGCGGGATATCGTGAGCAAGAATATCGCGACTGCGCTTGAGATAATCAAGGTCGAGGAGAGACTTCCGGAGAGCGTAATAAAAAAATACTCTCTGTTAAGCGCGGACGAAGCAATCCGCAAAATACACTTCCCGAAATCACGCGAGGAGTATCAGTCTGCGCGAAAAAGGCTCGTATTTGAGGAGCTTTTGTCGCTGAAACTCGGACTTGCGCGGCTGAAAACGCGCGGAAGAAGCCTTTCCGGCGCGGTTATGAGCGAGGTTTCTCTGGGAGAATTTTACAGTTCGCTGCCGTTTGAGCCGACAAACGCGCAAATTCGAGCAATTTCAGACTGTATATCGGATATGAAGCGGCTGTACCCGATGAACAGGCTTGTTCAGGGCGATGTTGGCTCAGGAAAGACGCTTGTTGCGGCGGCTGCTGCTTTTTTCGCGCAGCGAAACGGCTTTCAGACGATGGTTATGGCGCCGACGGAAGTACTCGCGGCGCAGCACTGCGAAACGTTTCGCGGGTTTCTCGAACCGCTTGGGATACGGGTTGGGCTGCTTTCGGGAGCGCTCTCGGCGGGCGAAAAAAAGCGGGTTCGCGAAGCCGCGGCGAACGGCGATATCGACGTATTAATCGGCACTCAAGCGTTAATTCAGCGCAGCAGCACGATGAAGCGGCTGGGGCTTGCGATTGTCGATGAACAGCACAGATTCGGTGTGTATCAGCGCTCGGAGCTTGCCGAAAAGGGCGCGAACCCGCATATTCTCGCGATGTCTGCAACGCCGATTCCGCGCACTCTCGCGCTGATAATATACGGCGACCTCGATGTGTCCGTGATTAACGAAATGCCGCTCGGACGGCTTCCCGTAAGGACTTACGCGGTTGACACCACGTTTCGCAAGCGCGTCTACGCGTTCATCAGGAAGCACATTTCCGCGGGGAAACAGGCGTTTATCGTCTGCCCGCTTGTCGAGGAGAGCGAGCAGTCTGAGAAGCAGAGCGCGATTAGTTATTTCAACAAGCTTTGCGCGGGTGAATTTTTGGGGATACCGACGGGGCTTTTGTTCGGGAAAATGAAGCAGGCTGAAAAAGAAGCGGTAATGCGCGATTTTCACGAAAACAAGCTGAAGCTGCTCGTATCGACGACGGTAATCGAGGTCGGAATCGACGTGCCGAACGCGGTTGTGATGCTGATTGAGAACGCCGAGGAATTTGGCTTGTCGCAGCTTCATCAGCTTCGCGGGCGCGTAGGCAGGGGCAGCGAGCAGAGCTTCTGTATTTTGATGTCGGACAGCAAAACCGATTATGCGAAAGCGCGGTTTAAAGCGATGTGCGACACCACAGACGGCTATAAAATCGCGGATACCGACCTTGCGCTTCGCGGTCCTGGCAACTTTTTCGGCAAGGAACAGCACGGTTTGCCGCCGATGAAAGTCGCGGATTTGGCTGATGACGCGGAGGTGCTGACGGAAGTCGAGAAGCTCGCGGAGGACATTCTCGCGCGCGACCCAATGCTCGCTTCAGCCGAGAACGCGGGCTTGCGGAAAAACGTCGAGGATTTGTTCAGGGCAGGTCAGCTCTGACGGCTTCGCTTTCAGTCGTTCACAGTCGGTCGCTTCGCTTCAGTCGCTCACAGTCGGTCGCTTCGCTTCAGTTGTCGCTTCGCTTCAGTCGCTCCCGCGGGGTTTAAGACCTTTTTCTGAAGAAAAGCAGCGTGCCGCTGCACCCTTTCGCTTCGCGGTTCATTACCCAAGTTTGTGCAGAGTGCCCCCTCGGCATCGAGTCCCGCCAAACTGCTCCAAGTTTTCGCCGAACTTGCGGCGAGCACCGCGAAGCGCATAAAGTCTTTTTGGAGTTTTTAGAACCTTTTTCTTCAGAAAAAGGTTCTAAACCGCCGGAGGCACTCGCGGCGAAGCCGCGGGACTGGAGCGCGGAGCGCGACAATACGCCAAAAGAGCGCTAAAGGGTTTTAGG
>DPBR01000005.1 GCA_003516865.1 Oscillospiraceae bacterium
CGAAATAACGCGCAATATTCTCAAAGGCGAGCAGGGTCACAAGCGCAACGCGGTACTGCTGAACGCGGGCGCGGCGCTGTTTATCGGCGGAAAAGCGGAAACGATGAAAGACGGCGTAAAGCTCGCGGCTGATATTATCGATTCCGGAAAAGCGCTCGAAACGCTTGAAAAGTTCATAAAAGTAAGCAATTCATAAAAAATCGCGCTCCCTTTTTTCGGGGAGCGCATTGCTTATCAAAAAACAAGAGCAGAATTTAAATTACTGAATTAGCCCGCAGAGCCGCATTACAAGCTCCGTCAGCGCTACTCCCGCGCAGGCGCAAGCGGCAACCGTGAGCAGTCCCCTCTCGAAAAAAGCGAGAACACACGCGACTATTACGCCCGCCGCGGCGCTTATTATGTAATTTCCGCTGTAAAATACCGCGGGAATCGTCATCGCGCTGAGAACCGCATACGGGACGTAATAGAGAAAATCAAGCAGAAATCTCGACTTTATTTTCTTCCTGAAAGCGGCAAGCGGAATCATTCTCAGAAGATACGTCACGAGCGCCATAACGGCAACGTTCAGGTAAAGATAAGTCGCGTCGTTCATTGTTCGGCAGCCTCCTCGGATTCGTTTTTGCGCGGGAACAGAAGCGCTCCGAGCGCCGCCGCAATAACGGTGCAGATGATTACGGCGATACCCGACGAAATTCCGCTGAAAACGGGAATGTAGTAAATCAGGCAGCTAAGCGCCGCCGCGGTTATCGCGGTAAATAAAACTCCGCGGCTCTTTTTCGCGGGCGGAATGACGATTGCGATAAACATACCGTAAATGGCGATTCCAAGCGCCGATTTAATCGCTTCGGGAAGCACTTCTCCGAGAAAAGCGCCCGCAGCCGTTCCCGCCGCCCAGAATATGTAAGGAAGCGTAATCAGCCCGTACATATATTTCTTGTCAATCTCGCCCTCTTTTCCGGAAGCCACGGCGAAAATCTCGTCCGTAACGCCGAATGCGGAGATTATTCTATGCAAAACGGAATATTTTGCGTTGAGCTTCTGCGACAGAGAAAGGCTCATAAGCGCGTATCGAAGATTGATAATAAGCTGAGCCATCGCCATTTCAAGAAAACTTCCGCCTGCGGCGAGTATCGTAACGCCCGCAAGCTGCCCCGCGGAAGTGAGATTTGTCATTGAAATAAGCACGGCGACAAGCGGCGGAAGTCCCATTCCGACCGCCGTTATTCCAAACGCAAACGACACGGAAAAGTAGCCCAGAGCAATCGGCAATCCGTCCCTGAAGCCCTGAGAATACTTATCGGCGCAGCCCGAAAAAGTCTTTTTTTCTTTCATTTTCTCAATCCCCTGCAATAAAATACGAGATACATTATACATCATACATCAATTTGTGTTTTTTGTCAATAGGAAATATAATATAAGGTCACATCTAAAAACAATTCGCTTAAGCGCTTCTCGACAGGGTTAAGGAGCTTCATAAAAAACTTTCTCACAAGGACGAAAGTAATTTGCGGGATAACCTCTTGACAAAATACGATAAAAGTTGTATAATATTATGCGTGATTGGGATTGCTCCCGCCGAACCGGAGATTTATTCAAAGGAACGCCTTCACGAAACGCTGACGGTGAAATTACATTGAGCCGAAAGACAACGCTTTTGCTGCGAATGAATTATTGTCATTTTTAAGGATTGTTTCAGCATAACTGCGCGTCTTTCACGGACGCGCTTTATTTTTGAAAGGAATGTCTATGGAACAGGAAACCAGAGTGGCGATTATTTCGATGATAATAAGCGATGAAACAAGCGTACCCGCGGTAAACGAGCTTCTTCACAAACACGGCAGGTTCATTCGGGGAAGAATGGGTCTGCCATATCGCGAACGCGGTCTTAACATCATAAGCGTTGTTGCAGACGCGCCCGCAGATATAATCTCAGCTCTTTCGGGAAAACTCGGCAGACTTAAGGGAGTTACCTCAAAAACCGTTTTTTCAAAGGAAAATACGGGGGTCTGACTCCCCGAAAGAAAGGAGATATTTTATGAATATCAGAAAAAGAATAGGCGCTGCCATTATGGCGGCAATGTGCGCGATTACATTCAGCGCGTGCTCAGGAAACGGAGGAACTTCTTCTTCGTCGAGTTCCGAAAGCTCGACAAGCTCTTCTTCAAGCAAGGAAAGCACTTCGGAAAGCAGCTCTTCTTCGACTTCGGAAAGCACTCCGGAAGCTGAACCTATGCTTCCGGAATCGATAAAGGTCGCTGCGCTTAAAGGTCCGACGGCAATGGGACTTACGAAGTTTATGGACGATGATGAAAGGAATAATCTGCCTTATGATTTCACAATCGCAGGCGCTGCGGACGAGATTACTCCGCTTATCGCTCAGGGAAAGGTTGATTTCGCGTGCGTTCCCGCAAATCTCGGCGCCGTACTCTACAAAAAAACCGAGGGCAAAATCAGCGCTCTTGCCGTAAACACTCTCGGAGTGCTTAATATCTGTGAAAACGGCGATACCGTAAAGAGCATTGCCGACCTCAAGGGAAAGACAATCTACTCGTCCGGAAAAGGCGCGACTCCAGAATATGCGCTCAACTTCATTCTCAAGAGCAACGGTCTTGAAAACGACGTAAACATTGAGTGGAAAAGCGAACATTCTGAGTGCCTTGCGGCGCTTCTTGCCAACGAAAACGCCGTTGCAATGCTTCCGCAGCCGTTTGTTACAACCGCTCAGATGAAAAACGAGGGAGTTCGCGTTGCAATCGACCTTAACGACGCATGGGACGACCTCAAGCTTTCCAGCACGCTTCTTACGGGAATTGTCATTGTAAGAAAGGAATTTGCCGAGAATAATCCCGACGCTGTAAAGGACTTCCTTGAACGCTATTCCGCTTCGGTTAAGTTCGTAAACGAGAACATTGACGAGGCTTCCGAGCTTATCGGCAAGTACGATATCGTTCCCGCTGCCGTTGCAAAGAAAGCAATTCCCGAGTGCCACATAGTCTGCATATCCGGCGACGAGATGAAAACCAAGCTTTCGGGTTATCTTCAGGTGCTGTTTGAGCAGCTTCCCGCTTCTGTCGGCGGAGAAATGCCCGCAGACGATTTCTATTACACAAAGTAATTACATTCGATAAAACTCATTCCCCCGCCAAACACGGGGGAATACGCGATTTTGAGGAGGTGCGTTCGTGAAGAAGGCTCTTACAACCATGATAAGTGTGCTGTTCTGGCTGAGCGTATGGCAAATAGTTTCCATGTGCGTCAACAGCAAAATTCTGCTTGTTTCGCCGATTGAAGCCGCTTGCAGACTTTGGGAGCTTCTTCCGTCCGCCGACTTTTGGAGCAGTATTCTCTTTTCAATGGTGCGTATAATGCTTGGATTTTTGCTCGGACTTGTTCTGGGAACGGGACTCGCCGCTCTTTCGGGCAGATTTTCGATTGTAAGAACGCTTTTCGCGCCTTTTATTTCAGCAATGAAATCAATTCCCGTCGCTTCGTTCACGATACTCGCGCTGTTCTGGGTAGGCTCGGAAAATCTTTCGGTGTTGGTTGCTGTGCTGATTTGCGTGCCGATTGTATGCTCAAATATGCTTGAGGGGATAGACAGCCTCAACCCGAAGCTGGACGAGATGGCGAAGGTGTTTAACGTACCCGCAGGACGGCGATTTACCGGAATTTATCTCTCGCAGCTTCTCCCCTATTTCCGCTCGGCGTCACGTCTTGCAGTCGGTTTGTCGTGGAAATCGGGCGTTGCCGCAGAGGTTATCGGTATTCCGGACGGCTCAATCGGCGAAAAGCTGTTTATGTCGAAAATTTATCTCGAAACCGCAGACTTATTTGCGTGGACTTTTGTGGTAATTCTGCTTAGTTTCTTGTGCGAAAAGCTATTTTTGCTCGCGGTAAAACTAGTGCAAAAGCGCGTGGAAAGAATGTGAGGATATGATGAGGGCTGAAAAAATCTGCAAATCTTTCGGTGAAAACAAGGTTCTGAATGAATTTTCACACGACTTTGCCGAGGGAAAAACAACCGCGATACTCGGCGCTTCGGGCTGTGGGAAAAGCACATTGCTCAACATTCTTATGGGGCTTCTTGCGCCCGACAGCGGCGAAATAATCCGCGAAAGCGACAGAATAAGCGCGGTTTTTCAGGAAAACAGGCTTTGCGAAAACCTCACTGCTTCCGCGAATATACGCCTTGTCACGGGTAAACGATTGACAAAAGCCGAAATTATCGCGGAACTTTCGGCTGTCGGTCTGGGCGATTGCTCGGAAAAAGCGGTGAAAACGCTCTCCGGAGGAATGAAGCGCAGAACGGCGCTTGTGCGTGCGCTTCTCGCGGAATATGATATTCTTTTTCTAGACGAGCCGTTCAAAGGTCTTGACAGCGATACCAAAAACACGGTTATCGCATACGCAAAGGCTAAAATCGCGGGAAAAACCGTGGTTCTCGTTACGCACGATTTATCGGAATGTGAACAGCTTGCAGATGAAATTATCAGGCTATAAGAAAACGGTCGTTCTTCAATTCAGAGAATGACCGTTTTTTCGTTATCATTTCGCGGTTTTATATTCAACCGTAAGCTCTTCCCAGTTATCAAGGGCGATTTTCGCAACCTTTGGGTCGTACATAAGCCCGATATTCTTCTCGATTTCACCTCGGCAAACCTCAAGCGGAAGCGCTTTTCGGTAAGCTCTGGCGGAAGCCATAGCGTCAATCGAGTCGCAGACCGCAATTATTCTCGCGCCAATCGGGATTTCCTCGCCTTTCGCGCCGAACGGATAGCCTTTTCCGTCATAGCGCTCGTGATGATGAAGAATAATCGCGGCAAGCCTTGTGAAATGCTCGGATTTTGAAAGGATTTCCGCGCCGATTTCAGGGTGCTTTTTCATAAGCTTCCATTCTTCATCGTCAAGCTTTGACGGCTTCAGCAAAACCCTGTCCGGAACGCCTATTTTTCCGATATCGTGAAGATGTCCCGCAATGTGAATTTCCTGCGTTTCTTCGTGCGAAATCCCAAGTTTAACGCAAAGAAAACACGCCATATCGCTCACTCTTCTCGAATGGTCGCCCGTATATGGGTCGCGGGCGTCAAGCGCAGAGGTTATGCACTCCACAAAATCGTGATATTCATAGTCCGTTTCACATTCACAATTCATTTTCCTCAATCCTTTCAACAGTATATCCAAGCCCGATAATCGTACTTCTTATCGTAAAATCGGAAATCTGGTCTTTTGAATATAAAATCGCTTCTCCGCGCACGTTATCGGCATCTGCGGCAATTCCCTGCCGTAAAAACGCATTTTCAATTCTTGCGGCGCATTTTTTGCAGGACATTCCGCCGATTTTCACCGTGTATTTATATTTACACCCGGAGATATCGGGCTTTTGAAGTTCTTCTTTTATTTCGCCTCCGCCCGCTCCGCAGCAGCCGTGAGAAACTTTCTTCATATAGCTCCTGACGGCAAAAAAGCAAGCCGCAGCCAACGCGACTATTATAATTGCGGTAATCATATTATCACCTCTTAAGCAAATAATCCGCAAGCTTTTCAGCCGTCTTTTCCGAAACGTGAATTACGATTTTCGCCGCGTCGCAGTCGGCGGTTTCGCTGTCAAGACCTATCGTGTTTTCAAGATAATCGCGTATTATTATGCAGTTTGTGTAGATTGAATTTGCCGCTCTTATGCCGCTTTCCGTAAGCACAATCCTGCCGTAATACTCCTTTTCGATATACCCGCCCTCAACAAGCCTTTCGGTCATCGCCGCAGTACTCGCTTTGCTCACGCCGACAAGCGCCGCCACATCGGAAGATTTTATCACATTTCCGTTTTGGCAAAGCTTATAAATTGCAAACAGATACTTTTTTTGCGAATATGTAAGCTCGTTCATTATTTCACTTCCTCAAATTCATCGCGCAAAATCGAATAGTAAAGCCTGTCGAAATACTCGCCGTTTATATAAAAATAATCGCGTAAAGCGCCTTCGTAAACAAATCCGCACTTTTCAATAACCTTTTTTGAAGGAAAATTATTAGCGCGGCAGCAAATTTGGATTTTATGAAGCTCCGCCGTTTCAAATCCGAATTTCAAAACCGCCTTTGTCGCTTCGGGAGCGTAACCCTGCCGCTGAAAATCAACGCCTATGCAATATTCAATCTCGGCAAAATTATTCCTCGCGTCAACAAGGAAAAACGCAATCTGACCTATGCAAATTTTGCTCTTTTTTTCGATAATCGCCCAGCGAAAGCAATTTCCGCTTTCATAAGCCGAAATATACTTGACGAGAAGTCCGTCCACTTCGCTTTCAGTTGTGTAAACAGGTTCTCCGTAAGCAGGCTGAACGCGTTCGTCCGAAACCCAGTATTTCAGCATATCCGAGCCGTCCGAGCGCTCAAATCTTCTCAAAATAAGTCTTTCGCTTTCAATCTTTAGCGTTCCGACGTTTTTCATTTCCGTAATCTCCTTAAAACGTATTTCACACGGTTAGCCTTTGCTAACTCTATACTTATAATACTACGCAGAAATGTAATTGTCAACCTATTATCGGAAAATTTGTAAAAAGCCACAAAAATTAGTTTAGGCTAACCGTTGAAGTAGTTGAAATTGACGGTTAATTTGATATTTTAAGAGCCTGATAGATGTCGAAGCCCTCGTCAAGCTTGTTGCAGAGAAAACGCCTGCATTTGTTGTAATTATCAAAAGTTCGCCGAGCGCCCTCAACGTTCTCATACACCTTCCACGCGCCGCAAAGCTTGAAGTTATCGCCCTTATTCGCGATAAATCCCTTGACGTCCTCAATCGGATAGCCCAGAAAAACGCCTATTTCGTGCGGAAATCCTTCGCCCTTCGAAGCGCGCCGTGAAAGCCGCTCAAGACATTCTTCGAGCGTGAAATCGTCGCAATAACCGTATTTCGCAAGAATTTCACGCGCGCCGCTGTCCGAAAGCCTTTTCTGAAGCATTTCCTCGCGATAAACAAGCATAAGCGTTCGGTTACCGCAGCGGCATAATAATCTGCTTTTCAGCCCCTTAACCGCGGCGCGCCTGTTAAAATAACGCGTGTGAAAATCAAGGTCAAATTCCGTGGACTGAAGCGAAATCAGACTCGCGCATTTAATTCCGAGCAGCGTAGGCGCTGTGTGATAAGCGAGCTTCTTTCCGAAATTTTTATACTCTGCAAATGACATTATTCTATCTCCCTCTCGGTTAGCGAGAACTAACCTCAGAATACAATTATTTACAATATTGTTCAAGAACAGTTCTCAGCGCATTAACGCTCGCATTGTGAATTCTGGCGACCGCAATATCCTGCTTTTTCGATTTCTGATTAACGCTAATCGCCATTTTATGCGAACAGGTATTCGTGAAAACGACCATCAAATCGGGATTGCCCAGTTTGCTCTCAAAATCGGACGGCATCTGCGTAAAAACCTTTGCCTTGCAGTTAAATTCCGCGCATATATCCTTATATCTTGTCGCCATTCTGTCGTTTCCGCCTACTACAACAACGCTCATTTATATCTCTCCTTTTGGTTAGTCTTTACTAACTGTGATTATTATATCACACAAACATAATGTTTGTCAAGTATAACTTTTTATTCAAGGAAATATCGTGAAAAACAGAAAAAAGCTCTTTTTCACTGACACTGAAATAAAGCGGCTTCGCATTGACGCGTCTATTCTGAAGCATATTCTGCAGATAGGTCTTCCCGCGGGAATACAAAGCGCGGTATTCGCCGTTTCAAACATTGTCGTACAATCCGCTATAAACAGCCTCGGAACGTTCATAATGGCGGCTTCAAGTGCGGCGTTCAATATCAAAGTCTTTACATACGATATACTAAACTCGTTTTCACAGGCTTGCACAACGTTTGTCGGACAATATTTCGGCGCGGATGAAATCCGCCGCTGTAAAAAGACGCTGGCGTTTTGCCTTATTGAGGGTGCGGTCGTTCTCGGAGCGGCGATTTCGGTTATTCTGATATTCTGAAAACCGATGCTCAGTATTTTCAACAGTGAGCCTGCTGTTGTGGAAACAGAATATATACGCTTGGTGATGCTGATTTTGTAGCACTCGTTCAGCTTGCTGTATGAAGTTATATCCGGATATCTCAGAGGATTTGGCATATCGCTTACGCCCACAATTCTGACGATGGTCGCGGCGTTTGCGGCGTGCGTATCGCTTGGATACAGTTCGTTTTCCCGCAAAATCAGACGTTCCAAACAATTATGACGGCGTATCCTATCAGTCTTTCCGCAACCGCGCTTCTTATTTTTATTTCGCTCATTATCTATCGCCCGTAAAAGCGCTTTGCATCGATGCAAAAGAATGATGAGCGATAAATTAAAGGATAACGCTAAGGCAACACCGCACAAAACG
>DPBR01000059.1:0-1258 GCA_003516865.1 Oscillospiraceae bacterium
CGTTTTGTGCGGTGTTGCCTTAGGAATTTTTTCGCAAAAAAGCAGATGAGGACAGTTCAAAGAACCGTCCTCAGGAACGCTGTTGGTGCCGGTGGCGGGGGTCGAACCCGCACGGGTTATTAGCCCAACGGATTTTGAGTCCGCCTCGTCTGCCAATTCCAACACACCGGCGACATTACCTAAGAATTATATCACATTTTTACCGATTTGTCAAGAGGTTTCCGATTAAATTACAGTTAAACGCGGTATATGCGAAACTAATTCAATCTTAAAGCAAAACCGCTTGACAAAACCCGACAAAAGTTATACAATTATTATAAAAATGGTTTTAGCCGAATTTGGCGAAAGGAGGGCGCTTTGTTCAACATTACACGCGGGGCTGACGGAGTTTTTTACATAACCTTTGAAAGCTGGTGCTGCCCGAATGACGCCGACCCTGTTATTTCGTTTGTGAAAGCGGCGTCAAGGCTTTCTCACGCAAATGTTCGTATAATCGACGACTTTTTTGAATACGAAATATCGTGCGATAAATTCAGCGCCGTGCTGTGCTGGAGCGGCGGATTTTCAATTATGGCTTTCGTTAAGCGTGAAATCGAGAAAGGCATATCTTTCGCCGCGCTCAAAAACGTCTGCGCTTATATGAACGGCGAACAAATGGACTTTTTCTGAATACTTGCTGGCAAAAGGGCTGCAGCTTGTAAAGCGGTAACCTCACATTGTGCTTTACTTGAGCGGTACATAGAATTTCCGCCTTTGTAAATATGGGATTACCCTTATATCACACTTCCGCGGGATTTCAAGCGCGAGCGCTGTCCTCGCGGGCATAAAAAAAACGCCTCTGGCACAAACCAGAGGCGAAATTGGGTTATTGCAGACTATGCAGATGGTATACCAGCGGATTTTCCTCCTGAAATTTTCCCTCGGAAAATTTTGGGAGGGAAAACGCAGAAGAGGACGGTCGGCAAAGCCTCTCGCGGGCAAAAAAATCACCCCTAGCAGAAACTAGGGGCAATAAAGGGATTATTGCAAACTATGTAGTTGGTATACCCGCGGCTTTTCCTCCTAAAATTTTCCCTCGGAAAATTTTGGGAGGGAAAACGCAGAAGAGGACGGTCGGCAAAGCCCCTCGCGGGCGAAAAAATCACCCACAGAAGAAACTGCGGGCGATAAAGGTGCAGCGTTACGCTGCTGGTCGGGGTGACAGGATTCGAACCTGCGACGTCCTGCTCCCAAAGCAGGCGCTCTAGCCAAACTGAGC
>DPBR01000059.1:1444-2136 GCA_003516865.1 Oscillospiraceae bacterium
CAAACTGAGCCACACCCCGATAACCATACTATTATACAACAAAAAAGGGGTTTTGTCAAGACCCCTTGTGTGAAATAACGTCAAAATTCCATGCATATTCAATATCTCTGTGCGGCCAGATTTTCCCCGTCCCATCGGTCAAATTATAAACCGCCGACCATTGAAGTTTATCTGTGCCTTCATACACAATTCCAATCTCGTTCAGCAAATCCTCGCAGTCTTTCATATCAACAACATTGTTTTTCCTCGTCAAAAGCGCTTCAACCGCGTCGTATCGTTCAAATTCATTAAATCCCTCTCCGATATTCACGCCGTTATACGCGATAAAATTTGAAGCAATCTGATAATCCCCGTCCGATTCAACCGTTTTTAACCCTCCGTCATAATACTCCACCAACACGGATTTACCGCTTGCGTCCGCTATCAGGAAGTGGCACTCCACATCGCCGGAAAAATAAATGTTATACTGTTTCAGCAGCTCAACCGCTTCATCAACGTCAGCCGCCTTATCAAGAACAAGCCTGATTGCGGTTGTCGTATTAAGCGTAATCTTATCGGGAGAATACCCCGCGTCAGCTTCGGGAACGGCAAGCAAAGCGATACAGACCCCCTTTTCATTCATACCGTCAAAAGGAAGAAAAGGCGCTGAAAGCGTGAGAAAATTGTTAAATCCCATTCCCGACGTGGGGAGG
>DPBR01000059.1:2306-2886 GCA_003516865.1 Oscillospiraceae bacterium
GGGAGGTTATCCTCGCCGTATCCCGCAAAAGCGAGATTTACCGTGGAAACGGAAGCATAACCGTTATCTGGCTTGGTGTGAACCTGAAGCATCGGCGCGTATGAAAAGTCAAAATTACGGCAGAAAATAACGTCGTTTTCCTCATTTCTGCTGACAAAACAAGTACACCCTGCGCCGGTTACATTAATTTCAATGGGCAGCCCCTTCAGCAATCTCTTTGCAACAAAGTTTTCGATATCCTTGTCGCTTTTTGCGCCGACTTTCAGAAACTCGTCAAATCCATAATCGCCGCTGTAAGTCATTGTATAAACGCCTTGCGTTTTCTGCTGCAGAGAGCTTAGTGATATCAATTCGTTTCTGAACATAAAAAACGCAATCGTGACTATTACAGCCAGAACTATCGCAATAATCAGCAAAACGCGCCCGATAATTTTCCTTGCTTTCATTTCCGTACCTTTCTTTAAATCAAAGCTCAATATATAGTTATAACTATATTATAGCACATTCCCGCCAAAAAGTCAACCGCATTTCGCGCTCTAACAGATATATCTTGGGCTACACCGCATAATTATTGTCGTTT
>DPBR01000059.1:3229-3734 GCA_003516865.1 Oscillospiraceae bacterium
ATTGTGCGGTGTTGCCCTTGACAAGGAAGCCAAAATATGTTATAATGAAAAGAGTTATGCGAAAGGGGATTAATATGGTACAGTATGATGAAACAAGGCTTGCAATGGAGGCGCTCGAGCCTGAACTTGAGGACCTTCGCGGCGCGCTTAACCTTGACGGAATAAAGATAAAGCTCGACGAGCTTGAAATGAAAACAACCGAGCCGAATTTCTGGGACGACGCGGAAAAATCGGGCGCGGTTCTTCAGCAGATAGGCAGATACAAACAGACAATAAGCGATTTTGAGAAGCTTAAGGAAAACCGCGACGACGTGCTAACGATGATTGAGCTTGCCGAGGAAGAAAACGACGAGTCGATGGTTGACGAGGTAAAGGAACTCGCCGAGAAAGTCAAGAGCAATTTCGAGGAACAGAAGCTCGGAACGCTTCTCAAAGGCGAATACGACAGCTGCAACGCGATTTTGTCGTTCCACGCGGGCGCAGGCGGCACAGAGGCGCAGGACTG
>DPBR01000059.1:3921-4269 GCA_003516865.1 Oscillospiraceae bacterium
CGGCACAGAGGCGCAGGACTGGGTTTCAATGCTCGTGAGAATGTACACGAAGTGGGCGGACAGACACGGCTTTAAAACCGAAGTTCTCGATATTCTCGACGGCGATGAAGCGGGAATAAAGAGCGCTTCCATTCATATTTCGGGGTTCAACGCCTACGGTTTCCTGAAAAGCGAGCACGGCGTTCACCGTCTTGTGCGCGTTTCGCCGTTTGACGCCGCGGGCAGACGTCACACAAGCTTCGCGTCCGTTGAAGTTATGCCGGAGATTGAAAAGGACGTTTCGGTTGAAATTCGTCCCGAAGATATCGAAATGGAAGTTTATCGTGCAAGCGGCGCGGGCGGTCAGCA
>DPBR01000059.1:4458-12103 GCA_003516865.1 Oscillospiraceae bacterium
GGCGCGGGCGGTCAGCATATCAACAAGACAAGCTCCGCGGTTCGCCTGATACACAAGCCCACGGGTATCGTGACGGCGTGTCAGACGCAGCGTTCGCAGGTTCAGAACAAGGATTTCGCGATGAAAATGCTGATGTCGAAGCTCGTTCAGATTAAAGAACAGGAGCACCTCGACAAAATCAGCGATATCAAGGGCGAACAGCTTAAAATCGAGTGGGGAAGCCAGATTCGCTCGTATGTATTTATGCCGTACACGCTCGCGAAAGACCACAGAACGGGCTTTGAGAGCGGCAACATAAATGCTGTTATGGACGGCGATATCGACGGCTTCATCAATGCGTACCTCAAAGCAAAAAGCCTCGGCGAAATCTGATTATGGAGAAAAATGAGATTGTCCCGCTTAAAATAACGGGGCTTACGTCCGAGGGAAGCGGGATTGCGCGATATGACGGGAAAGCGGTTTTCGTGCCGTTTTCGGCTGTCGGCGACGAGATAGAAGCGCGTATTCTGAAAGACTGCAAAAGCTACGCCTACGCGAAAATCGAAAGTTTAACAAAGCCGTCCGAGGACAGGATTGAGAATGATTGTCCCGTTTTCGGAAAATGCGGCGGGTGCGTTTTCCGCCACATAAGCTATGACGCGGAGCTTCGGGCTAAGGAAAGCTTTGTTCGGGACGCATTCGAGAGGATAGGAAAGCTTTCGCCCGAATTTTTGCCGATTGAGCGCAGCGACTTCACCGAGCGTTACCGCAACAAGCTGCAAATGCCCACGGCGCGCGTTGACGGGAAGCTTGAAGCGGGATTTTTCGCGCCGAGAAGCCACAGGCTTATTCCCGTGAGCGACTGCAAGCTTCAGCCAAAAATCTTCTCGGAAATCACAGGATTTATTGCCGCGGAAGCCTCTTCCCTGCACATTTCCGCGTATAACGAGGAGAAACACGACGGTGTTCTTCGGCATATTTTCCTGAGAAAAGCCGCAAATAAAGCGGACGGCGGACTTTGCTGCGTGCTGGTTGCGCGGAGGAACGTTCCGGAATTTAAGGCGCTTGCGCGGAAGATTTGCGGGCGTTTTCCCGAAGTAACGGGCGTTGTGCTGAATATAAATCCCGCAAAAACGAACGTAATTCTGGGTGAAAAAGACGTTCTTCTCAGCGGAAAAGCGGAGATTTTTGATGAAATGTGCGGCGTTACGCTTAAGATTTCGCCGAAATCGTTTTATCAGGTGAACACAAAAGCCGCCGAAAAGCTTTACAAAAAGGCTGCGGAATTTTCCGGAAAGGCGGAAGTTATCCTAGATTTGTACTGCGGAACGGGCGCGGTCGGACTTTCGATGGCGAGAAACGCGAAAAAGCTTATAGGCGCGGAGATTGTTCCCGTTGCGGTTGAAAACGCGCGTGAAAACGCTCTGAGCTGCGGAATAACGAACGCCGAGTTTATCGCGGCGGACGCGGGAATTGCAGCAGAAACGCTCAAAAAGCGCGGAATTTCTCCTGATGTAATTCTGCTTGACCCGCCGAGAAAAGGCTGCGATGAGCAAACGCTCAGAGCCTGCGCGCAGATGAACCCGCAAAAAATCGTAATGATATCGTGCAATCCCGCGACAGCCGCGCGCGACTGCAAATTTCTTTGCGAAAACGGCTTCACGCTCGAAAAGGTACAGCCGTTCGATTTGTTTCCGAGAACTCAGCACGTGGAAACGGTATGTCTACTGCAAAGGAAGTGAGTAATATGAAAAAGATAATATGCGGATTTGCGGCTGTCCTGCTTTGCTTTTGCATAACGGGATGCAGCAACGAGTTTGCGAAAAAAGAATACGATTCCGCAGAGATAATTTCGGAACAGCCTGACAGGTTTGCAAAAATCGGCGCATTGTACAATCAGACGGATAACGGCTGTATATTCACGGCTGAAAAATTCGACGGACGTGAGACTGTGTGGACGTCAGAAGCAAAAGCGGCATACTGCGCTTCCGCTGAAATTATGATGAAAATATCGCGCGGAACGGCGAAGTTGGTGCTTGTTGACGGAAATGGAAATATTACTGTACTGATTGAGTGCAATTCCGATGAATTAAGCGGTTCGGCTGAATCGGTTCCTTTTTCGGAGGGGAAAAACAGGCTGAAAATTGTCGGATATGACTGCGAAAATGTTGAACTTAAAGTGCAGTTTTCAGGGCAGAAATCAGAAGATTGATTTTATATTTTATGAAGCGGAAAAAACGATGCGAAAAAATATTTGCCGGAATATCTGCAATAATACCGACTACAATTTGAAACAACCAAAATCAATTATCCGGTTTGATATAATACGTTTCATTGCTTGAAAGGAAGTAAGAGTATGGACGAAAAGAAGCAAAATCAGCCCGAAAAGCCGGAAAAACCCGAAAAGCTCACGGACGAGCAGATTAACGAAAATAAAGAGAAAATCTTCGATATGAAGCAGGAACTTGAGGATTATATGGAAGAACAGGGAATTTACCTCAGACAATAAAAGAAACCTCGCCGAAAAAGCGAGGTTTTTTGTTATTCAACGTATGTATCGGTGTAATAGAACGTGAGGATTTGCCTGTAATCCCAGCCCCAGTATTTCGCGAGGTTGTTCGCGCCGTTCTGGCTCAGACCTACTCCGTGACCGTTTCCGTAGGTTGTGAAAGTAAACTCGTCCGTTGTGGGGTTGTAGTCGATATCGAAAGCGCTTGAGCGGATATCAAAACTCATAATTTTCTCGCGGAAAACGCGTCCCGTGATATTAATCGTCTTGCCGTCGCTGACATAAGCGTGATTGCCGCCGACGCTGACGGAGCTTACATATTTGCCGTCAACTCTGCCGTCGATAACGAACCAGTTTTCGGGATTTCCGCTGAGCGAAATGCCCGTGGTATTGTATACGCGCGATTTAACGTCGCTTGACGAAAACGTCTTTGTTCTGCCGTAATTCGGGTCGTATTCCGCGTCAAGTTCGCAGTAAACGCTCTTGAGATACGGATAATTCGTGCCCCAGACGTTCTTGCAGGAAGCCGTGTAACCCGCCGAAGAAGCGGAATAAACCGCCTGAATAATCTCTCCGTCATAATAGACCGCCTCGCCGAGAACCGACTCGACAAGCACTCTCGTGGAGTCGGAAACCCTGTCGCTTAGGATTACGCTCGGAGTCTGACCGCGGTCGTTGAAGTATCTGACATAGGAATACGCCGCGACAGCCTGTGCCTTGATAGCTTCGGGCGCGAAAGAATTTCCGATTTCGTTCGCAACAATCTGAGAGATAATATCAATCGTATTTCCCGAAACAATCGTTCCGTAATCGTTAACCGTGAGGATTTCGTTTCTTGCGTCCTCGTGGGAAATATGAGAACTGGTCGATGAACTCGAACTGGTCGATGAACTCGAACTGCTCGACGAACTCGAACTGCTCGACGAACTCGAACTGCTCGATGAACTTGAACTGCTCGATGAACTTGAACTGCTCGATGAACTTGAACTGCTCGATGAACTTGAACTGCTCGACGAACTCGAACTGCTCGATGAACTCGAACTGCTTGATGAACTCGAACTGCTTGATGAACTTGAACTGCTTGTTGATGGGTTGTAATCGTCAATAATCGTGATTGAATCTTTTTCGTCGCTTTCGGGCTTGCTCTCGATATCCTTGCCTTCAAGTCCCGAAACAAGCTCGCTCGGCGTATAAACCGAATAAACGGGGGAATTACAGAGAGAAGGCGTACCGAAAGAAATCGCTTCAAGCTTAACGCCGGTTTCAGTCCCTATAACCTCGTTATCCGGCAGGATAAAATCCTGCGTTCCGGTGTGTTTCGGCTCGGAGATATCGGGAAGCGGCTCGCTTGCGGCAATTTCTTCTCCCTCGACAGTTCCCGCCACATTAAACACAAACATATAAACGCCGAAAATCAAAAGCGCCGTGAAAAGCTTAACAAGTGAAAGATTTTTCATAAGAACCTCAATAATTCTCAGGGTTATCGTCAAGTCCGTTTTCTCGCAGATAAGCGTCCAGCCCCTTTACCTCGGACGTATCCCACGTTCTTCCGTGCCAGAAATAATCCTTGCCGCCAAACCCGCTGTAAATGTCATAATAGCCGTCGAAATACTTAACGCTGTCCTGTTTTGTAATTTTTTCGCGGTCAACGTTCGGATTTTCGTTCTCTCTTACCTTTCTCGCAACAACGACAAGCCGCAAATCCATATATGTAGACTTATCGCAGGTTGAAAGCGTGAGAAACTCATCGCCGTATTCGATATCAACGCCTGTATCATAAAGGCTTCTGTCCTTACATTCGAGAACGAAATCGAAGAACTCCGCCTGATTTTTGAAGTAATTCGTGCTGTTGTACTTAAAGACGTCGCCGTCCTTTGGAAGCCAGTTTACGAGAAAAACCGAAATAATTTTGTATTTCGCGTCTGCGTAAAGCGTGTTGAACTCAACGGTCGGCGACATTTTAAGGAATTCGATATCCTTTTTGTAATTCTGAAGCGCGGAAAACTGATATTTCATAAGCATATTATGCCCATAAATAACGGTATTCTGCGGCATTCCGTCCGGAGTAATTTTCCCGCGGTAATCCGCGAAAAGCGTACCCTCAAAGACCTCCTGCCTATCGAAATTGCGGTGAAGATAATAATCGTTGTCGTCCGTCTGCATAACGGGATAATCGATATTCGTTCCGGGAATCGTAAGCCAGCCGATAAAATCGCTGTTCTGAGCGTAAAGCGCGGCATATTTCTCGTTTATCGCGCCGCCGGGAAGCTTTCCGACCTCCTGCTGCGTAGGCGCGCGGTTTTTAAGCTCGACAATCCGCGCGGAAGTAGCCGTTTCGTTTCCGTTTTCATCGATATAGTTCTCGCGGCCGCCGAAATTACCCGTAAACCACAATATAAGTGAAATAACCGCTCCGACAAGAACGGAAAGCGCCGCAAGAAATACGATTTTCCGCAGAATTTCAGCGCTCCCGTCGCCTTTTTGAGGAAGAAGGGATACTCTCAGATTTTTAAGGAAACCGTGTTTTTTCGAGGATTTTTTCCCGCGCTTTTTACCGTTCGGCGCGAATCCCATATCCATTTCCGCCATGGAGCAATCCTTTCTTCCAAAAAGTCAGAATGCCTCAGCTTTTATACCCCTGAATTATGCTTTCGTCCCAGCCTCTTCCCTTCCATTCGCCGCCGAGAACGTCATAGTACAGGTCGTAGAAAAGGGGACTTGGGTTAGCGTAAGCCCTTGAAACGTCAACCGTTTCGTCCTCGCCCTCGCGAACCTCGCGAGCGAAAATAACCCATCGCAGGTCGGTATTTCCGTAAGCCGAGCCCATTGCGCAGGTTGAAAGCGTAATCAGATTATCGCCGTATCTGAGGTCAACGTCGGGATTAATAAACGTAGAACGGTCGAGAACCTTAGCGCAGTAATCGTCAAATTCCGCTTTATTTGCGAAATTATGAACATTATGGTAATTAAAGACCTCGCCTGCGCTTTGAAGCGTATTAACAAGCATTCCCCCGAAAATCTTGTAGGTTGACGTTTTATAAAGCGAACTAAACTTAAGCGTCGGGTACTTTTTGTAGAAGCTGATATCGTTGTGGTCCGTCTGAGAATAGGCGTAGTTGAAGTAGTAAATCAGCTTTCCGAAATACTCTCCCGATTCCATATTATGCCCGTAAATCACAAGATTTGCCGATTGATTATCCGGCGAAACGACGTTTCGATAGTCAAGGAAAAGCGAACCCGAACGGCTTTCTTCGCCTCTGAAATTCTTATAGAGGTAAGTGCCGTTATCCTCGCCCTGAAGCACGGGATAGTCGATGAAGCTCTCATCGCCCACGGTAAGCCAGCCTACCATATCCTTGTTAATCTCAAGAAGCGGAATAAATCTCTCCTGAATTTCGGGATATTCCTTCTTAATTTCCTCGCGCTTCTGGGTATTTATCTCAACCTTCGATGTCGCCGAGCCGTGATACGACTCGGAAAGTTCCTTATTGATAGCGTTGTCGTTAATTCTGTTAATTTGTGCCAGAATGAGATTTGTTCCGGTAATCACAAGAGTTGTCAATGCCGTGAGAAAAACAATTTTCCTGATAATTTCCGTTGGCTTGTCGCCCTTCCACGGGAAAAGATATTTTGCAATTCTGAGAAAGATGTTTTCCTTTTCCGACTTATTTTCTTCAATATTTGACATCATAAACTCCTTCCGGGAGCGAAAAAATTATTGTCCGTTATAGCTCAGAAGCTTGGACTTATCCCAGACGCTGCCCGACCACGAACTCTTGATTATATCATAATAGTAGTCAAACAGTTTGGGCTGATAGTTTCGATAAGCCTTTGAAGTGTCAACCTCCTCGCTTTCGCCCTCGCGAACCTTGCGTGCAAAGAGAACCCAGCGGGTATCAACCTCGCGGCCGAGCGGCCACCAGCAGGTTGAAAGCGTGAGAAGCTCGTCGCCATAGGTGAGGTCGACATCGGTGAAGAACCAGCTTCTGTCCATAACGTTAATTATAAAATTGTTGAAATCGTCAACATCGGCGAATTTCGTCTTGTTAACATAGCTAAACACTTCTCCGTAAGTAGGATTTGTGTTTACAACCATACCCGCGAAAATCTTGTAAGTCTGACTGCCGCCGTCGGGTGTCGCCATCATAATCGTGGGGTGAACCTTGTAGAACGCGATAGGTTCGCGGGAAGCGTCGTTGGGAACGTAGCTGTTGACGTAAGCAAAAAATTCTCCCGTATGCATATTATGCCCGAAAAGAATAGTATTGTCGTCGGTTCCGTCCCATGTATTTCTGTAACTCGAAAAAATAGTTCCCGAAACAGATTCTTCCTTGTTTATGTCGTGAGTGAGGTAATACGAATTATCCGGACCGATAACAACCGGATTGTTTATAAGCGTGCCGGTAATCTTAATCCAAGCCCTTACGTCGGGGTTAATTTCCTTAAGCGCGTCGAAATCGATATCGAGCGGCGTGTTTACAACGGGTGTGAGGTCGATAATTTCAGGTTCTTCGGTACCCGCCGACGTAACCTCCGTCATAATCGGATTTTCAATCTGAGCGGGAACGGTATACGACCCCTGAAGCGAGGAATCGACCGTTTCTCCCGCTATGCTTATGATGTTGTTGTTGACTCTCGCGCCTTCTTTAAGGCTGAAAAGCTGCCAGCCGAGGAAAACAAGCGAACCGATAAGCGCCGCGACTGCGAACAGCAAAAACGCCTTTCTTGCCTTTTCGCCGTTTGAATCTCCCGCCTGCGGGAGAATATTTGAAATAAATTTCGCAAATCCGGTTTTCTTAGCGGATTTTCTTCCCTTAATCTTATCTGCCGAAGAATTATGAGATTTTTCGGCGGGTCTGCGCGAACCGGTTCCCCTGCTGCCGAAATCGTCAAGATTAGCCATTTTTTCTATCCTCCTGATAAAACGTCATATATATACTTATCCGAAATCTTTTTTTATTGTCGATAAAAGCCGTTCAAGCGCCGTTTTGCAGGCTTCCGCCCTGACGCGTTCCCTGTCGCCCGTGAACGCAAAGCGCTGCGGAAAAACGTCTTTCGGCGAGCAAACCGCGATAAAAACCTCGCCGACGGGGTGTTCGGGGCTGCCGCCGGACGGACCCGCAACTCCCGTTGTCGAAACCGCATAGTCCGCTCCCG
>DPBR01000059.1:12322-12743 GCA_003516865.1 Oscillospiraceae bacterium
GAAACTCCGAGAATCGCCTCTTTAATTCTGTTTGAATACGAGCAAATTCCAAGCTCGATTACAGCCGAGCTTCCCGAAACGCCCGTTATTGCCGCAGAAATCATACCTCCCGTGCAGCTCTCGGCTGTCGCGATTTTGAGGTGATTTTCCGTGCATATTTTCACGATTTGTTCCGAAATGAACCCGATTTCATCATAAATTTTTTCATTCATATACAATACCGAATAAATATGGAAAAGGTTTCGCGATTATTCCAGATAAATGGTTTTTTCGCCGTATCTGAAGCGCTTGACCTCTGTTTTTTCGACCGCCTCGTCAAGCAGTTTTTCAAAGTCAAAACCGCTCTCCGCTTCAAGAACCTCCTCGATTGTGGGTCTTGTGCGGGGGTGTTTCGGAGAAAATACCGTGCAGCAGTCCTCAT
>DPBR01000059.1:12949-16281 GCA_003516865.1 Oscillospiraceae bacterium
GTGCAGCAGTCCTCATACGGGAGGATTGAAGTTTCATAAGTTCCGATTTTACGCGAAATATCGGTAATTTCTATTTTATCCATACCGATAACGGGTCTGAAAACGGGAAATTCAGCCGCGGCGTTTGTACAGCCGAGCGCGGGAAGCGTCTGCGAAGCGACCTGAGCCAGACTTTCACCCGTGATGATAGCGCCGTAGCCGTCGCGCCTGCACACTCTGTTCGCTATTTTTACCATAAGCCTTCGCATAATCACGGTAAAATATTCTTCTGGACAGTTATCGCGGATAGCCTCCTGAATTTCGGTAAAAGGAACGCAGTAAAATATGATATTACCGCAGAATTCGGTGAGTTCCTCGCAAAGCGCCTCAACCTTCATACGCGCTCTGTCGGAGGTATAAGGCGGGCTGACATAGTGTATGCAGTCAACGACAAGTCCGCGTTTCGCCATCATATAAGCCGCCACGGGGCTGTCGATACCGCCCGAAAGCATAAGAAGCGCCTTTCCGCTTGAACCCACGGGCATACCCCCTGCGCCGATAATCCTTTCCGCAGAAAGATAAGCGCCGTTGTCGCGGATTTCGAGCCGAACGGTAACTTCGGGATTATGCACGTCAACGCCAAGATGCGGGAAATTATCGAGAACGACGTCGCCAAGCTTCTGCTGAATATCGGGCGATTTGAGCGGGAACGACTTGTCCGAGCGCTTTGCCTCGACCTTAAAGGTTTTGGCGTTTTCAAGCGCGGATTTAAGGTATTCGCCGACATTCGCGCAAACGACGTCAAAATCCTTTTCAAACACGGCGCAGCGCTGGATTGCGCCTATCCCGAATACGTTTCTCAGGCTTCTGAGAGCGGCTTCGATATCCGCGCTGTCAATGGGTTCAATATAAATTGTGCTCTGACGTCTGGAATATTCAAATTTTCCGATATGTTTAAGGCGGCGCTTTATATTTTTGACGAGCATATCCTCGAAAGAGCTTCTGTTGTCGCCCTTAAGCGCGATTTCGCCGTATTTGCAAAGTATAATTTCTTTCATATAAGCCTCGTTATCATCAAAGTATTTTTTTCGCAAGAAGCATTCCTAAGAACACTCCCGCCAAGCAAAGTCCAACGCTCAAAACGATATAAATTATCGACAAAATCAAATGGTTTGACTGAATTAGCTTGTACGATTCAAGCGAGAAAGTTGAGAAAGTCGTAAAGCCGCCGCAAACTCCCGTTTTGAGGAACAAAACAAGATTGTCGGACAAGCCTTTTTTCTCGGCGGCGCCGCTTATAAAGCCGATTAAGAACGCACCCAAAAGATTTGTCACAAGCGTAAGAGCGGGAAAATCGCCCCTATATGGGATTTGCCCGATTGAATAGCGGAGTATTGCGCCAAGCGCGCCTCCCGCGCCAACCAACAAGAAATTCATAATTCACCTTCTGAAACGCTTAACTGCCTCGGCGATTTTTTCGCAGAGAAAATCAATTTCTTCGGGAGTATTTTCCGCGCACATTGAAACTCTGAGCGCGCAGTCCGCGTCCTTGTCCGAAACGCCGAACGCCGAAAGCACGCCGCTTGTTTTGCCCTTTGAGCAGGCGGAGCCGCTTGAAACGCAGATATCGTGCTGTTCGAGCGAGTGAAGCATAATCTCCGAGCGAACGCCGCGAACGCTGAAATTCACGATATTCGGCAGGCACTTTTCGTCCGAGTTAAGCTTTACGTTATCAATTGCCGAAATCCCGCCGACAAGCCGATTTTTCAGCTCCGAAAAGCGCTCGAAATCGTATTTGTAAGCGTTAACGGCGGCTTCAAGCCCCGCGATAAGCTCGACTGCTTCCGTGCCGGAACGCAGGTTTTTCTGCTGACCGCCGCCCGAAAGAAGCGGCGCGAGCGCGATACCCTTCTTTATGTACAGCGCGCCGATACCCTTTGACGAGTGAATTTTGTGACCCGAAGCGCTGATAACATCGCCGTCAAGCGGAATTTTGAGAAATCCCTGAACCGCGTCGATATGAACGAACGCGCGGGGATTTTTCGCCTTAACCGCCTTATAAAGCCGCTTTACGTCGACGTGAAAGCCCGTTTCGTTGTTAACCGCCATACAGCTTACAAGCGAGGTATTTTCGTCAACCGCGTTAATAATCGCCTCCTCGAAATCCGCATAATCCTTTGGAGCGAGCCGCACGACGTTATATCCGCGCTCTGCAAGCCTGTCGATTGTTCGGGCAACCGAGGGGTGTTCCATAGCGGTCGTGACGATTTTGCTTCCAAGTCTGAGATTAAGCCCGAAAAGCGCGGTATTGCTGCTTTCTGTAGCGCCCGAAGTGAAAATAACATCGCCCTCAAGCGGTGCTCCGCCGAGAGAAAGACCTTTCAAAACCGCCTGTTTTGCGCGGTTTATGATGTTAATGGAAGCCGTTCCCATTTTATGAAGAGAGCTTGCGTTCCCGTAAAAATTTTCCATAGTTTCCGTAACAGCCCGAACGCACTCGCGGCAGGGCTTTGTAGTTGCGGCGTTATCAAGATAAATCACATTAAACTACCTCGTCTGGTTATTTTGGCGCAAATCGCCTGTCGGCATACAAAAATACATTATTATTATAACATAAATAAATAGATTTGAACAGGGTTTTTTACTTTTTTTCATCGAAATTTCATTATTTTTTTGTCCAAAAGTTACAAAATGATTACAAAACGGTTACAAGAAATTACAAAATGCAGGAAAATGGTTACAGTTTTGTCATATATCTTGATTTCGGAGAAAATATGTGATAGAATATAATCAAGATAAAAAGCAAAAGTCCTCCATAAATTTTGCCAAAGCTTTTATACGGCGATAAATCGGCTTCCGTTGCCCCCGGAAGCCGATTTTTTTGAAAAAAGTAACCGATTTTCCGGAGCGGCATAATATATACCAAGAAACGCAAAGCCCCGACGGGGGGCGGCGGGTTTCAAAACAAAACACAAGGAGGACATTGTTATGTCATGCTTCAACTTTGGCGGAAACGGCTGCTGCTGGATTCTTATCCTTATCCTCTTGTTCGGCTGCTGCGGTAACAACGGCACGGCTTATGCGAACAACAACGACTGCGGCTGCGGCAACAGCTGTAATAACGGCTGCGGATGCGGCTGCTAAGCTTTTTCGCAAACTACATTCCCTGAACACAGAAAGCCGCTGCCCGAAAGGGCGGCGGCACGGTCTGTTAAAGAGTATTTTCGGCTCGATTAACGCTTTCTGCGCTGTCGCGCAAAAGGAATTACCATCAATAAAGCCGCGCGTTTTTGCTCCGACAATCCGAGGGAAACCGCTTTATAATGCGATATTTTTGCACAAAACAAGCGTTC
>DPBR01000059.1:16445-17002 GCA_003516865.1 Oscillospiraceae bacterium
ACAAGCGTTCGGACAAATTTAAGCCTGAACAATATCCGCAAATTTCCCTGCACAGGCTTTAAGCAAATCATCGGGCGTCATTTCAAGCTGAAGTCCGAGCCTTCCGCCGCTCACGAAGATTTTTTCGAGATTTTGTGCGCTTTCGTGAACGAAAGTCGGGAATTGCTTTTTCATACCGATAGGCGAAACTCCGCCGCGGATATAGCCCGTAATCGCGTTGATATCCTTGACGTGGACAGGCTCAAGCGACTTTTCTCCCGCTTCCCTCGCGCACTTTTTAAGGTCGAGTTCCATATCGACAGGCAGCGCGAAAACGTAGTATTTCCCGCTTTTTCCTATCGTAACAATCGTCTTGAACGTCGCTTCGGGAGCTTGTCCGAGGGCTTGTGCGATATGAACGCCGTCGATAAACTCCCCGCACTCATAGGTATGCGGGACATAATCGATTTTCGCCCTGTCGAGCATACGCAGGGCGTTTGTTTTTGCTTCTTTCGCCATTTTTTCAGATATCTTCGTTCAAATCGTCGTCGATATCAAAATCCTCGCCGTCAAGCAGC
>DPBR01000059.1:17181-18952 GCA_003516865.1 Oscillospiraceae bacterium
AAAATCCTCGCCGTCAAGCAGCTTTGTCTTGTTGAGCAGGAAATAAGCGACAGCCGCTGCCGCCGCCGCTGCGGTAACGATAATACCGATAATCATTACAAGCTTCTTCGTCATAATAAAATCCTCCTAAAATCACTGAAAATCATTGAAATCTTGCCGCCATTTCGGCAATTCCGTCATCCGTTGTCGGTTCGCCGATAGCGCCGAACTTCCACTCGCCGTTATAGCGGTAAACCTCGCCGAAAATCATAGCGGTCTTGCCCTCGTAGTTCTCGGAAAGGTTGTACTTGCAAAGCTCCTTGCCCGTGTCCGCGTCAACAATCCTGATGAACGCGTTTTTAATCATACCGAACTGCTGATTGCGTTCTCTCGCCTTATAAATCGTCACCACAAACACGATTTTCGAGAAATCGGCGGGAACTTTGTTCAGCTCAACGATAATCTGCTCATCATCGCCGTCGCCCGCGCCCGTGAGGTTATCGCCGCAGTGCCGAACAGCGCCCGTTCTGTGGGTAAGATTGCCGTAATACACGACGTCGACGGGACCTCTGAGTTTTCCGCTCTGCGCGTCTACGAGAATAGCGGAAGCGTCGCAGTCGATATCCTGCCATCTTGAGAACAGCGAGAATTTTCTCGGAGCTTCGTCCCAGCCAAGTCCGACAACAAGCGCCTTCAGACCCGAATTGCCCTTCGTAAGGTCAACTTTCTGACCCTTCTGAAGATTTACGGACATAGCAAATCCTCCCTTTCAAATATTCTGTACAATATATTATACACCATTTCTCTCAAAAAAGCAAGGGTATTTTTATAATACCGCGCAAAAAGTTTCCCCCGCGAAAAGCGAGGGAAGCGAATATTCAAAAATCACTTGATTTCGGCGGATTTCGCCTTTTGGAAGAGTTCGTCAACCTTCTCCGCGTCAACCTTTGTCATAAGCGAAACGACGATTATGGCAATCATCGCAATAGCAAACGCGGGAGCAAGCGAATAAATTCCCGTTCCCGAAAGCGCGGGAATACTCTCCCAGAGGACAACCGAAACTCCGCCCGCGACAATTCCGGCAACCGCGCCGGGCATTGTCATTTTCTTCCAGAACAGCGAGAGCAGCATAGCCGGACCGAACGCCGCGCCAAGACCCGCCCAAGCGTAGGAAACAAGTCCCATAACCGAGCTGTTTTCGTCAAGCGCGATTACATACGCGATAACAGCAACGACAAGTACCGCAATTCTTGAAACCCACATAAGCGTTTTTTCGGAAGCGTTCTTCTTGAACAGCTTGAACATATCGTTTGTGACCGCGGAAGAAGTTACGAGAAGCTGGCTGTCCGCGGTGGACATAATCGCGGCGAGGATTGCCGAAAGCACGATACCTGCGATAAGCGCGGGAAGCAGCGACGACGAAAGGAACATAAAAATCTTTTCAACGTCGCCGATTTGGTCGAATTTCATCTTAAGAGCTTCATTTCCGGGCGAGTTGAGGAACGCCATTCCGAAGATGCCGACAAGAACCGCCGCCGCAAGAGTAACAACAACCCAGCAGGTTGCGATAATGCGGGATTTTTTGATAAGGTCGCTTGATTTTATCGCCATAAAGCGAACGAGAATATGCGGCATACCAAAATATCCAAGACCCCACGCAAGACCCGAAATTATGGTTGTAAGCGCGAGAGAACCGTCCGCGTTATAGATAAAGCTTGTGTAATACTCTCTTACAATGCCGTTTGACATCGCGTCGTTGATAATACCGCCGATATCGGGAGTACGAACCATA
>DPBR01000036.1:0-1490 GCA_003516865.1 Oscillospiraceae bacterium
CGCTTATACCCGTAATCGCGATAATACGCGCGCGCACTCCCGCCGAAAAAAAGAAGCCGATTGACAAGAAAATCACGATAAAAGCGGGAATATGCTGCGGTCTGGCATTGACGGCGGCGAACCTTTTTCAGCAGTTCGGAGTGTCGATGACGACCGTTGGAAAAAGCGGCTTCATAACCGCCCTTTATATAATTTTCACGCCCATTCTCGGCATTTTTATCAAGAAAAAATGCCCGAAAATCGTGTGGCTCGGAGTGGTTTTGGTAGTGTTTGGAATGTACCTTCTTTGTATGACGGAGGGGAATTTTTCGCTTCAGACGGGCGATTTGCTTGTGCTGATATGCGCGGTTCTGTTTGCGGTACATATTCTGATAATCGACTATTTTTCCCCGAAAACGGACGGCGTTGTTGTCGCCTGCATACAGTTTTTCGTGTGCTTTTTGGCGAGCGGAGCGCTTGCGCTTATTTTCGAGAAGCCGACCTTGCAGCAGCTCTCGGACGGCGCAATTCCGATACTTTATGCGGGACTTGTGTCAAGCGGCGTTGGATACACGCTCCAGATTGTTGGGCAGAAGGGGCTTAATCCGACTGTCGCGGCGCTGATAATGTCGCTTGAGAGCGTAATCTCGGCAATTGCGGGATTTATTGCGTACAAAATCGGCTTTCTCAGCACCGACCAGAGTTTGTCCGAAAGGCAGATTTGGGGCTGCGCGATTGTGTTCAGCGCGGTGATTTTGGTGCAGATACCGTGGGAGAACATCTTCAAAAAGCGCAAAATGAAATAAGATAAACGGCGAAAATCTCGTTTTGGGAAATTCGCCGTTGTTTTTTTGTACAAAAACTATTGCAAAATTCGACGAAAAATGTTATAATAAAACAAGAATACTTTTCCGAAACGGAGAAAAATAAACAACCGGAGGAAGAAAATGCGTCCGATTGCGATTTCATTGATAATATGCGCGGCGGTTTCCGTGGCTGTCTGCGCCGTATTCGGGATATTCCCGTGGCTTGCGCCGATATTTCTGGGGCTTGCGCTTGCGGTGAATTTGCTGATTTGGCTTGTTTTGTGGACTTTCTCGCTGTTCGTTGATAAGAAAAAGGTTTATGAAAAGCCGTCGAATTTTTACCGCCGAATGTTGAATTTCGGATACGCGTACATCTGCGAGGGTGCGAGGGTTAAAATAAAGACAAGCGGCACGGAAAAAATTCCCGAAAAGCCGTTTTTGCTTGTGTCGAACCATTTGTCGCAGCTCGATAATATGATACAGTGCCTTGTGCTGAAAAAACGCCCCCTTGCTTATATAACAAAGGAATCGCTGTTTAAGATACCTATTGTGGGAAGGACGATTTGGCGGTGCTGTTATATGCCGATTGACCGAAAAAGCCTGCGC
This sequence comes from Oscillospiraceae bacterium, assembly GCA_003516865.1. Classification (GTDB taxonomy): domain Bacteria; phylum Bacillota; class Clostridia; order Oscillospirales; family Ruminococcaceae; genus CAG-115. The sequence continues at coordinate 1,392 of DPBR01000036.1, forward strand.
GCGGGAAAAAGCGCGGTTGAAGCCGCCGAGGATTACATAAGGCGCGGAGTGCTTTCGGTAGGGGTTTTTCCTGAGGGAACGCGCGGCGACGGCATAAAT
>DPBR01000036.1:1702-3153 GCA_003516865.1 Oscillospiraceae bacterium
CGCGGCGACGGCATAAATCTCGGCAAGTTTCACGCGGGAAGCTTTAAAATCGCGCTGAAAACGGGCTGCCCGATAGTCGTTTCGGCGGTTCGGGGAACGAAGGAAGTTCACAAGCGGACGCCGTGGCGAAGCACAAAGGTGACGTTTGATATCATTGACGTAATCGACCCCGCGGGACATAAATCCGTGGAGCTTTCGGAGCTTGTCCGCGGGAAAATATCGGCGTTTCTTGAGTCGGAAAACAATAAATAACGGAGGAAAATAAAATGACGATAGTTCTTTACAATCCGCTTGCAAACAATAGCAGGGGCAAAGAAAATGCTGCGAAAATCGCGGAGCTGGTTGACGAGCAGGTTACATTCAGGGATATACGCGACGCGAAGCTTTCGGATTTTTCGCCGGACGATAAGCTGATAGTCTGCGGCGGCGACGGAACGCTTAATCGCTTGGTTAATATTGTAGGCGAACCCGAACGCGAGATTTATTATTATCCTGCGGGTTCGGGAAACGACTTTACGCGCGATATCGGCGAAAACGGCATTATTCTGCTCAATCCGTACTTGAAAAATCTTCCGACAGTCGAGGTTAAGGGGAAGAAATACAGAGTGCTGAACGGCGTTGGATACGGAATTGACGGATATTGCTGCGAAGTCGGCGACAGAATGAGAGTGAAAAATTACGGCAAGGACATAAACTACTCGTCAATCGCGATAAAGGGACTGCTGTTTCACTTCAAGCCCGCGAACGCCGTTGTGACGGTTGACGGCAAGGAGTATAAGTTCAGGAAGGTTTGGCTTGCGCCGACGATGAACGGAAGATATTACGGCGGAGGAATGTGCGTTGCGCCGAATCAGGACAGGCTGAATCCGGAAAGAAAGCTGACATGCGTTGTGATGTACGGTTCAAACAAGCTCAAGACGCTTATGGTGTTCCCATCTATTTTCAAAGGTGAACACGTCAAGCATAAGGAAATGGTTGAGGTTCTCACGGGAAGCACAATTGAGGTTAAATTCGACCGTCCGACCGCGCTTCAGATTGACGGTGAAACGATAAGCAACGTTGAGAGCTACATAATAAGAAGCGCCGCCGTTTCCGAGGAAAGCAAGGCGGCTGCGGAGGCGAAGGGCTGATTATAAGGAAAATTGAGCGCAGGGACATTGCGGCGTGCGCGGAGATTTTGATGTCGGTTTACAACAACGAACTGTGGCAGTGCCGTTGTGAAAAGAAAACCGCCTGCGCGTATCTGACGGACGCTGCAAATTACTGCAAAATCACGAATTTTCGCTTGATTTAGCGGATAAAATCGCACTGTTCGGCTGACAAAAAAAATCAGGCAAAATCCGAAAAAATCGCGGGTTTTGCCTGTTTTTATGCAAAAACGATTGATTATAGCTGCAAATCGCTGCAAAAACGAGGTTTTCCTCTCGTTTCCGACTGCAAATTACTGCAAA
>DPBR01000036.1:3387-3999 GCA_003516865.1 Oscillospiraceae bacterium
TCCGACTGCAAATTACTGCAAAATCAGTCAATCGCGGGAATTTGCTGGGTTATGCAGTGGATATTTCCGCCGCCCGTGAGAATGTCGCGCGCGTAAATCGGAATGATTTCTCTTTCGGGAAACAGTGTGGCGAGCGTTTCGCGGGCGCGTTCATCGGCTTCATCGCCGAAAAACGGCATAACAACCGCATTATTCGCGATATAGAAATTGACGTAGGACGCGGCAAGCCGCTCTCCGACCGTTCTTGTGGGTTCGTAGTCCATGGTGTCAAGCCCGCCGCACTCTTCCTCGCCGACGTAAACGGGCTTCGGCAGATAAAGCTTGTGAACCTTGATTTTGCGCCCTTTCGCGTCGGTTGCGCTTTCGAGAATGTCAAGGCAGCTTTTCGAGAGCGCGTACTGCGGGTCGTTTTTATCATCAGTCCATGCGAGAACAACCTCCGCGGGCTTAACAAACGCGCAGATATTGTCAACGTGCTCATCGGTTTCATCGCCGAAAATGCCGTTTTTCAGCCAGATTACCTTGCTTATCCCAAGACACTCGGCGAGTTTTCGCTCAATCTGCTCTTTAGTCATATTGGGGTTTCTGCCGCCGCTCAAAAGGCACGCTTCG
>DPBR01000036.1:4225-4743 GCA_003516865.1 Oscillospiraceae bacterium
TTGAGCCGCCCTCAAGCACAAACCCGCTCATATCGTACATATCGACATCATACAAATCACAGAGCTTTCGAGCCATTTTATCGTCTTTGTCCCAAGGAAAATACAGCCCGTTGAAAAGTCCGCCCCACGCATTAAAGCTCCAGTTTATTCCGCGGATTTCCTTGCCGTTTGTAACAAAAGTCGGCGCGTAATCCCTCGCCCACGAATCATTGCTCGACATCTCGACAACGCGGATATTGTCGGGAAGAAGATAACGCGCGTTTTCATACTGCTCCGCAGACGCGCAGACCGTTACTTTTTCGCTTTTCGCGATTGCTTTGCACACCTCAGCGAACGCTTTCCGCGCCTTGTATCCGCCGTATGCCCACGAATCGCTCCTCTCGGGGAAAATCAGAATACAGCCGGAATGTTTTGAAAACTCTGCGGGCATATAAAATCCGTCGTCGCGGGGATTGCTTGTAAGTACTCTCATTTTTCTCGTCCTTTTCAGCTTGTTTTTGTTAAGGCAACACCGCACA
>DPBR01000036.1:5099-9371 GCA_003516865.1 Oscillospiraceae bacterium
GAAAATAATTATGCGGTATTGCCTTAATTATAACATATTATTATCGGAAAATCAAGTGTTGCGGTATTTGCATAATCAAATTGCAATTTATCCTCTTGAAATTATTTTTATAATGTGGTAAAATAATAAAATAGATAAAAATACAAATGTAACAAAGGAAATGGGATAAAATGAAGGATTTGACGAACGGAAATCCGCTGAAGCTTATCGCGGCGTTTGCGCTGCCTATTCTGCTGGGCAACGTTTTTCAGCAGGTTTACAGCCTTACGGATACTATTATTATCGGAAAAGCGCTCGGAAACGAGGCGATTGCGGCGGTCGGCTCGACGGCTTCTGTCGTTTCGCTTATGTTCAGCATTATAAACGGGCTTGTGACTGGGTTTGCGATTATCGTTTCAAAGAATTTCGGCGCGGGACGCCATGATGAAATGCGCAGGACAATCGCGCGAATGCTAACTTTTTCGGCGATAACAACCGCCGTTATCATCTGCGCGACGACAATATTCATCGAGCCGCTTCTCACCGCGCTGAACACGCCCGATGAAATTTTCGCGCAGGCGAGGGATTATCTGTTCGTGGTGGCGCTCGGACTTGTCGTTACGCTTCTGTACAATTTTGAGGCGGCTATTCTCAGAGCGGTCGGCGACAGCGTTATTCCGCTCATTATCCTCATAATCTCAACCGCGCTCAATATCGTCCTTGACCTGCTTTTTGTCTGCGTGTTTGAAGCGGGAGTTCTCGGCGCGGCTGTCGCAACGGTCGCCGCTCAGCTTATTTCTGCGGTTGTCTGTATGATTTATCTTGTGAAGAAAAGACCGTTTCTGCTCGTTAAGAAAGTCGACTTTAAATTCACCCGTGAAACCACAGCCGAGCTTCTCGGAGCAGGTTTCGGAATGGCGCTTATGTATTCGATTGTCGATATAGGTTCAATCGTTCTGCAAAACGGAATAAACGGCTTCGGAAAGGATATCATAACCGCTCATACCGCGGCAAGAAAGATTTTCAGCCTGCTTATAATGCCGTTTTCGTCAATCAGCGCAACCCTCGTCACTTTCTGCTCGCAGAACCGCGGCGCGGGTAAATACTCCCGCATAAAAACGGGTATCCGCGACGGTCTGATTATCGCGTTTTCGTGGGCTGCGGTGACGCTTGCGCTCGTATTTTTCGCGGGTAATTTCCTTGTCGGAATGCTCGTTTCCACGGAGGACGCAAACAGCGCCGATATCATAGCCACAGCCGTCATGTACCTCAAATGGAGCGTGCCGTTCTATTTCCCGCTCGCGGCGCTGCTTGCGCTAAGGTCGTCGCTTCAGGGGCTTGGAAAAAGCGCCGTGCCGATTATATGCAGCATAATAGAGCTTGCGTGGAAAGTTGTCACCGTGCTTGTGATTATCCCGTTTTTCGGAGGTAATAACGGCACTGTCGGCGGTTCGCTCGAACAAATCGGCGGTTATTTCGGCGTTATTATCTCAGAGCCGATTATCTGGACCGCCTGTGCAATTCTTATTATAATAATCGCAATTGCGACAATACGCAAGCTGCCTAAAGAGGACGCGCCATACGGTGAAGAAAAAGTTGAGGAGTGCTAAAATGACTTTCAGAGAACTGCTTGCAAACGATAAATTTATAATTCTTGACGGCGCTATGGGTACAATGCTCCAGAAATCGGGGCTGAAGCTCGGCGGTATACCGGAAGAACTCAATTTCACTAATCCCGAAATTATCGAGGATATTCACCGAAAATATATCTCTGCCGGAGCGCAGGCTGTCTACGCGAACACGTTCGGCGCAAATCGGAATAAGCTGAAAAACAGCGCGTATTCCGTTGAAGAAACGATAACGAGAGCCGTTGAAATTGCGAAAAAAGCCTGCGAGGGAACGGACGTTCTTGTCGCTCTCGACGTCGGTTCGCTCGGAAGAATGTTACGCCCTGCGGGAGATATGCCCGCAAGCGAGGCTTACGAGATGTTTTGCGAGGTTATGACCGCCGGCGAAAGAGCGGGCGCGGATTTCATCGCAATCGAAACTATGACCGACCTTATCGAGGCGAAAACCGCGCTTCTCGCCGCAAAAGAGAACACTTCGCTTCCCGTTATCTGTACGATGTCGTTTGAGCAGAATATGCGTACGTTTACGGGCTGCACGGCAGCTTCCGCTGTTCTCACGCTTCAGGGCGCGGGCGCGGACGCCGTTGGAATGAACTGCTCGCTTGGTCCTGCCGAGGCAATGCCGATTGTCGAAGAAATTCTGAAATGGGCGGAAGCGCCCGTTCTCGTAAGACCGAACGCGGGTTTGCCCGACCCCGTAACAAACGAGTACGGCGTTTCTCCCGAAGAATTTGCCGATATTGTCGTCAAATTCGCGGATATGGGCGTGAAAATCCTCGGCGGCTGCTGCGGAACTTCTCCAGATTATATCATGGAGCTTTCAGAACGGCTTAAAGACAGGACTTTTTCGCGCGAAATCCCGCAAATTCCCGCGGCGGTCTGCTCGGCTTCAAGGGTTGTCGAAATCGACGCGGTGAGGATTATCGGCGAACGCATAAATCCCACGGGCAAAAAGCTCTTCAAGGAAGCGCTCAAGCGCCGCGATATCGACTATATTATGCGGCAGGCTGTCGAGCAGTGCGATGGCGGCGCGGAAATCCTTGATGTGAACGTCGGTCTGCCCGATATCGACGAGAAAGAAATGATGCTCGCGGCTATCGACGCCATTCAGTCCGTCACGGACGCGCCGCTCCAGATTGACACAACCGAAATCGATGTCCTCGAAGCGGCTCTCAGAACTGTTTCGGGTAAGCCTATCGTAAATTCCGTCAACGGCGAGGACGAGAAGCTCGACTCCGTTCTGCCGCTTGTAAAGAAGTATGGCGCGGCTGTTATCGGACTTACGCTCGACAAGGACGGTATCCCGAAAACCGCCGAAAAACGCTTTGAAATCGCGGAAAAAATCCTCAGACGCGCCGAATTTTACGGTATTCCGAAGCGCGACGTTTATATCGACTGCCTTACGCTTACGGCTTCCGCCGAGCAGGACGGAGCTGCGGAAACGCTCAGGGCTATAAGAATGGTTAGCGAAAAGCTTGGGCTGAAGAACGTACTCGGCGTGTCGAATATCTCGTTCGGACTGCCGAATCGCGAGCTTGTGAACTCCACGTTCCTCACAATGGCAATGCAGAACGGACTTGATTTGCCGATTATGAACCCGAACAGCGCGGCTATGACGGGCGCGGTCTGCGCGTTCAGGCTGCTTTCGGGCTATGACAGGGGCGGCGCCTCGTTTATCGAGCGCTTCGGCGCGGAGCAGATTGTCACGCAGTCCGTCAAATCAGCCGAAAAAACGCCGAAATCCCCCGCCGCAAACGACCTGCTTCACGCTATTCTGAGCGGTTTGAAAGCTGACTGTGCAAGACTTGCAAAAGAGCTTCTCGAAAACGGCGAGCAGCCTATGGATATTATCAACGACAGGCTTGTTCCCGCGCTTGACGAAGCGGGCGCGCAGTTTGAGAAAGGGAAGATGTTCCTCCCGCAGCTTATCGGAGCGGCGGGCGCGGCGCAGGCTGCGTTTGACGAGATGAAGAAAGCTATCTCAAACAGCGGCGGCAAGGCGGAAAGCCGCGGACTTGTCGTTCTCGCGACAGTCAAGGGCGACGTTCACGATATCGGCAAGAATATCGTCAAGACGCTGCTCGAAAACTACGGATTTGAGGTTATCGACCTCGGAAAAGACGTTGAATATGAAGCTGTCGCGGATGCTGCGGAAAAATACGGCGCGAAGCTTGTCGGGCTGTCGGCGCTTATGACCACGACCCTTAAGAGTATGGAGGGCACGATTAAGCTTATCCGAGAGCGCGGCTTAGGCTGTAAAATCGTCGTAGGCGGCGCGGTTCTCACTCCCGAATACGCCGCGAAAATCGGCGCGGATTTTTACGCCAAGGACGCCAAGGAAACCGTCGATATCGCAAGAAAAGTGTATTCAAATTAATGAAAAATCACTTTTCGGAGGGATTTTTTTGTAAAAAAATGAAATTTCCGCTTGATTTTCCTGCAAATATATGTTATAATAAAGAGTATTAATAAAAAGGAGAGTTCAAATGGAATTCAGTGTTTATACGATAGTAGCGTTTGTGGCTTACGCGCTCGTTATTCTGGGAATAGGCGTCTATTCCTTCAATAAGTCCAAAAATGTAAGCGATTTCTTCCTCGGCGGACGTCAGCTCGGAAGCTGGACAACCGCAATTTCCGCTCAGGCTTCGGATATGAGCGGCTGGCT
>DPBR01000036.1:9557-10040 GCA_003516865.1 Oscillospiraceae bacterium
TCGGATATGAGCGGCTGGCTGCTTATGGGACTTCCCGGAGCAGTTCTCGTAGGCGGTCTTACGGAAAGCTGGATTGCTATAGGTCTGCTTATCGGTACTTATCTCAACTGGAAAATCTGCGCGTCAAGACTCCGCAAAATGTCCTATGCCGCGGGCGACGCAATCACTATTCCGGAGTATTTTCAGAAGCGTTTCTTCAATAATTCTCCCGTTGTCAGATTTATCTGCGCGGTGATTATTTTCTTTTTCTTCCTCATTTACACGGCTTCCGCGTTCAGCGGCGGCGCAAAGCTCTTTCAGTTCGTTTTCGGCATAGAGGATTATGTTCTCTCGCTTTCAATCGGCGCGTTTATCATCATTTCCTATACGTTTCTCGGCGGTTTTCTCGCGGTTTGCTGGACGGACGTTGTGCAGGGACTTCTGATGTTCGCGGCGCTTGTCGTTGTTCCGATTGTTATTATGGTTCGTACTCCCGATATCGGC
>DPBR01000058.1:0-250 GCA_003516865.1 Oscillospiraceae bacterium
TATCGTCACGACCGACAGCCCGCGTCACGAAAACCCGCAGGACACCATAGACGGCGTTGCCGCCGGAATCCCCACGGGAAAGCCGTTTGAGGAGTTTATCGACCGTGAAAAAGCGGTTATCCGCGCGCTTGAAATGGCGCGGGAGGGTGATGTCGTCGCGCTCTGCGGCAAGGGTCACGAGGATTATCAGGCTATCGGCGACGAGTATTTTCACTTTGATGAAAAGGAAATCGTCGCGGATTATTTCGGA
>DPBR01000058.1:472-7594 GCA_003516865.1 Oscillospiraceae bacterium
CGGGCGATTTTGCTTTGATGAAAAGAAAATCGTCGCGGATTATTTCGGAAAAAATGCTCGTAAATGAGCGCTATTTCGGAGAAAACCGCGCTTTTCGGCGGGCGATTTTGCTTTGATGAAAGGGAAATCGTCACGGATTATTTCGGAAAAAATGCTCGTAAATGAGCGCTATTTCAGAGAAAACCGCGCTTTTCGGCGGGCGATTTTGCTTTGATGAAAGGGAAATGCTCGGCGGTATTTCAAAGAAAATCTTATCGTTTTCTTAAGAATTTTGTTCTCATAAACGAGATAAAATAGGGTGATTTTATGTTTACAACGGAAGAAATCGCAAAGGCTGTCGGCGGACGGCTCGCGGGCGGAAACGCAGAAGTTTCGTGCGTTTCCACCGATACCCGCTCAATCACGCCCGGCGCGCTTTTTATCGCGGTTAAGGGCGAGAGCTTCGACGGCAACGACTACCTCGAAAAAGCCTTCGAGAACGGCGCGGAGGCTGTTATGACCGAGAAAAAAACGCTCGGATTTGAGCCGAAAAAGCCTGTTATCTTTGTGGAAAACACACGCGCGGCGCAGCTTTCTCTCGCGCGTTATTACCGCGACAAATTCAAGCTGAAGCTCTGCGGAGTGACGGGTTCTGTCGGGAAAACCTCGACAAAGGATATGGTTTACGCGGTGCTTTCGGCGAAGTATAAAACGCTCAGAACCGAGGGTAATTTCAACAACGACATCGGTCTGCCGAGAACGCTTTTCGGGCTTGACGACAGCTTTCGGGCGGCGGTTATCGAAATGGGAATGAGCGACCTCGGCGAAATCAGCGCGCTCTCGAAAGCCGCGCATCCGAACGCCGCGATTATCACGAATATCGGTTTCTGCCACATAGAAAACCTCAAATCTCAAGAGAATATCCTCAAAGCGAAGCTTGAAATTCTCGACGGAGCGGACGCGGACGCGCCTCTTATTCTCTGCGGCGAGGACGAGCTGCTGAATACCGTGAAGCTCGACAGGAAGATTATCCGCTATGGTTTTTCCGAGAAAAACGACGTGTTCGCGGACGGAATTTCCGAGAGCGTGGACGGCGCTTCGTTTACGCTGCACTATGACGGCAAGGCGTATCCCGCGAGGGTTCCCGTTATCGGCAGTCACCACGTCCTTAACGCGCTTGCGGCATTCTGCGCGGGTATTTCGTTCGGCTTGACTCCCGAAGAAATCGTGCCTGCGTTTATGAATTACGCGGCTTCGGGTATGCGCCAGAAAATCGAAAAACGCGGCGATATCACGGTTATTCTCGACTGCTACAACGCTTCTCCGACTTCAATGGAAAGCTCGCTCGGCGTTCTTGGGAAGATGAGCGGCAGGAAAATCGCCGTTCTCGGAGATATGCTTGAACTCGGCGAAATGTCAAAGCGGCTTCACGCTGGGCTTGCGGACGCGGTTTGTAAAAACGCGGATTTGTGCTTCCTTTACGGCAGCGAGATGAAAGCGCTTCGCGACGAGCTTTTCAGACGCGAATTTCCGGTGTTCCACAGCGAAAACAAAAGCGAACTCACAGGGCTTCTGCTTCAGAATATCAAAAGCGGCGACGCGGTTCTCTTTAAAGGAAGCCGCGGAATGAAAATGGAAGAAATCGCCGGAAAGGTCGGTAAAATATGATTACTTGTTCGGCTGCTGCGGGCGCGGCGTTCCTGATAACGTGGGCTGTCGGGATTTTTCTCATACCGCTGCTTCACAAGCTGAAATACGGTCAGACAATCCTCGATATCGGGCCGAAATGGCACAAGGCGAAAAAAGAAGGCACTCCGACAATGGGCGGAATTTCGTTCATTCTCTCCGTGAGCCTTTGCTTTGCCGTGGGAATGGTCGTTTTTGCGCTTACGGGAACGGATTTTTCGGGCGCGGGAAAACGCGAGCTTGTCGTTTCCGTTTCGGGAATGGTTATGGCGGTTTTGTTCGGATTTGTCGGCTTTTTGGACGACTTCATCAAGGTCAGGAAAAAGCGCAACGAGGGGCTTACGCCTATTCAGAAGATTTTTCTTCAGGTGCTGATTATCGCGGCATATTTCGCGACAATCTACATCAGCGGCTTCGCAAGCACAATTATCACGTTTCCCGGCGGCGCTCAGTGGGATATGGGACTTTTCTATTATCCCGTTATGGGGCTTGGTATCCTGTATATCGTGAACGCCGTTAACCTCACGGACGGAATCGACGGGCTTTGCTCATCGGTTACGGTAATTTACGCGGCGGCTTTCGCCGTGATTTCGGGTATCCTCGGATTTTTCGGTCACACGCTTATCGCGTTCTCGGCGGCAGGCGCGCTTCTCGGCTTCCTCATGTGGAATTTCCCGCCCGCAAAGGTTTTTATGGGAGATACGGGTTCGATGTTCCTCGGCGGCGTTGTGTGCGCGCTCGGAGTTGGCTGCAAAACCGAATTTCTTATGGTTGTCGCGGGGATTGTGTATATTCTCGAAGCGCTTTCCGTGCTTATTCAGACGACTGTGTTCAAGATTACAAAGAAAATTCACCACACCAAAGAGGGCAAGCGCCTCTTTAAAATGACGCCTATTCATCACCATTTTGAGATGAGCGGCTGGAGCGAGCTTAAAATCGACGCGGTTTTCTCGCTTTCGGCGGCGGCGTTCGGCGCGCTCGCGGTTGTTTTTGCGCTTATGACTTACTGTTAAGCGGAAAGGGGTTAAAATGCAGGAGCAAATCAGACCCGGTCTTGCGGCAAAGCAGGTTGAAACGGGCGCGGCTAATCGAAACGGAAAGCCGCCCTCAAAACCCGCAAAATCCGCCAAAAAAATGGCTTCGCTTGCGGGAAAGCAGGCTAAAAAGAAGAACGACGACCCGAACAGAATACGCTTTTTCAGCTTTCACGGCAAGGTTGATATGCCGATGACCGTGATTATTTTCGTGCTGCTTGTTTTCGGCATCACGATGATGTTCTCGGCGGGACACGCGCAGTCTTGGCTCGACAACGAGGGCGACAGCTATGCTTATACCGTGAAGCAGATTACCGCCGCGGGACTTGGACTTGCCGGAATGGTGCTTCTCTGCTTTATGGATTATCGCGTTCTCAGACGTGAATTTTCTGCATTCGGCGGGAAATTCCGCTTCACGCTCGCTCATATGATTCTCTGGATTACGATGTTTATGAACTTTCTCTGTCTGCCGTTCGGCGTTGCCGCGGAGGGCGACCAGAAGCGCTGGCTGAAAGTTCCTCTTTTCGGTACGTTCCAGCCGTCCGACTTCCTCAAAATCGGGCTTATCGTCTTTATGGCGTACTATATCCACAAGAATTTCGATAAAATCAGGAGCTTTTGGGTCGGGATTGTGAAGCCCGGAATGTTGTTTCTCGCGGTCGTTTTCATAATGATTGTCATTCAGTCGCATATGTCGGGGCTGCTGATTATGACGGCTGTCTGCGCGGTTATGCTGTTTGTCGGCGGCATTAATATGAAGCCCGTTATACCCGTCGTGATTGTGCTTGCGGTTGTGGTAATAATCGGCGTTTCGCTTTCGGGATTCGACTATTTCGGCGACCGCGTTAAGTTTATGGACCCGCTCTCCGAGCCGGGCGACAGGTCTTATCAGAACTATCAGTCCGCGCTTGCGATAGGTTCGGGAGGCGTCTGGGGAAAGGGCTTCGGAAATTCAACTCAGAAGTATTTTTACCTCCCCTACGCGCAGAACGACTTCGTTTACGCCGTTCTCTGCGAGGAATTCGGGCTTGTCGGCGGCGCGGCGGTTATTATTCTGTTCGTGATTTTCGTTATGCGCGGATTTACGATTGCCTCAAACGCCGAGGACCGCTTCGGCTGCCTTATGGCGACGGGAATTACGTTCCACATCGGACTTCAGGCGCTGCTTAATATCGGCGTTAACCTGTGCTGCGTGCCGAATACGGGTATTTCGATGCCGTTCTTCAGCTACGGCGGCACGGCGCTTATGCTCCAGCTATGGGAAATGGGACTGCTTCTCGCAGTGAGCAAACGCGCAAAACTAAAATAATACACAAAATGGTGATAATATGAACGTTCTTTTTGCCGCAGGAGGAACTGCGGGACACATAAACCCCGCGCTTGCGATTGCGGATAAGCTCTGCAAGACTTTCCCCGAAACCAAGGTTCTCTTTATCGGGAAACCCGACGGAATGGAGAAAAAACTTGTCGCAAAGGCGGGCTATGATTTCGTGGGAGTGGATATGTACGGCTTTGAGCGCGGTCTTTCGCCGAGAAGCCTTACGCACAACGTAAAGGCGGCTTATTGCTATTTCATTTCCGCGAAAAGCTCCGTGAAGAAGATTATCAATCAGTTCAAGCCGGAGCTTGTAATCGGCACGGGCGGCTACGTCACGGCAACCGTGCTTTCGCAGGCGAACGCGATGAAGATTATGACCGTCACGCACGAGAGCAATTCTTATCCGGGAATGGCGACGAAAATGCTCTCAACGCGCGCGGATAAAGTGCTTTTGGCTTCCGAGGACGCGAAAAAGCATCTCAAGGATACCTCGCGGTGCGTTGTCACGGGAAACCCGCTTCGCACGAATATTCCGATTGAGGAGCGTTCGGCGGCGAAAAAGCGGCTCGGTCTTTCCGATGACTTCACGGTGCTGTCGTTCGGCGGAAGTCTTGGCGCAAACCGCATTACAAACGCTGTCGCGGAGCTTATTTCATGGGAAAACAGGACGGGCAAAATCAACCACATTCACTCCTACGGCGGGAAAAACAAGGAGATTTTCGCCGAGGCGCTCGCGGAAAACGGCGTTTCAAAGGACGAAAAACGCCATATTTTCCGCGATTACATCGACAATATGTACACCTGTATGAGCGCGGCGGATTTGATTATTTCAAGAGCGGGCGCAATGACGATAACGGAGCTTACGGAGATAGGCAGAGCTTCAATTCTCGTGCCGTATCCCGCCGCCGCTGAAAATCACCAGTTCTACAACGCGAAAACGCTTGCGGACAAAGGCGCGGCGGTTATTATCGAGGACGCGGAGCTGACGGGAGAAAGCCTTATCGGAGCGGTATCCGAGCTGTATAACGACCGCGCGAAGCTTCTTGAGATGGAGAAAAACGCGCACGCGATGAAGAAATCGGACGCTGCGGATAGGATAATCGGCGAGATAATCGACCTTGTGGGCGAAGAAAAGCTGCTGAAATAACGGCTCTGCTGCGCGGGAAAGCGCGGTTTTCGGGTTAACGCTGAAGAAAATGGCTGTGATACGCGCATTTTTGGCGGGTTTTCGGATAAATTCGGCTGTTCGCGCTCTCAAGCAAGACAAAAGTTTCACCTAATTCGGCTGTTTAACATATATTGCTGTATGTTAACGCTGAAAGGGTGATTTTATGGAAAATCGGCAAAGGCTTATTATAAACGGCGGAAAACGGATTGAGGGCGAGCTGCGCGTTCACGGCGCGAAAAACAGCGCGCTCCCGCTTTTGTCAGCGGCGGTTTTGGCGCACGGCGAGTGCGTTTTTCACAACTGCCCGCAGCTTTCGGACGCGGACGCCGCCTGCCGTATTCTCGAAAAGCTCGGCTGTAAATGCCGAAGAACCGCCGATACCGTCACGGTTGACGCGGCGAATGTCGTCGGATATGAAATTCCCGATAACCTTATGCGGGAAATGCGCGGAAGTATCGTTTTTCTCGGCTCTCTTCTCGGAAGAACGGGAAAGTGCAGGCTGTCGTTTCCGGGCGGCTGCGAACTCGGCGCAAGACCGATTGACCTGCATTTGTCGGCTCTGCGGCAGATGGGCGCTAAGATTACCGAAGAACACGGATATCTTGAATGTGAAGCGCCGGGCGGACTTCACGGCGCGAAGATTACGCTTTCGTTCCCGTCTGTCGGGACAACGGAGAATATTCTCCTTGCGGCGGCTTCGGCAAAGGGTTTCACCGAAATCCACAACGCCGCCCGCGAACCCGAAATCATCGACCTCGCCGAGTGCCTGAACAAATTCGGCGCGAGTATTCGCGGCGCGGGTGAGAGCGTTATCGAAATCGAGGGGAAAGAGCGGCTTTCACCCGCCGAACACACCGTGATACCGGACAGAATTGTCGCGGGAACGTACCTTTGCGCTGCTGCGATAACGCGCGGCGAGCTTATTCTGACAAATTGCGCGCCCGAACATATGAACGGCTTCACGCCCGTTCTTGAAGCGATGGGCGCGAGAATATACGGTTATGGCGGCGGGAAAATGTACTTGAACTGCAAAAAAACGCTTCAGGCGCCGCCGACAATCCGCACGATGCCGTATCCCGGCTTTCCGACCGATATTCAAGCACCGTTCACGGCGCTTTGTTCAACCGCAGAGGGAACGTCGGTTTTTGTCGAAACTATTTTCGAGAACCGTTTCCGCCATATCTCCGAGCTTGTGCGGCTCGGCGCTTCGATTAAGGTTGAGGGCAGGGTCTGCGTTGTCGAGGGCGTGAAAACGCTTTCCGGCGCGAAAGTAAGGGCGGCGGAGCTTCGCGGCGGCGCGGCTCTTGTTGTCGCGGCACTGGCAGCCGAGGGAACGAGCGAAATTTCGGGAGTAGGCTACATCGAGCGCGGTTACGAGAGTATCGAAAACGCGCTCCGTTCCGTTGGCGCGGATATTAAGAAAGTGTGATTTTGGCTTAACAAGGCGCGATTGCGGGACGAGAAAACCGTGAAACCGCGCAGAGAGCGCGATTGCGGGACGGATTGTGCTTAATATCGCATTGCAATGCGGTTTGTTTGGATGTAAGGTTGGCGTAAAGGATAAGAAAAGTTCGGATTGAGGAAGTGAAAAAATGTTTGGGAAGAAAAAAACAGCGCCGAAAAAGAGCGTTCCCGCGAAAAAAGCGTCTCGGAGCGGTCAGCTAAACGGCGCTCCGCGGGCAGTTCACGGGAACGTTGGGAGAAGCGTGCCGACGGGCGCTCCCACAAATCGTCCGAAAAGCGCGCCGCAGGCTAACGTTCGCGGCAAGTCCGCGCCGCTAAACGGTTCGCCGAACAGAACCGCGAACAACCCCGATTAGGGCAGACCTGCGCCGCAAAACGCACAGAAATCCGCTTCACGAAAGGGTTTGTTCAAGAAGAACGGCAAAAAGCCCGCGAATAATCCCGCTCAGAGCAGACCCGCGCCGCAAAACGCG
>DPBR01000053.1:0-610 GCA_003516865.1 Oscillospiraceae bacterium
CACGCAGAGAGTTTTTCGTCAGATTGTACGAAAACGACGAAGGAATACTTGATGTATTTCGAGGAGTTTTCGGGCAATATGGCGGAAAAATATCAAGTGAGTGAATAAAAAAGGCGGAGCCGATAATTGTGCGGTGTTGCCATAGTATAAAAACGCTGTTTTGCGGGTAAAATCAGTCGAATTTAAATTGACCCACAAGGTCTTTGAGCATACCCGCCTGACCGGAAAGCTCCTCGGCGGAAGCAGCGCTCTGCTGAGCCGTCGCGGAATTTGACTGAACGATGCCGGAAATCAGCGTTATATCGCCGTCAATTTTCTCCGCCATTTCCTTCTGACGCCCGCAGGAAAGAGTGATATTATCGACAATCCGTTTAACGGACGCAGTGTATTCCTCAAGCGTTTTCATAGCTTCGGCGGTTTGGGAAGTAATCTTTGCGCCGTTATCGACGGCTGTCACGGAGCTTTCGATAAGCTCCGTTGTGCTTCCGACAGCCTCAGCCGACTTGCCCGCGAGATTTCTCACCTCGTCCGCGACAACCGCAAATCCCTTGCCCGCTTCGCCCGCTCTCGCCGCCTCAATAGCCGCGTTAAGCGCGAGAATATTCGTCTG
>DPBR01000053.1:771-1278 GCA_003516865.1 Oscillospiraceae bacterium
TTAAGCGCGAGAATATTCGTCTGAAACGCGATATCCTCGATTGCCGAGATAATATTGCCGATTTTCGCCGAGGTTTCGTTGATTTCGTTCATTGCCTCGGTAAGCGCCTGCATTTTTTGGTCGACTTCACCGACAAATATCGATGTTTTATCCATAAGCTCGTGCGCTTTCAGGCAATCGTCGGCGTTTTCGTTAATCTGCTTATCGATAACGGAAATGCTTTCGGTAAGCTCCTCAATCGACGAACTTTGTTCAACAGTTCCCTGAGAAAGTCCCGAAGCGCCCGCCGAAACCTGCACGGAGCCTGAGCTTACCTGCTCCGACGCGTCGTAAATCTCCGACATTACAGTCGACAGCCTGTCCTTAATCACCGCAAGGCTCTCTGAAAGCTGCGTAAAATCGCCCGTATAATATTGAATATTCTGCTTAACGTCAACGGTAAGGTTTTCGTTCGCAATCTCGCTGAGTATTCTCGCGACGTCGCCCGTTGCGTTTTTGAGAGAAGCG
>DPBR01000053.1:1491-1782 GCA_003516865.1 Oscillospiraceae bacterium
CGCTCATATTAACGACAGCAGAAGCGATTGTGCCGACTTCATCGGGACTTTTCGCGAGGTCTTTGACCGCTTCACCCGCGCTAAGGTCGATATTCTCAAGCCTGACAACCGCCGCCTCAACGCGCTTGAGCGGGCTTAGAAGCTTCCACACGACAAGATATACCCAAACCGTGAGAAAAGTCATACAAACGGCACAGATTACGATAAGCGTAATTCTGAGCGAAACGGCGTCCGCAAGAAGCTCCGCCGAAGTATCCGAAAGCACAAAAACCCAGCCTTGAACCGGCAAAA
>DPBR01000053.1:1982-2880 GCA_003516865.1 Oscillospiraceae bacterium
AAGCGATACGCGGCGATATGTTCCCCGCCGTTTTTGTATGTAATCGAGCCTGAATTTTGCGAATTACCGCCCTTAACCGCGTTCAAGATATCGCTCATATACGCTTCTTCGGCGATAGCCGCGATTTTTTCGCTGTCGGGATTGAAGATATATTCTCCGGTATTCGCGTTGAGAAGATAATATTCGGCGTGAGAAAGCCCGTTCAGCGGAAGTTCGTTCAGTTTATCGACAAGACCCGCCGTGAGAATACCTATGCCGCCGATACCGATAGGATTTCCGCTTTCATCGCGGATTGCCTTGTACATTGAAATAATCTGCTTTCCCGACGAAGGAGAAATAAGAACGCCCGTGTTATATACGCCGTCCGTTGCAAGAATTGCGTCGTGAAGCTGCTTGCGCCTTGCTTCATCGGGTCTTGTGACCTTTCCGACCGTTTCGGGCGATGAATGAGCAAGCGTTGTCGTATCCCAGCTGCTTATGTATATGCCCTCAAGATTGCTGATATCCTTGCCGAAATTCTCGGTATATTTCTGAGCCGCGGCGGTTTTTTCCGCGTCGTCGGGGTTTTCGAACAAATCATAAATCTGCTGCGCTTTCAGATAAGCCGTGAGCGTATCCTCGGTCGACTGAATATAATTTTCGATAATCTCGGCTCTGTCGGCAGCGGCTGTTTGCAGGTTATTCACCGCATTTTCATATGACGCCGAAGAAACGGTGTTATTGATGAAAAGAAAAAGTCCTGTGAATACCAGAATTTGTATAACAAGAAGCGTTACCGTAATTCTAAATCCGATTGTATATCTGCGCGGAGTTTTTTCAGTATTTTTCATATTGCTTTCCTTTTTCTACACATAAAATTATGGGAACCTCAAACAAGGGCAATACCGCATAATTATTT
>DPBR01000077.1:0-14986 GCA_003516865.1 Oscillospiraceae bacterium
AAAGACTTTAAGCGCTTCGCGGTGCAACTCCCGACAAAGCGAAAATTTGGAGCAGTCCGGCGGGACTCGCTGCCGAGCTGCACCTGTGCGGCAAACTCAGCCACTGACGCGAAGCGAAATAAAAAGTCTTTTTAGATTTTTAAGACCTTTTTCTTCAGAAAAAGGTCTTAAACCGCCGGAGGCACTGGAGCGAAGCGACCGACTGGAGCGAAGCGACCCAAACTGTAAATAAATCACAAGGAGATATAAATATGACAAAGAACTACAACAGCTATGAAAGTCCGTTCTGCACGCGGTATGCGAGCGCGGAGATGCAGTACATTTTTTCTGCGGACAAGAAGTTCACGACTTGGAGGAAGCTCTGGGTTGCGCTTGCGCGCGGGGAGATGAAGCTTGGACTGAACGTAACCGAGGAGCAGGTAAGGGAGCTTGAATCTCACGTTGACGATGTGAACTATGACGTTGCGGAAGCGCGCGAAAAAATCGTCCGCCACGACGTTATGTCGCACGTTTACGCTTACGGCAAGCAGTGTCCGAAAGCTGCGGGAATAATTCATCTCGGCGCTACATCGTGCTATGTTGGGGACAACACGGACGTGATTATAATGCGCGACGCGCTGCTTCTGGTGAAGAAAAAGCTTGTGAACGTAATCGCAAATCTTGCGAAATTCGCCGAACAGTACAAAAATATGCCCTGTATGGCGTACACGCATCTCCAGCCCGCTCAGCCCACGACAGTCGGAAAGCGCGCAACGCTTTGGATAAACGAGCTTCTGATGGACTATGACGAGGTTTGCTACCGTATAAAAAGCCTGAAACTTCTCGGACAGAAAGGCACAACCGGCACACAGGCTTCGTTCGTTGAGCTTTTCAACGGCGACTCCGCAAAAATAAAGCGGCTCGAGAAGATGATTGCCGAGGAAATGGGCTTTGCGGAATGCGTTCCGGTAAGCGGTCAGACCTACTCCCGCAAAGTTGACGCGCAGATTTTGGCAACGCTTTCGGGTATCGCGCAGACCTGCTCGAAATTCTCGAACGACCTGCGTATACTCCAGAGCTTCGAGGAAATGGGCGAACCGTTCGAGAAGAACCAGATAGGCTCCTCGGCAATGCCGTACAAGCGCAATCCTATGCGTTCCGAGAGGATTACGTCGCTCGCGCGCTATGTTATGATAGACTCGCTCAATCCCGCGTTTACCGCAGGCACGCAGTGGTTCGAGAGAACGCTCGACGACAGCGCAAACAAGCGAATTTCCGTTGCGGAGAGCTTCCTCGGCGTCGACGCAATTCTGAACATTATGATGAACGTAACGGACGGAATCGAGGTTTATCCCGAAATGGTGAAGCGCCGCCTTATGACGAAGCTTCCGTTTATGGCGACCGAGAATATTATGATGAAGGTAGTCGAGAACGGCGGAAACCGCCAGCAGCTTCACGAGGAGCTTAGAACCCACTCTCAGGCTGCGGCGCAGAAGATGAGAAACGGCGGCGAAAACGACCTCGTTGACCGAATTGCCGCAGACCCGATGTTCAACATCACAAAGGAGGAAATCGAGGCTGTTCTGCGCCCCGAACTTTATGTCGGACGCGCGCCTGAGCAGGTTGACGAGTTCCTCGCGGAGTTCATCAAGCCTATTCTCGAGGAAAACAAGGCGCTTCTCGGCGAAAAAGCGGAACTCAGCGTATAAATTATCTTCTCGTAATTGAAAACATTTTCTATAACGGCATTGAACAGAGGTAAGGAATTTTGAGAAAATGGATTGTTCCCGAGGCGGGCGCGGCGGACGGTGAAATCCGCGCGGAATACGGCGATTTTCTCGGCGGAATACTCGCTTCGCGCGGGATACGCACGAAAAAGGCTGCCGAGAGGTTTCTCGGAGAGGGCGATTTCTTCGAGGGCGAACCGCCCGCAGACCTTGAAAAAGCGGTCGCGGCGATTGCGGACGCGCTTGAAAGCGGCGTAAAAATCACGGTTTACGGCGACTACGACTGCGACGGCGTGACAAGCACGGTTATGCTGTATCACTACCTCGACACGCTCGGCGCGGAGGTTGAATTTTACATTCCCGAACGCTCCGAGGGCTTTGGAATGAACATACCCGCGCTAAGGCGAATTATCGACGGCGGAACGGGACTTATAGTTACCGTGGACAACGGCATAAACGCGCTTGAAGAAGCCGAATACATCAAAGAACGCGGCGCAAAGCTCGTTATAACCGACCATCATCAGCCCGGCGAAACGCTGCCCGTGTGCGAAGCGTGCGTCGACCCGAACCGCCGCGACGATTACTCGCCGTTCAAGGACCTTTGCGGGGCGGGAGTTGTGCTGAAGCTGCTGTGCGCGCTCGAAGAGGACAAGGAGTACATTCTGTCGCAGTACGCGGACCTCGCGATGGTCGGGACAATCGGCGATGTAATGCCGCTTCGGGGCGAAAACAGGTTTATCGTGAAAAAGGGGCTTGAGCTTCTCAGAAACGCGGGAAACGAGGGCTTGAAAAAGCTGATTTACACGGTCGGACTGTCGCCGAAAAGCGTGACTTCAACCGACATCGCGTATAAAATCTGCCCCGCGATAAACTCCGCGGGACGCGTTGAATCCGCCGAGAAAGCCGCGCGGCTGCTTCTCGCGGAAACGCAAAGCGACGCAGCGAGGCTCTGCGAGAATGTTGCCGAGCTTAATGCAAAGCGGCGCGAAATCGAGCGCAAAATCAACGACGATATCGCGAAAATGCTCGAAAACGACCCGAAAATTCTTGCAAAGCGCGTGATTTTTCTCGCGGGCGAGGGCTGGAACGCGGGCGTAATCGGGATTGTGTGTGCAAGGATAGCCGAGAAATACGGCAAACCGACGATTATCGCGGCGATTGAAAAAAACGAAGCGCGCGGCTCGTGCAGGAGCGTGGGGAATTTCTCGATTTACGGTCTGCTGAACTATTGTTCGGGATATCTGGCGAAATTCGGCGGTCATCCGATGGCGGGCGGGTTTTCAATAAAAACCGAAAATATCGGCGAGTTCAAGCGGAAAATCGACGAATATACGCTCGCGAATTACCCGATAATGCCTTTGTCCGAGCTTTTCGCGGATATGCGCGCGGACGGCGGGCTGCTCACAACCGAAAATATCGTTTCGCTTAGCAGGCTTGAACCGTTCGGCGAGGGCTGCGAAAGACCGGTTTTCCTGCTCGAAAACTGCGAGCTTCTGTCGAAAAGACCGCTCAAGGACGGGAAGTACGTTTCGTTCGACGTGAAAACGGGCGGGAAAACACTCCGCGCGGTTTCGTTCAGGATAAGCTACGGCGAATTTGCCGCGGAAATCGGCGACAGGCTTGATATTGTCGCGGGCGCGGAAATCAACGAATACAACGGCGTGAAAAGCGTTCAGCTTCGGCTTGTGGACTACCGTCCGGCGGGTTTCCGCGAGGACAGGTTTTTCGCGGCGAAACGCGTAAGCGAGGCAATCGCGCGCGGCGAGGGCTTCGACAGGCGGCTTGCGCCGAGGGTTATCCCGCAGAGCCGCGAGGATTTGATGAAGATTTACGACCTGCTTCGGCGCAACAACGGCAGGCTCACGCTCGAACAGCTTGCGGTGTTTGACGGAACGGTGAATTATTGTATGCTGAAAGTAGCCGCAGACGCGTTCTGTGAAGCGGAAATGGCGCAGTCCGACGGCGAGCGCGTGCGGCTTGTTCCCGCCAAAGAGAAGCGGGATTTGTTCGCAAGCGGGCTTCTCGCAAGGCTTTCCAAGTCGAATTGACCAAAAAGGCGAAATTTTTAATGGAAGTGAAAATATGGATAACGTAACAATCGACGACCTTATGCAGCGGGTTATTGCCGCCGATAAGCAGTACGACGCGGACAAAATCCGCCGCGCTTACGACCTCGCGGAAAAGGCTCACGAGGGGCAGATGCGCTCGTCAGGCGAGAAATATATAACCCACCCGCTTTCCGTGGCGATGATTTTGATGGATTATTATATGGACACGGACACGATTTGCGCGGCGCTTCTGCACGACGTTGTCGAGGACACCGGGATAGAGCTTGATGAAATCAGGAAGAAATTCGGCGACGACGTGGCGCTGCTTGTTGACGGAGTAACGAAAATCGGCAAAGTTCCGCTCAACTCAAAGGAAGAACAGCAAGCCGAAAATATCCGCAAAATTCTTATGGCGATGAGCAAGGATATCCGCGTTATCATCATAAAGCTCGCCGACCGCCTCCACAATATGCGAACGCTCTACGCACGTCCGCCCGAAAAACAGCTCAAAACATCGCTTGAAACGATGAATTTTTACGCGCCGATAGCGCACCGACTTGGTATGAGCGATGTAAAGGACGAGATGGAAACGATTGCCATTCACTATCTCGACCCGTTCGGCGCGCAGGAAGTAGAACGCCTTCTCGACCTGCACAAGGAGCAGCGCGACACGTTTATCGGGAAGATTATCGCGAGGATACGCGAGAGAGTTACGGATATCGAGCCGCCGCCGATTATCGAGGGACGCGTGAAGTCGGTTTACAGCATCTACAAGAAGATGTACCTCAAAAACAAGCCGTTTGACGAAATATATGATATTTACGCCGTGAGAATTATCGTGCAAACGGTAATCGAGTGCTATAATGTTCTCGGCGTAATCCACGACCTGTTCAACCCGCTTCCCTACCGCTTCAAGGACTATATCGCGACCCCAAAGCCCAACCGCTATCAGTCGCTTCACACAACGGTTATCGGAAAAGAAGGTATTCCGTTTGAAGTTCAGATTAGAACTGTCGAAATGCACAACACAGCGCAGTACGGTATCGCGGCGCACTGGAAATATAAGGCGGGGCTTAAAGGAAACGTTGCGGGCGAAAAGCGCTTTGATTGGATAAGACAGCTTCTGGAGCGCCAGCAGGAATCCGACGACGTTGAGCAGATAACCGAGGCAATCAAAAACGACTTGTCGCAGGACGAGGTTTTCGTGTTCTCACCGAAAGGCGATATTTTCACGCTTCCGCTTGGCGCGAACGTGATAGATTTCGCGTATGCCGTTCATTCCGAGGTCGGGAATAAGATGACGGGCGCGAAAGTCGGCGGACGAATGGTGCCGTTTGATTATCAGGTAAAAACGGGCGATATCGTCGAGATATTCACAAGCGGTTCTCCGAATTACGGACCGAACCGAAACTGGATGAATATTGCCAAAACAACCGAAGCAAAGGCGAAAATACGCTCGTGGTTCAAAAGAGAGCGCCGCGAGGAAAATATCGAACGCGGAAAAGAAGAAATTGAGCGCGAGTTCAAGCGAAACGCAATCCCGCTTGAGGACGATATTCTGAAAGAAGCGGCTTCGCGTGCGCACGTTGACTCCGTTGACGATTTGTACGCGGCGGTAGGCTATGGCGGCGTCACGACAACAAAGATTATTCAGCGCATAAAAGACAGTCAGGCGCGCGCACAGGCGGCGGCTCCCGTACTTTCAAGCGTTGAGAATATCGAACAAACCAACACCAGAAGCCGCAAAAAGGGCGTTATCGTCGAGGGCGTGGACAACTGCCTGATAAAATTCGCGCAGTGCTGCAATCCTCTCCCCGGCGACCCCATAATCGGCTTTGTAACGCGCGGTTTCGGCGTGTCAATCCACAAGCAGGACTGCGTTAACGTCCTCAACAATATGGACAGCGAGGAAAACCGCGAGCGCTGGATAAAAGCTTCGTGGGCAGGCGAGGATAACGCTTCATACCGCGCTACAATCGACATCATCGCCGAGCAAACCTCCTCTGTTATCGCCGATATCACCGCCGCAATCGCCGCTAACCATATCCCCCTCCACGAAATGAATATGCACCGCCTTAAAAACGGCAACACTAACCTCGTTATCACCATCGAAATCGCCGGCGTAGAACAGCTCGGCAACGTTATGATGCGGCTTAGAAAAATCCCCGGAGTTATCTCGGCGGATAGAACAGGAAAGCAATAAAACGCGCTCTCAAGCGCTAAAGTGCTTGAGAACGGGCAAAGCCCGAACTCTAGAGCAGTCAAACGAAACGCGCGTATGAAAAAAACGGGAGAATTTTGGTTCTCCCGTTGTTTTTTTATTCAGCAAACAGAGCCGCAAATCTTGTGGAGCAACAGAGCAGGTATAGATTCGTATGCGTCCCCCGAGTGATAACTCGATTCATAGGGCTAGAGCAGAAATTAAGACTTAAGCGCGAAGCGAACGCCGACCTACTTAATTTTCCTCTTCTTAATAACTTTCTGGCGGGAAAATTCCTCGCGTTCTTTTTCCTCGAGGGCGTTGGAGATGAAGCGTACTTGTTGTTCAAAGCGGGGAATCATAATATTTTTGAGAGCGTTGCGGCGTTTTTGCGTTTTTTTGATAGCGATAGCAAGGCGATAGACGCTGTTTTCGAGTTCAGCGAGGCGAACGGTGAGTTCCTTTACCTTATTGAAGCAGATGAAAGCGCGGTCGAAATCGGAGTTAGTTTCAATCATAGGGTAAGACGGCTCGGCGGGCGGGGTGATATCGGCGGTAACTTTCGGGAGTTCAACGCCCATAACGGAACGCGAGGATAGCGAGAGGGAGTTTTCGAGGGGAACAGCGTCTGCTAAAAGCGCGACGACGCCGAGGGTGATATTAGCGCCGCGGAGCGCGGAATAGGCTTCGGAGAAAGTGCTGTCGATACTTGAACGCAGCTCTCTTGCCTCGTCTGTGAGCGCGACCATTTCGCGGACGAGGATACTGCGTTTTCTGTCCATAAGCTCATAGCCGAGAACCGCCTGTTTAAGCGACCTTTTAACCTTAATGAGATTACCCTTTGTCGGGAAAATCTGTTCCGCCATCGTTTTTCACCTGCCTTGTGAACCAAAAAATCACATATATTTAAGCGCTCTGTCGGGGTTATACTTTTCGTCAAGCAGCTTGTCGTCGATACGGTCAAGTTCTGTTCTGGGAAGCGCGCAAAGCAAATCCCAGCCCAAATCGAGCGTT
The DNA here is from genome assembly GCA_003516865.1 of Oscillospiraceae bacterium. Classification (GTDB taxonomy): domain Bacteria; phylum Bacillota; class Clostridia; order Oscillospirales; family Ruminococcaceae; genus CAG-115. The sequence continues at coordinate 6,969 of DPBR01000077.1, forward strand.
TCGTCAAGCGAACGGTTCTCGTCGAAACCCTGATTGAGGAAATTATTCTCGAAAATCCGTCCAAACTTCATATACGCGCGGTCGGTATCCGAAAGCTCGTCCTCGCCGATAACGGAAGCAAGGCTTCTCGCGTCCTGAACCTTTGCATAAGCGGCGAAAAGCTGGTTGGAAACGGCGGCATGGTCGGCGCGCGTAAAGCCCTCGCCGATACCGTCTTTCATCAGTCGCGACAGCGACAGCAGAACCGAAACGCCGGGATAAATTCCCTTGCGGTCGAGTTCGCGGTCGAAAACAATCTGACCCTCTGTGATGTAGGCGGTGAGGTCGGGAATGGGGTGCGTGATATCATCGTTCGGCATCGTGAGAATGGGGATTTGCGTAACCGAGCCTGCGCTGCCCTTAATAATGCCCGCGCGCTCATAAATCGCGGCGAGATTTGAGTAAAGATAGCCGGGATAGCCCTTTCTTCCGGGGATTTCGCCCTTTGAGGACGAAAACTCGCGCAGCGCCTCGGCATAAGAGGTCATATCCGTCATAATAACGAGAATATGCATATTTTTCTCAAACGCAAGATATTCCGCCGCGGTAAGCGCGCAAAGCGGCGTGAGCAGACGTTCGATAATCGGGTCGCTTGAAAGATTGAGAAACATACAAACGCGCTCGATTGCGCCCGTATCCTCGAAAGAGCGGCGGAAATAGTCCGCGACGTCGTTCTGAACGCCCATCGCCGCGAAAACGATACCGAAATCCTTCGAGCCTTCGCCGGTGATTTTCGCCTGCTTGACAATCTGAACGGCGAGCTTGTTGTGTTCCATACCGGAGCCCGAAAAAATCGGCAGCTTCTGTCCGCGGATAAGCGTCATAAGCGCGTCGATGGAGCTTATTCCCGTGTGGATATAGTTTCTGGGATAATCTCTGGAATAAGGGTTGAGGGCGCGTCCGTTAACGTCGCCCATTTTTTCGGGGAAAACGTCGCCAAGCCCGTCGATAGGCTTACCCGCGCCGCTGAAAACGCGTCCGAGCATTTCGGGCGAAAGCGGGATTTCGAGTGGTTTACCCGAAAAAATCGTGCGTGTATTCTTGAGGGAAACGCCGTTTGTACCCTCGAAAACCTGCAAAATTACCTTTTCGCCCTCCATCTGGACAACGCGCCCGATACGCTCGGAGCCGTCGTCGAGGCGAATTTTCGCAATCTCGTCAAAAGCCGCGCCGCGAACGCCGTCAAGCGCGACAAGCGGGCCGTTTATATCCGTCAATCCAACATACTGTACGTTCATTTTCTAACCTCTTTGGCAATCAGCCTGCAACAAGCGCGTCAATTTTCTCATTAATCTCGGAAATAAGCCCGTCAAACATTTCAAGCTTGTTGTTCGGGATATCGTATTTCATCTTAATCGCCTTCTCGAAAAGCCCCTGCGAGAGGATATCCGAAAGCAGAACGCCCGTTTTAAGCGCGTCGAGCGACCTGTTATACAGCACGGAAATCGCTTTCATCATAAGCCGCTGCTTTTCAAGAGGAACGTAGGTATCGTCCGCGTGGTTGGCGTTCTGCTGGAGGAAGCCGACGCGCACGACTCTCGCCGTTTCGATGGTGAGCTTCTGGTCGTCGGGGAGAACGTCCGCGCCGATTAACTTCACGATTTCGAGCAGCTTCGACTCTTCCTGAAGAATATTCGCGATTTCCTGCCGAAGCGCCATAAAGTCGGGCGCAACGCCGTTATAGAAATCCGCGAGTTCGCCGACGTATTCGGAATAGCTGCTGTTCCAGTCGATTGCGGGATAGTGGCGCGCATAGGCGAGCGACTTGTCGAGCGCCCAGAAACAGCGCACAAAGCGCTTTGTGTTCTGCGTAACGGGTTCGGAGAAGTCCGAGCCTTGCGGCGAAACCGCGCCGATGATAGTAACCGAGCCTTCCGAGCCGTTCAGATTTTTTACATAGCCCGCTCTCTCGTAAAATTCCGCGAGTCTTGACGGGAGATACGCGGGAAATCCTTCTTCCGCGGGCATTTCTTCAAGACGTCCCGAAATTTCGCGGAGCGCCTCAGCCCAGCGCGACGTCGAGTCCGCCATAATCGCTATGTGATAACCCATATCGCGGTAATATTCCGCAAGCGTAATACCCGTATAAATAGACGCTTCGCGCGCCGCCACGGGCATATTCGAGGTGTTCGCGATAAGAACGGTTCTGTCGGTGAGGGGACGGTTGGATTTGGGGTCGATAAGCTCGCCGAACTCCTCCAGAACCTGCGTCATCTCGTTTCCGCGCTCTCCGCAGCCGATATACACGATAATATCCGCGTCGCACCACTTTGCAATCTGATGCTGAGTGACGGTTTTGCCCGTGCCGAAGCCGCCGGGGATAGCCGCCGCGCCGCCCTTTGCAATCGGAATTATAGTATCGATAATGCGCTGTCCCGTGATAAGCGGGCGCGTCGAAGGCAGTCTGCCCGCGCAGGGACGCGGCTTCTTGATAGCCCAGCGCTGAACCATCGTGAGTTCCTTTTCCTCGCCGTTCGCGGTTTTGAGCTTTATGATAACGTCGTTTACGCGGTATTTTCCGTTCTCTGCGGCAAAAGTCACCGTACCGCTCAAATCGGGCGGCAGCATACATTTGTGCGTGATGAGCGGAGTTTCGGGAGTTGTGCAGTAGACTGCGCCCGCTGAAAGCTCGTCGCCGACCTTAACTGTTACTGTAACGTCGAAAACGCGTTCCTCGTCGAGCGCGGAAAGACGGCTTCCCTCGGCGACAAACGCGCCGTTTTCCTTGACCATATCGCGCAGCGGACGCTCGATTCCGTCAAAAATGTTCGAGATAATACCCGGACCGAGAGTGGCGCATACGGGCGCTCCCGAACCGAAAATAGGCTCGCCGACCCTAAGTCCCGCAGTATTCTCGTAAACCTGAATTGTGGTAAATTCATCTGTAACGCCGATAACCTCGCCGATAAGGCGGCGGTTTCCGACGAACACCATTTCAAGCATTGAAAAATCTTTTGTTTCAGCCGCCTTGACGACAGGCCCGTTTATCGAATAAATAGTATTTTCCAAGTCCAATCCCCCAAATAGATTGTTATAACGCCGTCAGACTTTTTCCGCGCATAAACCCGTCAAAGCTCAGCCATAGTCAGCTCGCGTTTTTCGGAAAAAGCCGCGCGTTCGTCCTCAAGCGCCTTGTCGAGCGACAAATCGCAGAACAGCCCGCGTTTTTCGTCAAGCGCGCAAATTCCTCCGAGAACGATAGCCCTGTCGGCGCGCACCTCGTGTTTTGTGAGCGCCGAAACGCGCTTTTCATCGGCAAGAGAAGCGAGAATTACGATATCCTTGCCGAGCGCTTCCTCAGCCTTTGCGATACGCTTTGCAAGAAAATCGTCATATTTATCGCTCTGAGCAAACTTTTTGAGTTCGCCCTCGATATCGCCGAAAAACTTATCGCAAAGCTCTTTTCGGTGAGCGAGAACCTTTTTGTTCGCCTCGAAATCGCAGCGCGAGAGTTCCTTTGCGAACGCCGCTTCGGAAGCGGAACGCTCAGCCTTTAGCAAAGCCATAGCCTCGCGCTGTTCGTGTTCCTCGCGGATACGGTCGGCAGCGGAACGCTGTTCGCGGATTTTCGCGGTAAGTTCCTCAATTTCGCGGTCAGCCTGATGATTGACGGCATTCCGGAACATCGTCATTTTTGACGCATTCAGCTTGTTCAAATCCATAAAAAATCCTTTCGTTGCACGGAAAAACACCGTTTATGCGGCGCGTTAAAGCTTAATGCCGATTGCTTCCTCAACATAGCGGCCGATGGCCTCGGAAACTCCTCCCGAACCGTGGCGGTCGGGAATTTCAACGACAAGCGGACGGCGGCGGTTAAGCTTGATATCATAAACGCGTTCGGGGTTGAGCGCGGCGCTTTTCTGCGTCATAAGCACAACCGCGATATCTTCGTCCGCGGCGGCTTTGTCGAGCGCTTCGTTAACCTCGTCGGACGTGTGGACGACTACGCCCTCAACGCCCGCGATACGCATTCCCATCTGCGTATCCGTGTTGTCGCTTATCAGAAAAAACTTCATAAAATCCCCTTGAAATCAGCCGAAAAGGATAAGGATAGAAATAAGCAGACCGTAAATTGCAACGCCCTCGCCGAGCGCTACGAAAATCAGCGCCTTGGAGAAAGCCTTGTCGTTCTCGGAGATAGCTCCGATAGCCGCGGGAGCGCCCGCGCCGACCGCGATACCCGCGCCGATTGAGCCGAGTCCCGTTGAAAGCGCCGCCGCGAGGTACTTTATACCGTCGGAAGCGGGCTGAGCGGCATTAGCGGCGTTTGCGGCGGCTTCGGGGGAAGCGGCGAACGCGCCCGTAAGCGGAAGCACAATCATCGTGAGCATAACGCCCGCGAAAGACGCGATATTTGCGATAACGGCGCGCTTCGGGCGAACCGTTTTTCCGGAACGTCTGCGGAGAATAGCCGCAAAAATAGGCGTCATAATAAGCGCAATTGCAATCAAAGGCAGGATAATGATAAGAGCGATGTTCATTTTAATTTCCTCCGAAAATTAATCATTTTTTACGGCAAGCGGGGTAAATTCGCTTCCGCCGCCGTCATAGAACCTTGAAAATACCTCGTAAAATTCAAGTCTGAGCACCTGAATACCCGAAAGCAGACCCTCGATACCCATAACGAGAATATTACCGATAATATACGCGATAACCATTCCCGCGGTTATGGGAGCGCCGGGCTGCGAAGCGCCCGCAAGCTGCGATACAACGAGCATAAATCCCGCGTGCGAAAGGACGAAGCCGCCTATTCTGAGGAAGCTCATCGTGTTCGAGAGAAAGCTCAGCGCGCCCTCGAAGATGCCGATAAAGCTCTCCGCAACGCTGAATTTCTCGGCTTTTTTGCCCGTGACGAGAGCGGAAAGCGGCGCTTTGAAGAAAATGCACGCAACCGGCAGTACAATCAGGCAAATCACATAAGGCACGGTCATAATTTCAAGCCCGTACATAAGCGAGCCGCCAAATCCGATAACGATAGAAGCGTAAAGCAAAATTCCCGCGACGCCGTTCACGTCGAAAAGCGCCTCTCCGAGCTTTTTCGCCTTGAAATTCTTGATTGTGTTGAGAATCATCGAGATTAGGATAAGCACAATTCCGACAAACAGCGCGAAAATGAGGACTGCGGTCGCCGCTTGGAATATGGTCGAGGGGTGGCGCGGAATACCGAGATTACCCATCAAATCGCAAATACCGAACCAGATATTTTCGCGGTGGAAAATGGGCTTGATAAGCGTTTCTATGCCGAAAACCGAGCCGTAAACGCACCCGAAAAGCGCCGAGAAAATTCCGAGCCTCGTCATAATGGGCGCAAGCTGATTTTTCGTCTTTTTCGAGAGGATAAGACCGAGAAGCGAGATAACAAGCCCTTGTCCGACGTCCCCGAACATAATGCCGAACATCAGCATATAGGTAACCGCGACGTAAGGCGTGGGGTCGAAGCCGCTGTAAACAGGCAGCCCGTACATTTTGGTGAACATCTCGAACGGCCGCGTGAAGAAGTTGTTTCTCAGCTTAACGGGAACGTCCTCCGCGTGCTTCTTGTCAACGGGGATTTCCGCGCACTGAACGTTCTTCGCGTTCTTGACGACGGCGGTTCTGAGCTTTTTGGAGTCCCTCGCGGGGCAGTATCCCGAAAACGAAAACCGTCCGCTTGAGATGACGACTTTCTTTCGCAGGTCGTTAACCTCGCTTTTGTACTTCAGCTTTGAAAGAACCGCGGATAAATCGTCCGAAAGGCTGTCCGCGAAATAAGCGAGTTCCTTTTCAAGTCGGATTTTCTCCTTTTCCTCCTCCTCGATAACCGCGTGAAGCTTCTTATCGGCGAGTTCCGCGTCGCCTTCGAGGTAATCGGGAAGCCTTGTGCGCTCAAAACCGAGCGAAGTCATAAGCTCGTCCGCAAATTCGACGTACTGCACGGGAACGAGGTAAATTCCGTAAACGTAATCCGCGGCTTTCTCAAACTCCTGAAAAATGAAGCATTTATTCGCGTAATACTTGAGTTTTTCCTCGTTGTCGAGGGGCATTCTGCCGATACGCATTTTGACGTACTTCAGCGAAAACAGCTCGGAAAACGGCTCGTCAAGCCCGTGCAGATGCATAATGTAAGCGTCCGTTTCCTTATGTTCGCGAAGGCTTTTGTCGACAGCGGCATACTGCTCGTTAAGCTCGTCGTAGCGCCTGCCGATATCGCCGAGATAGTTCTCGAAATCCTCGGCGGTTTCGCACTCAACCCCCTCGAAATCCGCATTTCTGACGGGAATTTTGAGGTTAATCGCCATATCGCGCACTCTCGCGTAAATATTCGCGTAGGGGTTCTGGTCGCCGAGATTTCGCGCAACCGCGCCGTTTGAAACGATATGGAAGCAGCCGCTCTCGCAGCACGCCATAAGCGCGGCGTCAAGAGCCTTAGCCGGACCGTCGATTGAAATCAGCGACATTTTTTCAATTCCCAAATTATACCACCGCCTTTGTTTATATCACAAGCATTTTCATAATATCCGTCCCCGAAAGCTCGTATCTCACGCCCTCGACGACGGTTCTGATATTGCGAAGCTCCGTCCAGACGCTCTCGGAAAGCGCAAAATACGCAACCGAGGCATATTTCGTCATACGAAGCGTTTTCTCGTAGAATTTCTGGCTTACGCGTTCCGCAAGCAGCTCGACCGTCGCATTATCGCCGTCCGCGTTATAGCCGATTTTCGCGAGCCTGCGGCCGAGCGCTTCAATGTCTTTTTCAGCGGCAAGCTCCTCTATAACGTCATCTCTGAGCTTATATCTGAACGGAATAAGCTTTTCGCCGATATTATCGCGCGAACTTCCCGAAAACTGCGCGTATCTGTACAGCGTGACGACGTTTTCCATATCGATTGACCGCAGAACCGCGCATTTAAGCTCTTTTTTCTCCGCGCCGTGAAAGTCGCCCTCGATTTTCCCCAAAAGCCTGAAATAATAATCGTTGAGCAAATCCCGCTCTATTTCCCCGATATTGAGCTTACCGCTTGCGGCGGAGTTTATGAGCGGTTCGCGGAGAACCTTGATATAATGCGTATTTTCGAGAAGCGAAACAATCTCGGCGAGATTTTTCGCTCTGCCAAGCTCCGGAAGGTCGGTTTCGGTAAATCGGTTTAGATACATCGGAACCGCGGCGATATAAACGTCCGCGCCGCCCGCGAAAACCGCTCCGACTGCGGAAACAATCTGCCCTATTTCGAGCCGCTCGACGATAAACTTAAAGTATTCGCGGCTTTTGGTGAAATCGAATTTTTTGAAGCTCTCGAAGATATCGAAAGCGGATTTTCCGAGAACAGCCTCAAGCTGCGCGCGGTGAATAGCGCCGGAATTAGCCGCCGCGAGCGCTTTTTGGTATCTCGGCGAGTTTTTGAGGAAATCGCACACCTGCGGCACGGTTTCCTTAGCGGCGAGAAGCGCGTAATCGCTTTGGGAAAGCCTTTTCCCGAAAACCGCGCGGCACTTCGCCGTAACGCCGTTTGCAGCGAACATATTACCCCTCCGTAATGCGCTTTACTATCTCGTCGCGCCATTTTGCGCCGTTGTCCGCGAAGCGCTTATCGAGAGCGGCAATTCTTTCGCCAAGCGAAATCTCGGTGCGTTCGCGTTTTTCGGCGAGAATTTTATCCTGCTCGGCTTTTTTTGAAGCGTTTTTTTCGCGCTCGTCGCCGAGAATTCTTTCGCGTTCGCGGGCGGTGTTTTCGCCGAATTCATCGGTGCGCTGCTTCTGCTTGAGAACGGCGCTTTCGACGCGATCCGCCGCGGATTTGTCCAAATCAATAATTTCGCGTATAAAATCCATAGCTTCCCCCGTATAATAAAAATCACAATTCCTACATATTTTAACTCTTTTCCTTCTAAAAAACAATATACATTTTGCACAAAAAAAATCCGCAAAAACCGTATTCCCTTTATTTAACGGCGGGTGTGAAATATTTATACAAAACAAGCGGCTTAATTTGTGCAAAATT
>DPBR01000077.1:15183-16931 GCA_003516865.1 Oscillospiraceae bacterium
TAATTTGTGCAAAATTAACATATCATTAACACTGAAGCCCTTGACAACGAAATGTATTAGGGTGTATAATGTATATGACGGCGCGCAAAAGCGCGGAAAATACGGCGGGAACCCGCACGAAAGGAGCATATTATGTTTGGCGAAATTCAGGGTTGGATTATTCCGGTAGTAATTATTGTCGTGGCAGTCGTTCTCATTTTCCTTATGGGATACCGCAAGGCGCGCCCCGACCAAGCGCTGATAATAAGCGGCGTGCGGCGCAAAGCGAAGGTTGTTATAGGAAAAGCGGCGATAAAGCTGCCGTTTCTGGAGCGCTGCGACGTGCTCGACCTCGCGCTGATGAGCGTGGACGTAAGGACGCAGACCTCCATTCCATCGGGCGATTACATTAACGTAAAGGTGGATTCCGTTGTAAACGTAAAGATTTCCCCCGAAAAGGAAATTATCGAAAAAGCGCAGCAAAACTTCCTGAATAAGGACAAGAATTATGTGACTGCGGTTGCGAGAGAGGTTCTTGAGGGTAATATCCGTGAAATTGTGGGACAGATGCGCCTTGAAGAAATGATATCCAACCGACAGGTTTTCGCGGAGAAGGTAAGACAGAACGCCGACCCCGACCTCAAGGCGATGGGACTTGAAATCGTTTCGTTCAACGTGCAGAACTTCGTTGACGAAAACGGCGTAATCAACGATATGGGTATCGACAACACGATGCAGATACGCAAAAAAGCGGCTATTTCCAAGGCGGAAGCGGAGCGCGACATCAAGATTGCGCAGGCTGAAGCGAACCGCAAGGCGAACGACGCGCGCGTTGATTCGGAAACGGCGATTGCCGAGCGCCAGAACGAGCTTGCGATTAAGCAGGCTGAGCTGAAGCGCGCCGCCGACGTAAAGCAGGCTGAAGCGGACGCCGCCTACACAATCCAGCAGGAGGAACAGCGCAAGACTATTGAAATCACCACGGCTAACGCAAACCTTGCGAAGCAGGAAAAAGAGGTTGAAATCAAGGCGAAAGAAGCCGAGATTAAGGAGCGCGCGCTCGAAGCGGAGGTTAAAAAGACCGCGGAAGCGCAGAAATACGCGGCGCAGCAGGAAGCGGACGCAAAGCTTTACGCGACCCAGCAGAACGCGGAAGCGCAGAAATACGAAGATATCAGGCGTTCCGAAGCGGAGCTTGAAATCAAGAAGAACGAGGCTGCCGCAATTCTCGTAACGGCGCAGAACGAAGCCGCCGCTGCAAAGGCGAAAGCGGAAGCGGCGCGTTTCTCGGCTGAACAGGAAGCCGAGGGTATCCGCGCAAAGGGCGTTGCGGAAGCGGAAGCGGTTCGCGCAAAGGCGCTCGCGGAAGCGGAGGGTCTTGACAAAAAGGCAGAAGCTATGAAGAAAATGGAAGAAGCGGCTGTACTCCAGATGTATTTCGAGAAGATGCCCGAAATCGCGGCGGCAATCGCGAAGCCGCTTGAGAGTATCGACAAAATCACGATGTACGGCGACGGAAACACGGCAAAGCTGGTCAAGGACATCACAGAAGCGACAACTCAGGCTTCATCGGGACTTCTCGACGGACTTGGAATCGACCTGAAGCAGATGGTAAATTCGTTTGTGCAGGGCAAAGCGATTGCCGGCGGACTGAACTCCGAGAAGAGCGAGCAGACGGTTGACGAGAGCTGAAAAAGAGCGAAATTCCCGAAAAAAACGCGTTTTTCGCCCAACTCTGATAATGCGCCGCGAAGCGATTAAAGTCTTTT
>DPBR01000034.1 GCA_003516865.1 Oscillospiraceae bacterium
TATCGTGATTTTTCCCGTATCGTCCGCGTCAAATTTGCCCTCGACGGTAAGCTCGCCGCCGTCCTTGATGAAAAGCTGCTTTTTGTTGTGAACCGTATAAGTTTTATCGGCGGGAACAGTGGTTTTTTTGGTAATTGTCGCTGTGTAGACGGAACTTGAGTACGAGTACTCCGAAACAGTGGGATTTACGCTCGAAGCGCTCTGTGAAACGCTTGAAATGCTTGTTTCTTCGATATCCGAGCAGCCGCAGAGCAAAACCGCAGCCGCGCAAAATGCAATAATTTTCTTCATTTATTCGCTCTTTTCCTCATAATCTTCATATATTATAACACCATTTGACAAAAATTTCAATATCAGCAGCAAATTTTTTTGATAACCTCGGCAAAAAGCTCCGCGTCGCGCAGAAGCTCGCTTACCGTGATAAACTCGTTGTCCGCGTGCATATTGTAGTCGGTGTCGCCGCGCTCAGCACCGAAAGCGACGCCGCCCTCGATATTGTGAACATACGTTCCGCCGCCGATTGCACGGCAGAAACCGCGCTCGCCCTCGACTTCTTCGTAAACCGACAAAAGCGCGCGAATAAAGTCGCTGTTTTCGGGAACGATATGCGGTTCATCTCCCATAAAACGCTCATATCCGAAATTAATTTTCTCAAAAGCCGCACGCAGCGTATTATCGACAAACGCGAGATTTTTGCAGCACGGAAATCTCACGTCTACAACGCCCTCGCACCTTTTTTTATCATAATTGAATATGCTGAAAACTGCGGTAAGCGCGCCGTGCTCGTCCGAACACTTCAGACCGACGCTTTTTCCGTCCGTTTCGCCGAACGGGAAAAGCCTTTCAAGCCCCGCGAGCGTTTCGTTATCAATAATTCGATTGAGCAGCGAAATCAGCGCCGTGACCGCGTTTACGCCGCTTTCGGGGGTTGAAGCGTGAGCGGGCTTGCCCTCGCAGGAAATCGTGATAATATCGCCGTTTTCGGTAAACGAAAAGCGCGCTTCCGAACCGTCCTTTTCAATCGCCGCGCTGACCTTTTCGCGGGTAATTCCGCGTAATTCGCACTCCGCGCTGTCAGGGACGGCGTTCGGGATAACGCCGCCGTGAAAGCTCACGAGAGTGCCGCCGTCGAAACTGCCGAAAAAGCTTGACCGCGCCATTCCTTTTTCAATATTTATGATAGGGAAGCCTGCGTCGGGCGTGAACACCATCGGCGGAAAGTTCTCATATTTGAGGTAAAAATCAAGGTCTGTGGAACCGTTTTCCTCATCCGTCCCGAAAATAAGCCGCACGCCTTTTTTCAGCGGAAAACCAAGCTCTTTCACGCATTTCATCGCGAAAAGCGCCGCTACGGCGGGTCCCTTGTCGTCAATCGCTCCGCGCCCGAACAGAACGCCGTCTTTTTCCGTGAGCGTAAACGGGTCGGTTTTCCAGCCCTTTCCGTTCGCGGGAACAACATCGAGGTGGCATAAAATGCCAAGTTCAGCCGTTTCTCCAAGCTGCGCGAAGCCGATTGCGTTGTCATAGCAGCCTACTTTAAAGCCGCTTTCTTCGCATATATGAATCATTTTTTCAAGAACGCGCTTTGGTTCTTCACCGAAAGGCGCGTCCTCGGAAGGCTCGCCGAGAACGCTCGGAATTTTTACAAGTTCCGCGAGCGTTTCTTTTATTTCGTTTTGCTTTAAGGAAAAATATTCTCGTATATCAGTCATTTTTTCATCATCTCAATCATCATATCCGCGACTTTATAAACGTCGCCGCAGCCTGTCGTTATCACAAGGTCGCCGCTTTTCACGTTGTCAACGACATATTTCGCGACTTCCTCGAACGTCGGAAACCACACGCACCCGTCGATTTTCTCGGCGAGGTCTTTCGCGTAGATATTGAAGGTATTTTTCTCGCGGCTGCCCATAATTTCGGTCAGCACAACCCTGTCGGCTATCGAAAGCGCCTCGGCAAATTCGTTCAGAAGCATTGCCGTGCGCGAATATGTGAACGGCTGGTGAACGACCCAGACGCGCTTGAAGCTCATTGCTTTCGCGGTTTTCAGCGTTGCGGCGATTTCGGCGGGGTGATGACCGTAATCGTCGACAAACGTCACGCCGTCAATCTCCGCAAGCCGTTCAAACCGCCTCATAGCGCCCGTGAATTTCGCCATTCCGCGCTGTATCGCCTCAATCGGTATGCCCGCCGAATAAGCCGCCGCGCAAGCCGCCACGGCATTGTAAACGTTGTGCTCGCCGGGAACGTTTACTTCGATTTCACCGAGCGCTTTTTTTTCGTTTACGAGAGTAAATTTCCACGAGAAATCCGAAATCTGCCTGATATTTTCGGGATAGAAGCAGCAGTCCGCGCTCTTTCCGAAAGTGACGATTTTTGCCTTTGCGCCGCTGTTTTTCACGACTTCGAGCGTATTCGGGTCGCTTCCGTTCGCAACGATAATATCGGTCGTGAGCGCGCAGAATTTCTCAAAGCTCTCCTTGAGCCGCTCCATTGTCTTGAAATAATCCATATGGTCGCGGTCGATGTTGAGAATAATCGAGATATTCGGGAAGAGGTGCAGGAACGTGTCCTTGAATTCGCACGCCTCGCATACCATATACTCGGATTTTCCCGCGCGTCCGCTTCCGCCGATAGCCTTTAGCTTGCCGCCGATAACCGCCGACGGGTCAACTCCCGCTTCGAGCATAATCATTGTGAGCATTGAGGTCGTGGTGGTTTTGCCGTGAGTTCCCGAAACGCAGAAAGCCTTGCTGAACTGCTCCGTCACAAGCCCGAGAAGTTCGCTTCTTTCGGCAACGTAAACGCCGTTTTCACGCGCTTTTTTCGCCGCGATAAGTTCGGGATTATCCTCCATAATCGCCGCGGAATAGACAATACAGTCCGCGCCCTCGATATTTTCCGCCGCCTGTCCGAGAAAAACGGGTATTCCCATTGCGCGTACAGCCGCAAGTGTTGCGGTTTCGTTGTTGTCAGAACCGGTGAGATAAAAGCCCTTTGTGTGGAGAATTTGCGCGAGCGGGTACATTCCGCTTCCGCCTATGCCTATAAAATGGATATGCTTTTTACCCTTTAGAAAATTTTCCAAGATAACAGCTCCTTGCGTAATTAATATTACTAATTTATGTATATTTTGCCGCGGTTATCCCACAATAATTACAGACAAAACATTTTCGGAGGTAACTATGGAGATTAGCGACGTTAAAATCAGAAAAACTATGCACGAGGGCAGGCTTCGCGCGGTTGTGTCGATAACGATTGACAACGCGATTGCAATTCACGACATAAAGCTTGTTCAGGGCGACGACAGAATGTTTGTTGCGATGCCGTCGCGCCGCGAGGAGAGCGGAGTTTTCCGCGACATAATTCACCCGATATCCTCGGAAATCCGCGACGAGCTGGAGCAGAAAATTCTCAGCGCTTATCACAATTATATGCAGTAACCCAGCAAAAACATTGTCTTTAAAATCGCGACCTGAGTTTTCGCGTCGGCGATTTCATTTTTCATTATCATTTCCGCCGCTTTTTTTAGCGGTATTTTTTCTGTTTCGAGGAACTCGTCCTTGTCAAGATTTTGTTCGCCCGCGTGAAGCCGGCGCGCAAGATACATATGGATAATTTCGGTATCGTAAGCGGGCGTGGGAACGAGGTTTCCGAGGTATTCAAAGCTGTCGCACACGCAGCCCGTTTCCTCTTTAAGCTCGCGCAGTCCGCATTCGCGGTGATTTTCGCCGTATTCTAGCTTTCCTGCGGGAATTTCGAGGAAAACGCGTTTGTGCGGATATCGGAACTGTCTTACAAAAATCACGTTTTCGTCCTCGTCAAGCGGCACAACGCAAACTCCGCCGGGGTGTTTGATAACCTCGCGCTTCACGATATCGCCGTTTTCAACCTCCGCCTTATCGACAAAAAGCTTCACGATTTTGCCGTCGTATTTAAGTTCGCTTTCAACAGTTTTTTCTTCAAGTTTCATATAAACCTCGTTATTCTTCGGTGCTTTCATCGTCGGAGTACCGATGTGAAATCTCATCGACATAAGATTTGTGCGCCTTTACGCCGTCTATACGTTCAACCGCGTAAAGATGAGCGCAGGGCAGAGGCTTTTCGCGTCTGATAACCCTGAAAATCACGATATAAAGCGCAAGGAACACTATTCCAGCGATGGTGCAGAATATACCGAGGGTAAGTCCGGGAGTTCTGTACTTAAACGTGATTTCGCAAAGACCTTCGGGAACGCGTATTCCGCAAAGTCCGCCGTTTATTTTGTCAACCTCTGCGGGTTCGCCGTTTATTTCCGCGCTCCAGCCCTCGCAGTACGGAACGCTGAAGCAGACGAGTTTTTCGCTCTGATAGCGCGTTTTTGCGGTGAAGCCCTCTTTTGTCACGCTGAACTGAATTACGCCGTTTTTGATTTTGTTCTTTGCGTCAAGCAAAAACTGACTTTTCGAGTAAACGAAATCGGTTCTGTCCTTTTCGAGGATATCGCCGTATTTATCAATCTGTTCGTCCGTGAGGAAAACCGAGCGCACCATAAGCTTGTCCGCGTAATTCGCGCCCTTGACGGACTCCAGCGAGAAATATGTGTTATAGGCAAATCCCATCGGGAGCGCGTAATCGGTTTTGTAGAGGTCGTATTCGCCCTGAGTATCGAAATATTGATAAATTTCGAGGTCGTCGAGCGCGTCCGAGCGCTTTGTGGCGTTCATATCTTTCGGAATCATCAGGTATTTCACTCTTGTGAGCGCGCGGAACGCATAATACGAGTAATCCGGCGCAGAATTTACCGAGCGCGATATTCCGAGCGCCTTGTACAGGTCGAAGGTCGAGCCGGGAATAATGCTTGTAAAGCTTTTGAGGGAGCTGCTTTCCGTGAACATATTGAAGTTATTTGTTTCGTTAACGCCCTCTATGCGGTAGAAATCGGGGTCGTCGATTTCAAATTCAGCGGAAGCCATCTGATTA
>DPBR01000045.1:0-873 GCA_003516865.1 Oscillospiraceae bacterium
GAGGTTTTTAGAGGTGACCTTATGTTACCTTATTCAACGGAAATCACACAGAGCGTTTCTCCGTCAACGCGAAAGCTCACCTGAAACTCGCCGAAAGCCATCGTGTAAACGCGCTCGGAGGCGTTCTGATACTGCGGGCGCGGGTCCTGACCAAGAATTTCAACAAGCCCCGCGCGCTTGTTTTCGGGAATTTTCGCAAGAAGCTCATCGGGAAAATCCACCCTGAGAACAGGCTTTTTTTCGCTCAGCGCCCAGCCGTTCGACGCTTCGGGAACGCTGTCGGCATATGGGATATACGGCTTGATGTCGAAAATCGGCGTACCGTTCATCAAATCCGCTCCCAGAACGACAAGCGAACCGTCGCCGCATATCCGTTCAAGCCGCACAACGCTTATTCCGAGCGGGTTTGGGCGGTTCGGGGAGCGCGTTGCAAAAACGCCTTTGCGCGCGTTCCCGCCAAGCCTCGGCGGTCTGACTGTCGGAGAAAAGCCGCCGCCGAACTCCGAAAATCCCCAGATAAGCCAGATATGCGTGAAATCCTCAAGCCCGCGAAGCGCGTTTCTATCGCGAAATTTCGGCTCAAAGACAACTCTTGACGGCAGCTCCGAAAGTCCGCTCTGACGCGGAACGCCGAATTTTTCCCTGAAATCATTCTCAATGTGTGCAACAGGCTCAATTTTCATTCAATCACGACCCTTTTCCAAGCGACTCCAGAACGCTCCTAATCGCATTTTCAACTTCCTTCACTTCCAGCCGAAAAACCTCTGCCGATATCCTTGAAGCACCGCTTCCGAGGATAATAAGCTGCTCCGTGCCGTCGGAAGTGGCGACGCGAACGCGGTTTTCGGGGCTGAGCTTATGCGCGGTTTTTTC
>DPBR01000045.1:1097-23229 GCA_003516865.1 Oscillospiraceae bacterium
ATATCGGCGGTTTCGGCTTCGCGCGTGTACACAACCGTGATATTCCCGAAATCCTCAACTTCCCTGTCGCTCTTCACCTTGTATGCGTCAAAAACGAGAATGAGGTGACAGCGCCGAAAAGCCTGATAATTACACAAAATGTTGATTAACTTAGCGCGCGCAGAATCAAGATTTTCCCGCGCCAAAGCGGAAAGCTCGTCCCACGAGAAAATTATATTGTACCCGTCAACGAGCAGGTATTCCTCGCCGATTTTCGGCTTAGCAGCGCGATAATTCTGCTCGGTCTGATTGTCGCGGCGCATCGCCGAACGTTCGGGACGCTTGATTTTACCGTAAGTCCGCTCGAAAATCTCCATAAGCTCCTTGTCTGTCGCAGCCTGTTTTCTGAACGAGGTAATCTCGTCGTCAAAACTACTTCTCGGCTTTTCAAGAATACTTGTAAGGTGCATTTTCGAGGGTACATCATTCCATTTGACGAGATGACCCGCTCCATGTGAACAGAAAACGCTGTCTGCGGGATTATCAACGTCCGCTTCAAAATTATAGCCGATTTTGTTCACAACCTCATCCTCGTTGTGACAGGGAAAATAGCCCTTGAAATTGCAGGAAATGCTGCCGTGACCGTGCGTGTAGGCAACCACGTCTTTCTGATAACCGCGCATTTCGGAAACGGGGCAAATCCCCTCGATTTTTCGTATTTCCTCGCCCGTGGGAACAGAAAATTCCGCGCCCATCTGCTGCAAATCCGTCATTGCGCGCCCAACGCATTCTGCGGGTATTTCAAGCGTGAATTCGTAAAACGGCTCAAGAAGCCGCGATTTTGCCGAAGCAAGTCCCTGCCGAACCGCTCTCCAAGCCGCCTCGCGGAAATCGCCGCCCTCGGTGTGTTTGAGGTGCGCTTTTCCCGATTTAAGCGTGATTTTCACGTCCGTTATCGGCGAACCCGTCAGTACGCCGAGATGCCTTTTCGCGCGCAGATTTGACATAATAAGCCGCTGCCAGTTCTCGTCAAGATTGCGGCAGTCCCGCGCGAAAACAACCCCGCTTCCCCGCTCCAGCGGCTCGATAAGCAGGTGAACCTCGGCGTAATGCCGAAGCGGCTCGAAATGCCCGACGCCCTCGACAGGCTCCAGAATTGTTTCCCTGTATGAAATCTGACCCTCGCCGAACTCAACGTTAAGCGAAAATCGCTCTGCAATGAGGTTTTTCAGCACTTCAAGCTGAATTTCACCCATAATCCCAACGTGAATTTCACGAAGCCGTTCAGACCAAGTGAAGCGGATTTGCGGGTCCTCTTCCTCGATTTTTTTGAGCAGCGCGAGCGTTTTCACCTCATCCGCGCCCTCCGGCAAAATTACTCTGTAACTCAGCGCAGGCTCGATAATCGGCTTAACGGCGCGCTCCTGCTCCCCGAAACACTCCCCCGCGAACGTCTTTATCGGACCCGTAACCGCGCAGAGCTGCCCCGCCTGAACGCTGTCGGCGGTAACGAACTTCGCGCCGCTGTACAAGCGGATTTGCGTGATTTTCTCATCGCCGAGCATTTCGCGAACCCTAAGCTCGCCGCCGTTGATTTTCAGGTGAGTGAGCCGCGCGCCGCCTTCCTCGGTTATCTTGAAAACCTGCGCCGCAAAGCCCTCAAAGCGGTTCTTCGGTAGCGAAAATCGGTCGATTATTTCAAGAAATTCAGCAATTCCCTCGTTTCTGAGCGCCGAACCGAACATAACGGGAAAAATTCTGCGCGCGGAAATCGCTTTTGCAATGCGCTCCGAGGTCACTTCGCCCGCTTCGAGAAGCGCGTTCATACACTCCTCGTCAAACTCGGCGGAGGTTTCGCCGATATTCTCGGAAAAATCGGCAAAACGCTTGTCCATAAGCCGCAGTTCCGCGATAATATCAGCCTTGCTCTTGTGCGAAATATCCATCTTGTTGACAAAGACAAACACGGGCAGCGCTGCCCTCGAAAGCAGCTTCCAGAGCGTTTTCGTGTGGCTCTGAACGCCGTCCGTTCCGCTTATGACAAGCACCGCGCAATCCGAAACCGAAAACGCCCTCTCGGCGTCGGCGGCAAAATCAACGTGTCCCGGAGTGTCAAGAAGCGTGTATTCTGCGCCGTTATACCGCATAATCGCCTGCTTTGAGAAAATCGTAATCCCGCGGGAGCGCTCCTGCGGGTTATTGTCAAGAAACGTGTCGCCGTTGTCAACGCGTCCGCGGCGGCGAATTTCCCCCGCGTGAAATAAAAGCGCTTCGGAAAGCGTTGTCTTACCCGCGTCAACGTGCGCCGCCATACTGATTACAAGCCGCTTCACAACGCCCTCTCCTTTCAAAAATAAAGCTATGTCTTTGCTCTTTCTGTCGAAAAAATAAATTCCCCGGACTGCCGAGAAAGGTACAGATACTAGGAAGCGCCGATTTGGCTAGGCTTTGCAGGGTTGCCCTTTTATGGGCGGCGTCCTTGCCGCCCCCTGTGGGCAACCCACAAACATCGTGTTTGTGCCTGCCGCAAAGGCAACAGGATGTTGCGAGTGTCATCGCCCAAAAGCGGCACGAATGCCGCTATCAATGCGATGACACACTGACTAACGCAGATGTGCCTTTATCAACAGTTTGAGCTATGTCTTTCGGCATAGCTCTCTTTTTATTCGTTTATTTATTGATGATAACGCTCGCGATGGCGTAATGCTTAGTGTGGTCAACCGAAACGTTGAACACACACCCATCGCGCTGCTCAATCATCTTCGCGCGCCCTTCCGTTATGATAAACGGCGTTCCGAGCCTGTCGCGCAAAACCGTGATATCCTGCGCGCGAAACACGCGAAATCCCATTCCAATCGCCTTTGCAATCGCAATTTTCACGCAGTAATTCTCCGCGATAAGCGCCGGCGACAGCTTATGCGCAACAAAAAATCTTATCTCATCAGCGGAAAAGTAGCTCGACAAAAAACGCTTGTTATGACAGCTTTTCTTAATCCTTTTCAGCTCGATAATCGCGATTCCCGTTCGTATAAAAACTTTACTTGGCATCTTTTTTCACTCTCACGCGCAGAGTATTCGGAAACTCCCGTGAAATTGCCTCCTTTGTACATTCATTCGGATTAAATATAATGTTTACCTTGCCGTAATCGGAATGTTGTACAATAAGGCAGTATGCGTCCGTTTCAAGACCGTTTGTAGCATAAACCGTTGTATCGTACTCTCCGTCCTTTTCGGAATAGCCATAGAAGTCAATCGCCTGCGACAAATCCACGGTTATCATTCTGGTACGCTTTCTCTTGCCGACAATTTTATCAATATCAAGCTCTTTGTTTGTGACGATATATTCATACTCGACGCCGATACCCCTGAGCAGCCATACGCCGCCGATAACAACGCCCACCGCAACGACAAGAAGTATCGTCAGCCCCTGCTGAATTACAAAAAAAACGCACGCCGCCGCGACAACCGCCATAGCCGCAATAATGCCCAAAGCTTTCGCCGTGTCGCTTGCTGTACGCGTTTTTACAACAAGCTGCTCGCTGAAATTATCCATTTTAACGCTCCCACTAATAGTTTTGTTATACTAATTATATCACACTAATAAATAATATTCAAGTGGGTTTTTATCTATTTTTCATAAAATAGCGCGAAAATTTTTTCAAAAACTGTCGTCTTGATAAAAAATAGATGATAATTTAATGTAAGGTGTTGAAATTTAATGTGAAATTTGTTATAATAAAATGGTGTATTAAAAATGAAAAGCCGTGTTTTTTTGACATTGCGGCGGAAATGAAAGAGGTTTGATTATGCCTTGCTTTAACGACAAAAAAAGGATTGTGGTAAAAATCGGAAGCAGTTCGCTCGCTTACCCGGAAACAGGCAGTCTTAACATAAGAAAAAGCCGCGCCTTGGTCGAGGTGCTTGCCGACCTGAAAAATTCGGGAAAGGAAATCGTCTTTGTTACGAGCGGCGCGCAGTGCGTGGGCGCGGCAAAGGGCGGTTTTCTCAAAAAGCCGCAGGATACCCCTTCAAAACAGGCTTGCGCGGCTATCGGACAGAGCGAACTGATGAAGTTCTACTCAGAATGCTTCGAGCAGTACAATCATAAGGTTGCTCAGCTTTTACTGACGCGCGACGTTATCAGCAACGAAACGCGCCGCACAAACGTTATAAACACGTTCAACAAGCTGTTCGAGCTGAACGTTGTTCCGATTATAAACGCGAACGACGTTGTGTCGATAAAGCAGCTTGATTTCGATGAAAACGACACGCTTTCAGCTATTGTCGCAACGCTCTGCAAAGCGGATTTCCTGATTATGATGACGGACGTTGACGGACTTTACGACGGCGACCCGTCGCTTCCGGAGTCAAAGCTCATTCCCGAAGTGGATAAAATCACGCCCGAGGTAATTTCGCTCGCGCAGGGTTCGGGCGGCGCGCTCGGTTCGGGAGGTATGCTCACGAAGATTGAAGCCGCGCAGATTGCGACGGAAGCGGGAATCGACGCGGTTATCGTTGGAAACCGCGACCCTAAGATACTCTACGACCTGTTCGAGAGCGATAACGCGAAATGTACATACTTTAAAAAGCAGTAATTATACGAGGTAACGCTATGACTTATATTGAGGAACTTGGCAAAAACGCGAAAAAAGCCGCTCCCGCGCTGGGAAATCTCGGTTCTTCCGCGAAAAACAAGGCTCTCGCCAAAATCTCCGAAGCGCTTCGCCAAAACAAAGGCGAACTTATCGAGGCGAATAAAACCGACCTTGAAAACGCGCGCAAAAACGGAATGGCGGAAGCTATGATTGACCGGCTTGAGATTAACGAAAAGCGCGTTGAAGCGATGGCTGAGGGCGTTGACAAGCTGATTTCGCTGGACGACCCGATAGGCGAAATTATCGGCGGCGGCGAGCTTGCAAACGGGCTGAAGATTGTGAAAAAGCGCGTTCCTATCGGCGTTATCGGAATTATTTTCGAGAGCAGACCGAATGTTACCGTTGACGCGGCGGCGCTTTGCTTCAAGGCAGGAAGCGCGGTTATTCTGCGCGGCGGTTCGGACGCGATAAATTCAAACAAGGCGCTTGTAAATATTATGAAAAAAGCGGTCGCGGAGGCGGGCTGCGACGAGAACTGTATTCAGCTTGTCGAGGATACTTCCCACGAAACCGCAAACACTATGATGCGGCTCGACAAGTACATCGACCTGCTCATTCCGCGCGGAAGCGGGCGGCTTATTCACGCGGTAATCGAAAACGCGACAATCCCCGTTATTCAGACGGGCGAGGGCAACTGCCACGTTTACGTTGACGAAAGCGCTGATATTGAAATGGCGGTGAATATCGTGGATAACGCGAAAACTCAGCGCGTTTCCGTGTGCA
Source organism: Oscillospiraceae bacterium (assembly GCA_003516865.1). GTDB lineage: Bacteria > Bacillota > Clostridia > Oscillospirales > Ruminococcaceae > CAG-115. Next base: position 6,455 of record DPBR01000045.1, read on the forward strand.
ATTCAATCGAGAACGTTCTCGTTCACGAAAACATCGCGAAAGCGTTCTTCAGGGCGCTTGACGAGCGCTGGAACGGCAAAGTCGAGATTGTTGGCGATAAAAAAACCGCCGAGAATATCAATGTGTCAAAAATCGCGGACGACGCGGATTACGCAACGGAATTTCTCGCGATGAAGCTCGCGTCAAAGGTCGTGAAAAGCGTTGACGAGGCGATTGAACACATCAACAAATTCGGCACGGGACACAGCGAATGTATTGTAACGAGTTTGCTTGCAAACGCCGAGAAATTCCAGAAATACGTTGACGCGGCGGCAGTTTACGTCAATGCTTCAACAAGATTTACCGATGGATTCGAGTTCGGGCTGGGCGCTGAAATCGGTATATCCACACAAAAACTTCACGCAAGAGGTCCGATGGGACTGAAAGAGCTCACCTCCTATAAATATCTGATTAACGGAGATGGGCAAATCAGAGGTTGATTTATGTCTAAAAAAAAGAACAGAAAAAACAGCGCGGAAGAGGTTTCCGAGGAGCTTAAAACTCCGGAAGAGATTTTGATTTACAGGCGCGATACAAAAAAAAGAACAAGCGAAAACGTGCTTGACGAGCTTTTCGGCGAGCTTGATTCGCAGACCGATATTGAAAACGACATCGCGGACCTCGGCTCCGAGGAAACCGATGATACCGTTGTCGCGGAAAACCCCGTAAAGCACAGGTTTTTCTTCGGATTTGCCATTTTTATCGTGATAATGGCGATAATCGGAATGGTGTCGTCGGTGAGATTTGTGGTAAACGGGATAGGAAGCCTTATGGACAACACCTCGCTGAAAGAGGAGTTTACGGGATTTATCCTGCCCGTCGTTGCAAACGACGTCGCGCCTTTTTCAAACGAAAGCGAGATTGCCCATTCCGCAAAGGTGGGCTGTTCCGTCTGGAATATCCTGCTTAACAAGGACATTTCCGAGTACAAGAAAACGCCCGACGGCGAGCTTTTGATACCGGAATATGACGTGAGCGCGTCCTGCAAGGAGCTTTTCGGCTCGGAAGCGGAGATTATTCATCAATCCACGGGTACCGCGGATACGCGCTTCATTTACAGCGAACAGAGCCACACTTACACCTGCACCTACAATATGCGCTATCTGAGCTACGCGCCCGGAATTGTCAAAATGGAGCAGAACGGCGGCATTTACACGCTTACGGTGAACTATTTCCCACCGTCTATCAGCGTGGTTTCTCAGAATATCGGAATTGAATCGGTTCCCGAAAAAACCATGATTTACACCATCTGGCGCGAAAACGGCAAAAACAAGCTTATGTCCGTCAAGGAAACGCCGGAGGCTGCGGAATAAAACATAACACAAGTTCAACTTATAGGAGGAAAAATAATGAAGCACAGCAAATTTTTCGCGGCGATAACAGCCGCGGCGGTCGCAATCTCAATGTGCGGCTGTATGGATAACGGAAAAATAATGACCGTCGATGGAATGGAAATCAACAACGGCGTTTATCTTTACTATCAGCAGTCGGCTTATTCCGCCGCGCAGAGCAAAATTAACTCCGAGCGCGAAAACGAGCTTAACGATATTGCGGACGATATCACGGGAGATACCTCTTCCGATGAAAGTTCGTCGAGTTCATCGAGTTCTTCAAGTTCGTCAAGCACGGTAAAGTATTTTTCGACAAGTATTGACGGAAAATCAACCTCTCAGTGGGTTAAGGACGAAACTCTCCGTCTTGTAAAGCAGTATGTCGCAGTTCAGAGATTGTGCGAGCAGAAGGGCATTTCTCTCGACCGGGTTGAAAATGACGACGTTTCAAAGAAGGTTGCAAGCGTATGGGACGATACGAATTATTATATTCAGTATTTTTACGGCTTCGATACCGCGGGAAAATATTACGAATCAAACGGTATAGGCAGAGAATCCTACACGCTTATCAACACCGTAAGCGCGCTCAAAGACAAGCTTTTTACAAAGCTCTATGATAAAGACGGCGAAACGCCCGTTTCCGAGGAGGAGTTCCTCGCTTATGTAAAGGAAAATTACGCGGCGGTTGAGCTGCTTAAGCTTGACTATAAGGACGCGGACGGAAACGCTCTCACCTCCGACAGCGATAAAAAAGCGGTTGACGAGCAGGCGCAGAAGTACGCGGACAGACTTTCGGGCGGCGAAAGCTTCGTTGACGTGAAGTACGACTTCGACCTCAAAGCCGAGCAGGACAAGTCAAGAGAGCAGATTGAGGATTATTACGACAAAAACCCCGTTGAGGGCAAGACAAAGGAAGAATACGTTGCCGAGGAAATTGCGAAGCTTACCGTTGACAAGGCGGAAAGCGAGGACGAAATCATCTCCTATTATAACAAGAACAGTAATTCTCTCGATGAAGCCGTTTCGGAGTTCGTTTTCAGCGCAAAGGACGACGGCAAGGCTGCGCTCCTCAAAACGGACGACTGCGTTTACGTTATCGCGAGAGTTGACATTACCGCGAGAGAAAAGTGGCTCGAATCCAGCCGCAATTCAATTCTCATAAACATCAAAGGCACGGATTACGAAAGCTTCCTCGACGAGTTCGCTTCAAATCTCACCGTTGAAGCAAATTCTTATCTCGTTGACTCGAAATACAAGCCCGAAAAACTTGAAAACGCTTCGCCCGCACTGTGATAAAATATGCTGTTAATGAGTTTAAGCGGCGTTTCAATGTCCTTTGCGGACAGAACGCTGTTCTCGGACGCAACATTCGAGATTTATGACAAGGACAAAATCGGCTTTGTCGGAGTAAACGGAAGCGGAAAAACAACGCTTATGCGGCTGATTAAGGGCGAATTGACTTCCGACAGCGGTGATATCCACATTGCCGGCGGAATAAAAATAGGCTTTATGGAGCAGTTTGCCTGCAAAGACTCCGAAAAAACGCTTTACGGCGAGGCTTTGTCGGTTTTTTCACAGCTTGAGGATATGGAGCTTGAGCTTGAGGAAATTCACGATAAAATCGATTTTGGCGACCACTCGATTGAGATAATCGAGCGCCAGACGCGGCTTACCGAGCAATTTGAGCGCGAGGGCGGTCTTACCTATAAAAGCAGGACTGCCGCGGCGCTTTGCGGTCTGGGTTTTTCGGAGAGCGATTTTTCACTGAAAACCGATGTTTTAAGCGGCGGTCAGCGCTCAAAATTACAGCTTGCAAAGCTGCTTTTGTCGGGCGCGGACTTGCTTTTGCTCGACGAACCGACAAACCATCTCGATATCGAATCCGTGGAGTGGCTGGAGAAGTTTCTCGGCGATTACCGCGGAGCTTATCTCGTAATTTCGCACGACCGCTATTTTCTCGACAAAACGACCGAGCGCACAATCGAGCTTGAAAACGGTCATATCATCGACTACAAGGGCAACTACTCGCGTTTTCTGGAGCTGAAAGCGGAGCGACTTGAGCGTATTCGGAAGGAATACGACGCGGCGATGAAGGAAATCGGGCGCGTCGAGGGGATAATCGAGCAGCAGAAGCGCTGGAATCAGGCGCACAACTACGTTACAATCGCCTCTAAGCAAAAGCAGATTGACCGAATCGCAAAGACGCTTGAAAAGCCGGAGGAAGCGCCGGACGCGATAAAATTCGCGTTCAAAAGCGCGGACGGCTGCGGAAACGACGTGCTTACGGCGAGAAATCTCTCGCTTTCGTTCGATGAAAAAACGCTGTTTTCGGGCGTAAATATTGAGATAAAAAAGGGCGAGCGCGTTTTCCTTATCGGCGGAAACGGCTGCGGAAAAACCTCGCTTTTCCGTATTCTCACGGGCGAATATCACGCGGACGGCGGCGAATTTTCGTTCGGTTCGCGCGTGCAGACGGGCTATTTCGACCAGTCGCAGCGCGGTCTGCACGAAGAAAAGACCGCTTTTTCCGAAATTCACGACGAATACCCGAAGATGACCGAAACGGCTGTACGAACAGCTTTAGCGTCGTTTTTGTTTAAGGGCGACGACGTTTTCAAGAAGATTTCCGAGCTTTCGGGCGGAGAGCGCGCGAGAGTGGCGCTTTTGAAGCTGATGCTTTCGGGGGCGAATTTCCTGCTTCTCGACGAGCCGACAAACCACCTCGATATTTCGTCCTGCGAGGCTCTTGAAAATGCGCTTCTGAACTATGACGGAACGCTTTTTGTGATAAGCCACGACCGCTATCTGATAAACAAACTTGCAGACCGTGTGTACAAGCTGAACCGAAACGGCGCGGAAAATTTCCTCGGAAATTACGACTATTACCTTGAAAGAACCGCGCAGAATACTCCCGTTTTGACGGAAAAGAAGCCGAAAAAATCGGAGAACGCTCTCGATTACAAGCAGAAAAAAGAGCGCGAATCCGAGCGCAGAAAGCTTACGACGCGCGTGTCGAGGCTTGAAAGCGAGATTGAGGAGCTTGACGGGAAAATAAACGAGCTGAATGCGGCGATGAGCGAGATTTCCGACTATCAAAAAGCGCTTGAAATGTCCGAGGAGCTTGAAAAAATCCGTCAGCGTCAGGAAGCGGCGATGGAGGAATGGGAGTCGGCAAACGCCGCTTTGGAGGACTTCGATGACTAAACAAATCAAGGCATATCTTGCGCTTCTGGAGCAGTTTTTTTCGGTTGAACACGAAGATGAAGAGCTTTTGAAAATGCGCGGCGAGCTGCTTCAAAGGATTGCGTTTTATCAGCACGAAAGGCTCGTCCATCTGATTGTAACAATGTCTTTCGGGGTGTTTTTCCTGATTGCGCTTGCGCTTACGCTAATCGTGGGCGGCTGGGGCGCGGCAGTGCTTACGATATTGTTTCTGGGACTTCTCGTCCCCTACATAAAGCACTATTATTTCCTCGAAAACTCCGTTCAGAAGATGTACGGCTACTACTATAAAATCGAAAAACTTTGATATTTCAAAGCGACGAAAAACCGCGGACTGCCGACAGCGCAGACCCGCCTTTTTTCGCCGCTTTTATAACTTCCTATTGACTTTTGAAAAAAAATGTTGTATAATTAAAATTAAGAGGATTTCATTTTGGAAAGGAGTATTATTATGGGTTTATTAAAAGCAGGCGTCGGCGCTCTTTCGGGCGTTCTCGCTGATTCCTGGAGAGATTATTTTTACTGCGACGCTTTGGATTCCGACACGCTCGCAACGCGCGGATTTAAGAAGGCTGACAAGAGAAGCTCAAACACAAAAGGCTCGGATAACGTTATTTCAAACGGTTCGATTATCAACGTAAACGAGGGTCAGTGCGCGCTTATCGTCGACAGCGGCAAGGTTGCGGAAATCTGCGCGGAAGCAGGCGAATTTGTTTACGACCAGTCGAGCGAGCCTTCGATTTTCTACGGAAATCTCGGCGATTCCATCAAAAAGACGTTCAAGGAAATCGGAAAGCGCTTTACATTCGGCGGCTCTGCGCCCGTTGACCAGAGAATTTACTTCATAAACACAAAGGAGATTATGGGCAACCGCTATGGCACTTCCACGCCCATTCCTTTCCGCGTTGTTGACTCAAAAATCGGACTTGACGTTGACGTTTCGCTTCGCTGCAACGGCGAGTATTCGTACAGAATAACAAACCCCATTCTGTTCTACACAAACGTCTGCGCGAACTTCAAGGATACGTTCACCAAGGAAAATATCGACAGTATGCTCAAGAGCGAAATTCTGAACGCGCTTCAGCCCGCTCTCGGAAAGCTGTCGGATATCGGCGTAAGACCGAGCGCGCTCCCCTCTCACACAATGGAAATCTGCGACGCGCTTAACGAGCAGCTTTCGCAGAAGTGGGGCGATATGCGCGGAATGACCATCAGCTCGTTCAATATGAACGCGCCGACGCTTCCTCCCGAGGACCAGGAGATGATAAAGCAGCTCCAGAGAACCGCAGTTATGCGCGACCCCGGAATGGCTGCCGCAAATCTCTCGATGGCTCAGGGCGACGCGATGAAGATTGCCGCAGGCAACTCCGGCGGCGCTATGATGGGCTTTATGGGTATGAATATGGCTCAGCAGAGCGGCGGTCTGAACGCAAACAATCTCTACAATATGGCGGCGCAGCAGCAGGCTCAGCAGGCTCAGCAGCAGGCGCAGCCTCAGCAGGCAAACGCAAACGAGTGGACTTGCAAGTGCGGCGCGAAGAATACGGGCAACTTCTGTATGTCGTGCGGTGAAAAGAAGCCCGCTGCGGAGAATTGCTGGACTTGCTCGTGCGGAACGCAGAATAAGGGCAAGTTCTGTATGAACTGCGGCAAGCCGAAGCCCGCGGGAGTTCCGCTCTACAAGTGCGACAAGTGCGGCTGGGAACCCGCCGACCCCGCAAATCCGCCAAAGTTCTGCCCCGAGTGCGGCGACCCGTTTGACGCAAACGATATCGTTTAATCCAAAACTACATATTTTTTCTTCGCCCATTGCCGAGAAAAACGGCTTTAAAACGCAGACCTCGGGCGAAAAAAGATGAATTGTCACGCTGATATTCCCCCGAAAAGCCGTTTTTCGGGGGAATTTTGCTTGACAAGAAGCATTAAATATGGTATAATATATATTGTGAATATCAGTCCGCCCGCATTAGCCTGCGAGCGGAATTTGTCGTTAATGAAAAAAGGTGAAAAAATGTCTGTTTTTGATGTGTTCAAAAAGCTTGAAAGCGAGAAAAACGCTCCGTCGGGAGCAGTGGAATATATAATCTGCGGGCTTGGAAATCCCGGCGCAGAGTACGAAAATACGCGCCACAACATCGGATTTATGACTATCGACGAGCTTTGCGGGAAGTATAACGTAAGCTGCAAGAAGCTGAAATTCAAGTCGCTGACGGGCGACGCGATGATTTCGGGAAAGCGCTGCCTAATAATGAAACCGACCACTTTTATGAACAAAAGCGGCGAAGCGGTTACGGAAGCGATGAGCTTCTACAAAATCCCGCCGGAGCGCTGTATAATCGTGTTTGACGACATTTCGCTTGAACCGGGTCACCTGAGAATACGCAGAAAAGGCAGCGACGGCGGTCATAACGGGATAAAGAACATCATTTATCTTTCGGGAAGCGACGCGTTTCCCCGTATAAAAATGGGCGTCGGCGCAAAACCACACCCCAACTATAATCTCGCGGACTGGGTTCTCGGCCACTTCAAAAAAGAGGACGGCGAAGCGCTTGAAAAGTGCTTTGAGAACGCGGTTTCGGCAATTGAGCTTATGGTTGACGGAAAAACCGATATGGCTATGAACCGGTTTAATTCTTAAACCAAAGAGGCAAATATGAATTTTTTTATTAACGCCGCAAGGCAAAACAAGAATTTTACACGTCTTGAGAAATATTTAAGTGAAAATAAACCCCTGCCCGCTCTTGTAACGGGCGTTTCGGCTATCCACAAGGCGCATTTCATAGCGGGTCTGCTCGGCGATAAAAACGCTCCGAAAACGCTTGTTGTAATGAAAAGCGAGGGCGACGCCGTGAAGCTCTGCGCGGATATCAATATGCTGCTCGGTGAAAACGCGGCGCTGCTCTGCCCCGAAAAAGAGATGATTTTAGCCGATACCGAGGCTTCTTCAATGGAGTACGAGCATAAGCGGATAAACACGCTTTCCGCGCTTTTGAACGGGCAATGCAAAGCGATTGTGTGCTCGGCAGCGGCGGCAATTCAGCTCACAATCCCGCCCGATGAACTGCAAAACCATACTTTTTCGATATCCTGCGGCGATGAAATCGACAAGAACGAGCTTGTGAAAAAGCTGATTGCGGCGGGCTATTCGCGCGCGGGACAGATTGACGGAAGCGGGCAGTTTTCGGTTCGCGGGGGCATTGTTGACGTGTTCCCGCCAAACAGCGCCGTGCCTTATCGAATGGAATTTTTCGGCGATGAAATCGACAGCCTTGGCGAATTTGACCTCGAAACGCAGCGCAGAACCAAAGCGCTCGACGGTATCGAAATTTCGCCCGCGCGCGAAACGCTGTTTGAGAGCGGCGAGATACTTTGCGAAAAAATCGAAGCGCTTGCGAAAAAGCTTCGCGGAAAGGCTGCCGAAAAAACGCGCGAACGGCTTGAAAGCGACGTTGAAAGGATAAGAAACGGCGGTTCTCCGAGCAATCTTGACCGCTATTTCCCGCTCTGTTTCGACGGCGAAGCGACCGTGTTCGATTACGCGGAAAGGGTGTTCGTGTGCGAGAATACGGCGGTTCGCGAGGGCGTCCGCGCGGCGGCTCTCCAGCATACCGAGGATATGAAAATCCTGCTTGACGAGGCGAAAATCTGCAAGGGTCTTGACCGATTTATGCTCACAAAAAACGAAGCGACGGAGCTTATCAAGGCGAAAACGCGCGTTTATTTTGAGTCGTTTTTGAGCGGCGGCGGTCTTGAACTCGGAATTTCTATAAATATCGGCGACGCAGTTCAGACAGCGCCTTGGAGCGGCGAATACAAAATCCTTGAGGACGAAATGCGCGGACTTCTTGAGAAAAAATATTGCTGCTTTATCTTCGCGGGAACGAAAAAAGGCGCGCAAAATCTCGCAAACGACCTCAAAGAGGACGGTTTTTCGGCGGATTATTACGAAAATCCCGATGATATTATACGCGGAAAAGTAATCGTCTGCGCGGGAACGCTCTCCGCGGGCGCGGAATACCGTGAACAAGGGCTTGCGATTTTCACGCACACCTCGGTTCACGCCGAACGCAAAAAATCCGCGAAGCGCAAAAGCGTGGGCGAGGAAATCCGCTCGCTTGAAGATATTTCAGTAGGCGACCTCGTCGTTCACTACGCGCACGGAATAGGCGTTTTTGACGGCGTGCATAAAGTTGACGCGGGCGGCGTTTCAAAGGATTATATCCGCATAAAATACGCGGGCGCGGACGTTCTGCACGTTCCCGTAACGCAGCTTGACCTCGTTTCGCGTTATATCGGAACGGGCGACGTTTCGACCGTTAAGCTGAACAAGCTCAACTCCGAGCAGTGGCAGAAATCAAAGGCGAAAGCCAAGGCTGCCGCTAAGGAAATGGCGGCGGAGCTTATCGAGCTTTACGCAAAGCGAATGAAATCGAAGGGCTTTGCGTTCCCCGACGACGACGAGCTTCAGGAGGATTTCGAGCAGCATTTTCCCTATATCGAAACCAACTCGCAGATGCGCTGTATCGATGAAATAAAGTCGGATATGCAGAAAGAACAGCCGATGGAACGCCTTTTGTGCGGCGACGTCGGCTTCGGAAAAACGGAAGTCGCTCTCAGAGCCGCGTTCAAGTGCATTGAGTCGGGTAAACAGTGCGCGCTTCTCGCTCCGACAACCGTTCTTGCGTGGCAGCACTACCAGACGGCTGCGGCGCGAATGGAGGGATTTCCGGTCAACATTGCGCTGATGTCGCGCTATAAAACGCCTAAGGAGCAAAAGGAAATACTGAAAAGCCTTGCTTCGGGAAGAATGGATTTTGTTATCGGAACGCACAGAATTGTGCAGAACGATGTTGTTTTCAAGGACCTCGGACTTGTTATTATCGACGAGGAACAGCGTTTTGGCGTTGCACACAAGGAAAAGTTCAAGGAAATGTTCAGCGGCGTTGATATTCTGTCGCTTTCGGCAACGCCCATTCCGCGCACGCTGAATATGGCGATGAGCGGAATACGCGATATGAGCGTTCTCGATGAGCCGCCGCAGGACAGACAGCCGATTTCAAGCTATGTTATGGAGCACGACTGGGGTATCATCGCGGGCGCAATCCAAAAGGAGCTTCGCCGCGGCGGTCAGGCTTATTATATTCACAATCGGATTGAGAGCATTTACGGCTGCGCCGAGAAGCTTCAGTCGCTGCTTCCCGAAGCGAAAATCGGCGTTGCGCACGGAAGAATGGCTGAAAACGAGCTTCTTGAGGTGTGGCGCAGGCTGCTTGACGGCGAACTTGACGTTCTCGTCTGCACAACGATAATCGAAACGGGGGTCGATGTTCCGAACGTGAACACGCTGATAATCGAGGACGCGGATTATATGGGACTCGCGCAGCTTCACCAGCTCCGCGGTCGCGTCGGCAGGACAAACAAGCGCGCTTTCGCTTATTTCACGTTTAAGCCGGGAAAGGTTCTCTCGGAGATTTCTCAGCGCAGACTTGACGCGATACGCGAATTTACGCAGTTCGGAAGCGGCTTCAGAATCGCTCTCCGCGACCTCGAAATACGCGGCGCGGGAAGTATTCTCGGCGCTTCGCAGAGCGGTCATCTCGCGAATATCGGTTATGATATGTATTTGCAGCTTCTCGACGAGGCTGTCCGCGAGGAACGCGGCGAAAAGAACGTTCACAAGGAAGAATGTCTTGTCGATATCAGAATTAACGCGTTTATCCCCGAAAATTATATCTCAAATCAGGCGCAGAGAGTCGATTGTTACCGTAAAATCGCGCGTATAAAGACGGAAGCGGACGCCTCGGATATCACAGACGAGCTGATTGACCGCTTCGGCGACCCGCCCGCTTCGGTTATTGGGCTTATCGAGGTTGCGCGGCTGAGGAATATGGCGGCAGACTGCTTTGTTTCGGAGATTTCGCAGGTCGGCGAGGATTTGATATTCTATATGTCGAAGTTCGATATGCAGAAATTGTCCGCGGTAACAAAGGCTGTCGGAAAGAAAATGCGACTCGAAACTGTCGGCAGACCGCGTATGCTCGTCAGCGCGGGCAAGGACAAGGACGCGCTTTCCGTTATGAAAACGGTTATTTCGGCAATGGCACAGGCAGAGGATAATCAGAATACCAAAAACTGACGTTACAGGAGGACGCAATGCATTTTGAAGAATTTGGAAAAGAACACGAAAAGACGATTGTAATGCTTCACGCGGCGAATTATGTTCACGTTTTCGCAAAGCAATACTGCCTTGCGGACGAATATCACATCATTGTGCCGCATCTGATGGGCTATGGCGATGAAACGGACAAAACGTTCAACACCGACGAACAGATTAAGACGCTTGCGGAGTTTATTTCATCGCTCGGAAAAAAAGTCGCGCTTGTGGGATTTTCGCTTGGCGCGCAGGTTGGCTTCAAGCTTCTCGCGGAACACCCGGAACTGTTCACCTGCGCGGTTCTCGTAAGCCCTTGGCTGATTAAAGACCGCGAAACGCTCGATAAAGTTGTCACGGCGAACGAAAAGCAGCTTGCAACATTCAAGAAAAAGTGGCTCTGCGGCTTGATTGCACGAATGAACGGGTTCACAAAGGAACAGCGGATTTCTTTTGTCGAGCAGATGCAGAAAGTTACTCCCGAAACCGTCAGAAACGCCGTTGACAACGGAATTACGCTTGAGTCGGTAAGCGGTTTCGACAAGGTTGAAGTTCCCGTTCTTGCGCTTGCGGGCGCAAAGGAACAGGATTTTGTCCGTGACGGTGTGAAAAAGCTCTCGGAAATGAACAAAAACTGCACTTCCGAAATCTGGGAAAAAGCCGCGCACAATATTCCGCCGATGTTCGCAAAACAGTTCAACGAGCGTATCCGTCGGATTGTCGGCTGAATTTTTCCCGCGGGCGCGTTTGATTAAAAACATATATGATTGATTTTATACTCATAAACGAAGCGAATATTATTGTCGGAGCAATTCTTGCGGCAGCGATTGTTTTTGCAGTCATCAGAATTATCCGTAACAAACGGTCGGGAAGAAGCTGCGGCGGGAATTGTTCGGACTGCAAAAACTGCGATTTATGTTCATCAAAAAATAAGCGAAAATAACAAAAAATCCCGAAACTTCCGATTTCGGGATTTTTTCGGTATTTTGCAGTTCGTTTCGCGTGAAAAAGGCGGTTTTTGCAGTATTTTGCAGTATTTTGCAGTAAATCAGCGTTAAATTCCGAGCAGGCGCTTAGCGTTTTTCGAGAAGATATTCTCACGCTCAGCGTCGGAGTAGAGCGGGTTCAGAAGCAGTTCGCCGAGATTTACCGCCGGTGAACATACCGGATAATCCGTTCCGAACAAAAATCTCTCCGAGCCGCAGACGTCAATTCCGTGCCTGAGAACGCCAAGTCGGAAAAGTCCCGTTCCCGACAGGTCAAGATAATAATTCTCGCTCATTTTCATTCTCTCAAAATGACGGACGGCGTTTTCGTATTCGCCGGGGTGCGCGGCGACAAACACGTTTTTCGGGTGCTTTTTCACCATCGCGTCAATTTGGTCGTTGTCAATCGTGTGAAAGCTCACAATCATATTATACGCGAGCGCAGCATCGAGTATTTCATCAAATTCGCGGCAGGAATAGTCGCTCCAATCGTCCATATACGGCACGAGTTCTCCGATTAGCTTCACGCCGAGCTTACTCATCTTCTCGATTTCCTCGCAGGATTCGCGGATATAGCGTGGGTGGACGTGTATTCCCGGAGTGTAAAACCCGCCGTACTTCTCCGCAAGCGCAAGCGCCGTCCTGTTGCTGTACGAGAGCCGCTCCCAGAGCGTTGTGCCCTCCGGAAATTCCCTGTTTTTGTCAAGAACAGAACCGCAGATGTGCGAAATTCCCATTTTCTTCAGGTATTCCGGCGTGTTTTCAGACGTCAGACCGCAGTATTCCTTGTGTCGGCAGATATTCTCCGAAGGCTCGGCAAAAGGGTGCGCGTGAAAATCAATTATCTCAAATCCCATATTTTCTCCTCGTTTTTCAATGTATTTCAAAGTTATATTCTCCGACAAGCGGAATAATCTCCTCGTCAACGCTCTCGACATTTCCCCAGGAATGTTCTTCAAGCGCACGCACTACAGCCTCAATATCCGCGGGATAACCCTCCGCTTCCATTTCAACCGAACCGTCCGCAAGATTTCTCACACAGCCGCTCACACCGCGGTTTTTCGCGCTGTAACACGCTTTGTACCGAAACCCAACGCCCTGCACGCTTCCGTGAAAAACAAAGCGTTTTCGTATCTTTTCCATTTTCATCGCCCTTTCTTTGCGTTCATTATACCATAGATTATCATTTATTACAAGTACCGCGTCGATTTTTCGGTCGTTTTATTCGCTAGAAGCGCTTTTCTTGTGTTATATTGCACAAAAACGGCGGGAAATGTTGACAAAAAATTGCCGTAAAATGGCATTAATTCCTATTGACAAACTAGGCGAAGTGTGATATAATACAACTACACCAAACGAAAGGAGCGATTCAGTATGACAATGATGATGTGTATGACGCGTATGATGTGCCGCAAACCGAATAGTCGTGCTGTTCGCCTGCTTTGATTGCTCCGAAATGGATTACTCCGACAGGTACAGCAATGTGCTTGTCTTTTTTTATGCGGAGGATTATATGATTGAAATAAAAAATCTCAGCAAAACTTATCCGAACGGCGTAACCGCCCTCAAGGATATCAGCATTACCATAAACAACGGAGAAATTTTCGGTATTATCGGGCTTTCCGGCGCGGGAAAAAGCACTCTTATCCGATGTATAAACTTCCTCGAAAGGCCCTCGTCCGGCGAGGTTATAATCGACGGGCAAAATCTTGGGGAGCTTTCAAAAAAAGAGCTTCTCAAAACCCGCCAGAATATCGGTATGATTTTTCAGGGATTTAACCTGCTTGCACAGAGAAACGTTATAAAAAACATCTGCTATCCGCTTGAAATCGCGGGCGTGAAAAAGGCGGACGCAATAAAAAGAGCCGAGGAACTCCTCGAACTTGTCGGTCTTTCGGACAAGGCAAAGGCTTATCCATCGCAGCTTTCGGGCGGTCAGAAGCAGCGCGTCGCAATCGCAAGAGCCATCGCCGCCAAAACAAGCTATCTCCTCTGCGACGAGGCGACAAGCGCTCTCGACCCCGATACCACAAGTTCAATCCTTGAGCTTATGAAAAAAATAAACCAGACTCTCGGCGTTACGATTGTTGTAATTACCCACGAGATGAAGGTTATCGACAAAATCTGCGACAGGGTTGCCGTCCTTGATAACAGCACGGTCGCGGAAATCGGCAACGTCAGCGATGTTTTCGCCGTTCCGAAATCCGATATCGCAAAAAAACTCGTTCTTCCCGAAGCAAAAGCCGTGGACGTTATTCCGAGCAGCGCGAAGCTGAGAATAGTTTTCAACGGCGAAAATTCGTTCAAGCCCGTTATCGCAAATCTCGTGCTTGAATGTGGAGTTCCCGTAAATATTCTTTATGCGGATACCAAGGATATTGAGGGAAAAGCTTACGGACAAATTCTTCTGGGGCTTCCCGACGATGAAAAAAGCGTGAGAAGGATTTACGCCTATCTTGACGCGAACGACATCCGGTTTACAAGGCTTTAAGGGGTGAAGTATGGAAATGCTCAACCAACTCATAGACAAGGGAATTTTACAGCTCGGCGTTTTTGAAACGATTTATCTGACGTTTATTCCCGCATTTTTCGCTTATCTTTTCGGTCTGCCGCTCGGTATTCTGCTCAGTATCACGGACAAAAAAGGCATTTGCCCGCTTCCGTGGTTCAACAAAATTCTCGGTTTTCTCGTGAACGTTTTCCGAAGCATTCCGTTCGTTATTCTTATGATTGCGGTTCTTCCCGCGGCTAAGGTTATCGTGGGAACGGCTCTCGGAAACAAGGCGATGATTGTTACGCTGATTATCGCGTCAATCCCGTATGTCGCAAGAATGGTCGAATCCTCCATAAAAGAAGTTGACCGCGGCGTTATCGAAGCGGCGCAGGCTATGGGTACTTCTACCGTCAAAATCATCTTCAAGGTGCTTATCCCCGAAGCAAAACCCTCGCTTCTTGTGGGCGCGGTTATCTCCCTCGTCACTATCCTCGGATATTCCGCGATGGCGGGTACTATCGGCGGCGGCGGTCTTGGTATGATTGCGATTACCTACGGCTATCAGCGCTTTAACGACAATATCGTGTGGATATGCGTATTGCTCACGGTTATAATCGTACAGATTATTCAGGAAGTCGGTATGATTATAGCAAGAAAAACGGACAAACGCATTTCTAAATAAAGGCAACCTATAAAAAAGAACAAAAGAAAGGTAAGATTTTATGTTGTTTCTTCTGGAACGCCTTCTGAGGGAAAATTACAGATTCGGGCGAATGTGGGAAAAGCGCTTCTGTTAATCCTGCATCAAAACGAATTTATTAATTTAGGCTACACCGCATAATTATTTTCGTTCAATCACGCAGAGAGTTTTCGGGCAATATGGCGGAAAAATATCAAGTGAGTGAATGAAAAAGGCGGAGCCGATAATTGTGCGGTGTTGCCTTTACTCAAAGGAGATATTTATTATGAAAATCAAGTCTATTGTAACTTCAATCCTCGCGGTTGCGATTTCCGCGCTCACGCTCACCGGCTGCGGCGCTTCCGGTAATTCTTCAGGCTTTTCTTCCGCAAAACCGGACAGCTCTTCCTCCGAAAATACCGGAAAAACCGTAATTAAAGTCGGCGCTACTTCAACTCCTCACGGCGAAATTCTTGAATTTGTCAAGGACGACCTCGCTGAAAAGGGTTATGACCTCCAAATTACCATTTACGACGACTATGTTCTCCCGAACAAAGCGCTTGCAGACGGCGAACTTGACGCAAACTACTTCCAGCATACCCCTTACCTCAACAGCTACAACAAGTCCAACGGAACAGACCTCGTTTCCGCGGCGCTCATTCACTATGAGCCGTTCGGTCTTTTCGGAAACGGAGTAAACAGCGTTTCCGAAGTCGCTCCGGGCGCAAGCATCGTTATCCCCGCAGACGACAGCAACGAAACAAGAGCGCTTCTGCTTCTCGCGCAGGAGGGACTTATCACTCTCCCTGAGGGCGCAAACGCGGTTGACGGTGTAACAACGCTCGATATCGTCGATAATCACGGCTACAAGATTACCACCGTTCAGGCAGATACCGTTGCCGCTCAGTTCAAGAACAGCGACAAAGGCTCTCTCGCTGTTATCAACGGCAACTACGCGCTCGCGGCAGGGCTTAACGCAAAGGACGCGCTCGCCGTTGAGAACGCTTCGGGTTCTGCCGCTCAGACTTACGCGAACATTATCGCGGTGAGAAACGGCGACGAGAAATCCGAAAAGATAACAGCTCTTGTCGACGCTCTCAAGACCGATAAGGTAAAGAAGTTCATCGAGGACACCTACAAGGGCGCTGTAATCGCAATCTTCTGATAAGTTACCGTAAAGCCAAAGACCTCCGGATTTTCTTCGGAGGTCTTTTTTGCGTTTTTTTTACTTTTTTTGTAACATATTCGGATTTTTTTCGTATAAATAATCAGAAATCAACAAGTAATTTTTTGTGGAGGTAAATTGTTATGGCTAGAATCAATTCCGGCGAAGATTTTATCAAAGAAGCGATAAGGATTGGCTACAACGGTCAGGGAGCATGGACCGAGGACGAATGGAACAGTCAAATTCAGGAACGCTTCAACGCGAACAGAAATATCTATAACTTCAGAATCAGAGAAGTCACCGAAAAGTCCATTCTCGGCGCTACCGACAACTATTTCGGTCTGATTAAGATGATGAATCAGCTCGACAGAATTATCGAGAACGAAACCGACCCCGTGAAGAAAACTATGGCTATGGCTGTAAGACACGTTGCTTTCCCGAAATGCGAGCAAATCATCGAAAACAACACGCTTGAATCCATAAAGAGTTTCCGCGACGAGATTATTCACGACAACGAGGTTTCCGCAAAGGCTATTCAGGAATTTGACGCGAGAGTCGCCGTTTCCAACAGAGCGACTTCAGGTTCGGCGGCAAACGCGCGCAACGGCGTCGACCCCAACGACGCACACTTTGAGGATATCCCTTCGGGCGAACAGCTCGTTGTCCTCCAGACGCTTATCGGCTCGTTTATGGACAAAAATATATGCA
>DPBR01000045.1:23435-39089 GCA_003516865.1 Oscillospiraceae bacterium
AGGGACGCAAACGGTCAAATTCGACGTGAAAACCAGTCTATGAAAGACGTTCTCGGCGAAATCAACAGGCGCGCTTTCGAGATTATGGACGACGCCGCGGGTATGGGCAGGTCGGGTATCAGACCTATAAGCGACACGGAAAAAGCTGATTTCGCCGCCCTCAAAGAGCAGATTGAGGGACTTGACGCTGCGGAAAAAACCGCTTATACGGAAAATGTCGCTAATTTCTACGGACTTCGCTCATATGCGAATATGGATATCACGCCTAAGGTAAACAGCCTTACGCTCTCCCTCGACAAGAACCCCGTTGTTCAGACGACAGCGGAAGCTTACGTCGAAAAACAGAAAAACGGCACGCTCTCTTTCGCTGAAATCGAATGGGGCGAGTCAAATCTCGACTATATGGTTGAGGGACTTTACACCGCAGACGAGCTGAAAAACCTCAAAAGAGCGGGCATAGACCCCGCTATGGGCATTCTCATCGACGGAAAACCCGTCAACTTCAATTCCCGCGGTACGCCCACTATGCTCGATTCCGCAAAGAAAAAGTGCGAAATCGTTTCAAGCGCAATGCAGGGCGCGAAAATCGACGTAACAAAGTTTGTTCCCGACGGCAGAGGCGGCTATACGAGCGGAAATATCGTTCCCGTTAAGACCGACCTCTCGATGAACACCGAAAGACGCTCTATCTGGACTATCCTCAAGCAGCTTTTCGGATTTATCGTGACGCTCAAGGATAAGATTACTCAGGCAAATAAAGAAGTCAGGGATTATCAGTTCGACCCCGAAAACGCCGCGACGATTTCTACCGCAAAGAAAGCCGCCGATGCCGCGCAAATCAGAGCTAAACTCAGCGAAAGAAGCGATTTTTCCACCTCTATGGACCTCGATTTCTACGGCGACATTTACCCGACAAACGACCCGAACGTCGACAAGCACGACGCAATTACCGAAGGAATATTGAGGGACAGGACTTTTTCAAACAGCACCTTGTCTAAGAGTCCCACGGGCGATATTCTCAAAACAATGGGACGTATTCCGTCGCGCGTTAATGTCGCGGTTTTCTATGGAATGTCGAAGGGCCACTCTTACGAGGATATGACCGCGAATACCCCCGAAGGAAGAACTCTCCGCAGACAGATAGGGCGGGATTTTGTCGAGGAATTTAAGGTTTGCAAGCTTGATGAATACGCGCAGCAAAAAAATCTCGACCCCACAAACGATGATACAATAAAGCAGTATCGAACATTTGTTCTCGGCAAAATGCAGAACCTTGAAACTATTCTCGCAAAGGGCTGCGAGGAATTTGTAAAACTGCCCATTCCGAAGCTCGACCCCAACGACCACGCGCAGTTTGCCGAGAATTTGACAAAGCTTGACAGCATCACAAAAATGGCGAAAGACGTTTCGCAGTCGTTTGAAAATCTTACAACAAATACTCTTGCGCCCTCAGACCCCACAGCTATGAGAATTTCCGACAGAACTGCGGCTGTGTTCACTTTCGCGTCGTCGCAGCTTGAACCTATCATACATCTCGGAAAGGTAAATGACATTTATCTTGCTTTCATCAAATCAGACGACTACCTCAACCCCGAAGGCAAGGATACCCCGCTCTTCATAATAGACGGTGCGGCAAAAGCAAAAGCATCCCTCACCTATTTCAAAGAAAATTCCGAGGGAGTCAACACAATCGACGACCTCAATAAAAACAAGGAACTCAACCTGCAAGTCGTTACTATGGCATGGGTCAGCAATGCTCCGGACCCCTCTACCACCAAAGATATCGCCGAAAAGGAATTAAAATACTATCTTTCCTCCGACGACCCCAACTTAAAACCCATTATAATCGACCCGAAGTCGAAGAAAGTCGACGCATTCGGCGCCATCTTTGATTACCAAGGTATGTATAATGAGGTTAAAACCACGTCCGAAGAATTTACAATGGGCATTGACCGCTATACCCAAATGCTCCCCGAAAATCAGAGAACGCTTCCCGTTTCCGAGAGAATTGCCGCTGTGAAGGCTTTCCAAGAGGAAGCCGCTGCAAATAAAGCTAAGGTGATGTCTGAAATACAGGTTCACACCAAGGAAAAGATGAGCTTCAGCGAGCTTCTCGGCGACAAAACCCGCGATGTTACGGCTAAGCCCAAGGAGCAGAGCCACGAAAAAACGCTTGAAGCAGGCGGATTAACTAAATAAACAAAATATGTAAAATCCCCCTGTTCGCAGGGGGATTTTTCGTTATATGACAATTTCTTTTCACGAACGGATAAGCGTGTTTGTGCATTTTTCTCTTGACTTTTTCCGACAAAAAGGGTATAATCAAATTAACAGAGCTCCGACATACTCTGTTATCACATTTCAGGAGGTTTTAAATATGAAAAACATCTTCAAAAACAAGGATTTCTGGCTGGTTGTCGCAGGAGCGGCGGGCGCTGTCGTAGGCAAAAAGGTCATCACCGCAAAAAAGACGAGAGAACTCGCCGTTAAGGGTCTTGCAAAGGGAATGAAGTTCACCGACGACGCAAAAACCACGTTCCGCAATATGAAAGACGAGGCTCAGGATATCTGCTATGAAGCAAAGGAACAGGCGGGACTTAACGAAGAAAGTGAAAACTAATGCGCTATAATATCATTTCCGATTATCCCGGACGTATCAGAGTGCGGTTTGGGGGTCGTGCTTTTGACAAATCGCTTGAAAGCCGTATCAAAAAGTTAGTCGAAACTAACATTTTTGTCTTGTCTGCCGAGGCTCATTACGCAAACGGCGGTCTGCTGATTTACTACAAAAAAGGCTGCCGCAGCGATGTAATCGGATTAATTGAGAGCATCGACTTCCGAAAACTCAATCCGATACCCGATGATGACGCGGCAAAGGAAATTGACGGAAACTTCAAAAAAGGGCTTAGAAAGCTGATAATTTCGCATTATCTGAAAAAGCTGTTTTTGCCCGCTCCGATACGCGCGGCGCTTACGGTATATCAGGGCGCGAAATATGTGTTTAACGGGCTTTCTCTGCTCTCGCAGGGCAAACTCACGGTTGAGGTTCTTGACGCGGCTTCAATTACCGCCTGTCTTGCACAGCGCAATTTCAAGACGGCTTCAACCATTATGCTTATGCTGTCCGTTTCTTCGCTGCTTGAGGACTATACTCACGCGCGAACCAAGGCGGTGCTTACGTCGAGCCTTGCCGTTAAGGCGGATAAAGTCTGGCTTGCGAACGGCGGCGAGGACGTGCTTATCCCGATAAAACAGCTTAATATCGGCGATAAAATCCGCGTCAGAACGGGCAGCGTAATCCCCGTTGACGGCGAAATAACCGACGGCGAAGCGTACATAAACGAGTCCTCGATGACCGGAGAACCGCTCGCTGTGATGAAGTCGGAAAACGCTACGGTTTTCGCAGGAACGGTCGTTGAGGAAGGCTCGATTGTCGTAAAAGTCAGAGCGATAAGCTCGGATACGAAAATTCAGAAGATAATCGAGCTTATAGACACTTCCGAGAACCTCAAGGCGGGTATTCAGAGCCGCGCCGAACGGCTTGCGGACGGGATTGTGCCGTTCAGCTTCATCGGTTTCGGACTTACGCTACTGCTCACGCGAAACATAACCAAGGCGGTTTCGCTGCTTATGGTGGATTATTCCTGCGCGATAAAGCTGTCCGCGCCCATTGCGGTTATTTCGGCGCTTCGCGAGGCGGCTGACCATAATATCACTGTTAAGGGCGGAAAGTACCTCGAAGCCTTTGCCGCCGCAGATACCATTGTTTTCGATAAAACCGGCACTCTCACGAACGCAGAGCCGGTGCTGGATAAGGTTATCCCGTTCGGGGATTATTCCGAGGAGGAAGCGCTGAGAACAGCCGCCTGTATCGAGGAACATTTCCCGCACAGTATGGCGAGAGCGATTGTCAAAGGCGCGGAGGAACGCGGCGTCGTTCACGCGGAAGAACACGCCGAGGTAAATTACATCGTGGCGCACGGAATTGCGACAACCCTTCACGGGAAACGCGCCGTTATCGGAAGCCGCCACTTTGTCTGCGAGGACGAGGGCGTTGTGATTACCGACGAACAGCAGGCTGAGATTGACAAGGCGGCGGGCGCTTCGTCCGTGATTTACCTTGCGGTTGGAAATAAGCTTGCGGGCGCGCTTTGTATAAACGACCCACCGCGTGCGGAAGCCGCAAAAGCGGTTGCTCTGATGAAAAAATGCGGCATCGAAAACATCGTTATGCTCACGGGCGACAGCAGCTCTGCGGCTGATATGATTGCGCGGAAGCTTGGAATAACCGAAGTTCACGCACAGGTTCTCCCCGAAGAAAAGCACAGCCACATTGAACGCCTGAAAGCCGCGGGGCGCCGCGTGATAATGGTCGGCGACGGCATAAACGACGCTCCCGCGCTTGCGGCTGCCGACGTTTCGGTGGCGATGAGCGACGCTTCGGATATCGCAAAGGAAACCGCCGATATTACGCTCAGAGGCGCGCAGCTCACGGAACTGGCGGTTCTGCGGATACTCAGCGAGCGGCTTATGGAGCGGATTAACTCGAATTACAGGTTTATCCTCACGTTCAACACAGCGCTTCTGGCGCTGGGATTTTTCGGCGTGATAACACCGTCTTTTTCCGCTTTACTGCACAACGGCTCTACTATCGCAATCTGCGCGAAAAGTATGACCCCGCTTCTCGGAAACGGCAAAGCCGCTCTGTAAACGCGCGAAAATAATAAAAAACACAGTTCATTGCAAAAATGAGCTGTGTTTTTGTTTATAACGCGGAAAACGCTGTTAATAAGCGCATCTCGACAAGCCGATATCTTCGCAGAAATTCGGAATATTGTACAGCACGAGAACCTCGGTTATGCCGTTTTCTTTGATATAATCGCTTATTTTTCCCCTGAAAAAGCGCATATCAATAAGGTGCGTTTCTGCGTAATCGTCAACGACAAACTGACCGAATGTGTTCGCATACGAGTCTTTTATGATGAGAAGCTTGCCCTCGCCGCCGCCGTTTATTTTCGTTGTCGCCTGATTTGAGTTGAAGAAAACGGCATATTTGTCGCTGCTTTTGAGATATTTTTCCTCGTAAATGCTGTCGGTGACATAATCGCCGCCGTTGTAATCGACAGTGTGATTTTCGCGCTTGAAATAAGCGTCAATCGAGTCATACGGCGCAAAAGGATAATTTACCTTTGAGTAAGTCGTGCCGCGAAAATCATCGCAGAGCGTGCGCTTCGTCCATTCCGTCAGCAAAGCGGGCGTTTCCCCTTTTGAACGAACCCACTCCGCATAAGCGTAATACGCGCCGAGCGAAGTCCAGTGGTGGTCGGTTTTGTAGAAAATATACTCGTCTTTGTGCAGAAAAAGTTGTTCCGATACGCCCACAACGTCAAGCCCGCATTTTTTTGCATACTCGATAACCGCGCTCTGATTTGCATTCGGCGCAAACGCGGGAAGCCTGTCGGACAAAATGTCGCTCGCAGTCGGTACAAGCATTATCCGAACGGGAATTTCGCTTTCCGCAAGATTATCCGAGAGCTTTTTCAGCGCGGCGAAATTTGCTTTCGCCTGTTTTGACGGAAGCGTTTTATGCGCTTCAATCAGATAGCCGTCCTTTCCGAAATACACGCCGCCGCTTTCGGTTTTTCCGAAAACACGCTCGCAAACCGTCTTTGCCGAAACCCAGCCGTCCCGCGCGGGAAACTGGTCCGCAAGATATTCTTCTATCTCATCGCCGAACTTTCCGCTCGCCAAATCTTCCGCCGTTATCTTCGGGAGCTGTTTCAGCGTGCGCTTTTCGCTTTCGGAGTAATATTTATCGGGAACAAAAACGCTTGCAAGCATACCCGACGCAAGAATAATGCAAAAAATCACCGTAATAATTTTATTTCTCATAATTCACCTTAAAATCTGAAATACAAAAACGGATTGTACGAGCCGCTTATCAGAAATGCAGCGGAAATTGCGGAAATTCCAACAAGCCTCGCCGCGTCAACAGCAAGCAGCGCGCCTTCTTTCGCTTTTGCGGAAATTTTAGCGTAAATACGCTTCGCAAGCGGCGTTGAAGCAAGCGCGCAAACGAGAATTAACGGGAGATATGTCAGGAGCTGATACATCGCCGCGCCGCTTACAAAGCCCGCTCCGCCGCCGAACATCGCCTTGAGATACGCGGCGCCGCTTCCGATATCCTCGAAAGCGAACAGCACCCAGCCGAAAAGCACGGCAAGCCCCGCGTAGATATGCCCGACAAACTTAGGCGCTTTTTCCAGCCATTTCAGCAGAAAAAGCTTCTCGATTATGAGCAAAATTCCATAAAAAACGCCCCAAAGCACATAGTTCAGACTTGCGCCGTGCCAGAAGCCCGTAAGCAGCCACACAACGGCGATGTTGCGTATTTGTTTCGGGAAGCCGCCGCGATTGCCTCCGAGCGGAATGTAAACGTAATCCCGAAACCACGTTCCGAGAGAAATATGCCATCTGCGCCAGAATTCCGTGACGCTTTTTGAAATGTACGGGTAATTGAAATTCTCGCAGAAATCGAAGCCGAAAATCTTTCCAAGCCCTATCGCCATATCGCTGTAACCCGAAAAATCAAAGTATATTTGGAACGCGAACGCGATTATTCCGAGCCACGCGCCAACAGCCATGAGCTGTGCCGCGTCCGTTTTGGAAGCCGCGTCCCAGAGCAGACCGATGTTATTCGCAAGCAGAACTTTCTTTCCAAGACCCATGACAAAGCGTTTTGCGCCCTCGCCGAAGTTATCGGCGGAATGTATGCGGCTGTCAAGCTGCTCCGCAATATCGCGGTAACGCACGATAGGACCCGCGATAAGCTGCGGAAACATCGCGACATACGCTCCAAACGAAACGATATTCTTCTGTACCCTCGCTTCTCCGCGGTAAACGTCTATCGTATAGCTCATCGTCTGGAACGTGTAGAATGAAATTCCGATTGGAAGCGGCAGATTGAGCGCGGGAATTTCGCAGCCAAAAATCCCGTTTATCGCGCCGATAAAGAAATCCGTGTACTTGAAAAAACACAGCAAACCGATGTTCACGATTATGGAAACGAGCAGTCCGATTTTTTGCGTTTTCGTGCCGCGATACTTCTCGACAAGCCGCCCGCAGGTGTAGTCCAGAGCAGTCGAAAACAGCATAAGCGCCACATAAATCGGCTCTCCCCACGCGTAAAAAAGCAGGCTGAACAGAAAAAGCACAGTGTTCTTAGCCTGCCGCGGCACGGAGAAATATATCAGCAGCACCGCAGGCAGGAAAAACAAAAGGAAAGTAAGGCTTGAAAAAACCATTTTATCCTCCGATTACGGGAAATTCGCTGTCGTCAAAATTAAATCCGCCGTTGTTATTGTTATTGTCGGGTTCGGTGATTACGGCGAGATTTTTGGGGGAAGTTCCGAAAAGCTGCTTTATCGCGCTGTCTATCTTTTCGTATTCGGAAGCCGCAAGCTTCGCCTCGTCCTCGGCATAAATCTCTCCGGAAGCGGCAGCGCCGGCTGTGATGTACATTACGATATCGTCATACTTGAATATTCTCGTGCCCTCGACTTTTGCCACATCAAACGGATATTGACGAATATAGCTTATATTCTGCGCGAAATAGTTGTTGAGGATTTGAACCGCTTCATCTGCATAACCTTCCCTGCAATTTACAACAGCCACCATATCCTGACAATAAATCGTCGGCTTCTTCAAAACGTAGCTCTCGATTTTATCGCCGTCAAGCCAGCCTATACAGGAAAGATTTGCTTCTTCCGCGGGAACGACCTCCGTGCAAAGATAACCCTCTCCGAGCGCTTTTGCAATTGCCGCTTCAACCTCGGCGGGAGTTATCGTCTTGTTTTCATCGGGCTTGTCCGTGGAGTTGTTGTCGGTTGTGCTTGAAGAATTGTTGTCGCTCTTGCTTGACGAGGAATTGTTGTCAGACTTGCTTGAGGAGCTGCTTGACGTGCTTTGAGAATTGTCGCCCGCATTGTTTGAGCGGCCCGCGAACGCGAGAATTAAGGACGCTGTAAGAGCAATTGTGAGAATTTTTTTCATTTTAAAATACCTCTTTCGTTATTTTTTTGAAGGCCTTTTTCGCCTTTCTGTACATATAACGACCGAGATAAAAAAAATGTCGGATATTTCAAAAAATTTTTTGAAACTCCGACATTTTTTATTTAATAAGATTATAGACGCTTATAAAATCAATTTCTGAAATCTCGCTGCTGTTCACAAGATAATAATTCGCGCTTCCGTTTGTCCAGAACATCTTGTATATCGTATAATCAATACCCCTCAGCGTTTCGAGAACGGCGTTGTTCTCGGCGTCAAGCTGTTTTCGCGCGATAACCGTTTCGTTTACTCCCGAAAAATCGCCGCTTTGTCTTGAAAATCTCAATAAATATGAGTCGCCGTTAACCTCAAACCGAACGTCGCCGATGCTTCCGTCCATAATGCAGAATTCGGCATTTTTCGCTTCTTTGGGAATTTTGAAGTCAATTTCAAGCTCTTTTCGCAGCTCATCTTCGGTTATCTCTTCGCCGAAAGGATTTCCCACAATAACGTTGCTTTCGTCGTCAACGGGAAGCTGATTTTGCCTTGATACAAACACAATTCCAACCGCAGCGGCGACAATGCAAGCCGCAATCGGAGCCGCCCATCGCGCAATTTTTGCAAACAAAACGGGCTTCTTTTCCGTTTTTTGAGCAGATTCGGCGTTCTGTTCAGCCGCTTTGCGCTTTATATTCCGAAACATTCTCTCCCGCGCGCCGTCCGCAGGCTCGATTTTATCAATTTCTTCTCTTATCGGATTTTTTTCGCTCATTCGTATTCGCCTCCCAGTTTATCTTTAAGCAGCTTTCGCGCGTTCCGCATCTGATTGCGTATCGTCGACGGCGGTCTGCCGAGAATTTCGGCTATCTCGTCCGTTTGGTACCCCTCGTAATAGTACAGCCATATTACGTCCTTATACTTCACGGGCAGGCTCTGGACCGCCTCCAGAACATCGCCTCTGTCCTCCTGTTCGGGCGCGGCAAGCTCCGGTTCGTCGTCAATCGGCATAACCGCCTTGCGCTTCCACCCTTTCAGCCTGTCCTTGCAGAGGTTTATTGCCGCAACGGTAAGCCATTTTCTCTCGTGAACCTCGTCGTCGAACGTAATTTCGCCAGTCAGCACTTTCACGAAAACGTCCTCCGCGCAATCCTCCGCATCGGAAGCAGATTTCATATATGTAAAACACAGCTTGTAAACGTATTTCCAGTGCCGCTCATAAAACGCTTCAAATTCCGCGTCGGTCATCGGAGTATCCCTCCTTACTGTTATAACGATTTATCCTGCCGAATTGTCGGGCATTTTTATCATTATAACACAATTTTTTCGCTTTTTCAATACGATTTTTTTCGCCAAAAAGCGCTCTTTGTGATAATTTTTCATTTTTCACAACCCATAGCGGCGTTTTTATGTTATAATAAGTATATTGAATTTTTAAAACCGAAATCGGCAAGTATTATCAAAGGAGATTGTTATGACTTACGTTATGAGCGATATTCACGGAATGTATGATAAATATGCAGAAATTCTTCGTAAAATCGACTTTAAAGAAAGCGACGAGCTTTATGTGATAGGCGACGCTGTGGACCGCGGAGCGGCGCCTATGAAGGTTTTGCTCGATATGATGAACCGGAAAAACGTGTATCCGCTTATGGGAAATCACGACTTAATTGCGCTAAATTTTCTCCCGAAAGTGAACAAATCGCTTGCGGAAAACGGCGGCACGCTTGACGATTGTCTTTCACAGACGCTTAGGATTTGGATTAACAGCGGCGGAAAGACAACGGTTTCGGATTTTTGCAAACTCGACGCAGACGGCAGAAAAAAGGTTATCGATTATCTGAAAGAATTTACGCTTCTGGAAGCGGTTGATATCGGAGAAAAATCTTATGTGCTCGTTCACGCAGGGTTTGGAAATTACAGGCACGGAAAAAAGTTAAGCGAATACACGGACGACGACTTGCTTTCCTGCCGCCCCGACCCGTCGGAGGAGTATTTTGAGGATAAAAGCGTATTCACGGTTATGGGACATACTCCCACGCAGTATTTTTCGGGAAAAACCGAAATCTACAAAAACGGCAGAAATATCTTTATTGACTGCGGCGCGTGCTACCCGAAAGGACGGCTGGCGTGTCTTTGTCTTGATACGCTCGAAGAATTTTACGCATGATTTTTTCCGCAAATATTACGGATTTCGCCCTTTTTTCGCGGAAATATACGTTTTCTGTCTGCAAATCGCTGCATTTTTCATCTTTTTGAAAGGAATTTACCCGATGTACAAGATACTATTCGTCTGCCACGGCAACATTTGCCGTTCGCCTATGGCTGAGTTTATTTTCAATGATATTGCAAAAAGACGCGGATTTACGGGCGTTTTCGCGGAATCCGCGGCAACGTCCTCCGAGGAACTTGGAAACAGCGTCCACAGAGGAACCGCGGCTATTCTGAGCAGGCTCGGCATCGACTTTTCGGCGAAACGCGCCCGCCAAATCACGCGCGGCGATTTCACGAAATTCAACCTAATTGTCGCTATGGACAGCGCAAATATCCGCAATTTACAGCGGCTTTCGCCTCCCGAAAGCTGCGTGATAACGCGGCTTCTCGACTTCACCGACAACCCCCGCGATATCTCCGACCCTTGGTATACGGGCGATTTTGAGCGTACATACCGCGATATTCTGGACGGCTGCGAGAGCCTTTTCGCGTATCTCAGCGACAACAAAATAATTTGAGCGTATTTTGGCAATATTTTGATATTTTTCTGCGATATTTTTGAAAAAACGAAAGATTTTACTCTGAAAAATCATCTTATTATACAGAAAAGCTTTTCAATAACTTTCGGAGGTGAATAAATGGACGATGAGAACATAATCAAGCTGTTTTTTAACAGAAACGAATCCGCTATTCACGAAATTGAACAAAAATACGGAAATCTTTGCCTGTGCGTTGCAAACAGAATTCTTAAAAACGCCGAGGACAGCGAGGAGTGCGTTAACGACGCGTTCCTTAACGTCTGGAACTCAATTCCTCCAACAAAACCGGACAATCTCAAAGGCTTTGTCTGCAAAATAACAAGAAATCTCGCGCTTATGCGTCTGCGGCACGATAGCCGTCAAAAACGCTCGGCAGAGCTTTCGGTTTCGCTTTCGGAGCTTGATGAGGTTCTTCCCGATAACCGAATAAATCCGTCTGTTGACGATGGGGAAATTGCAGAAGCAATCAATTCTTTTCTCTTAAAGCAGCGTCCGCACGTCCGCAAGATTTTCGTACTTAAATACTTCTATTTTTACACGCAGAAAGAAATCGCGGAGCATTTTTCATTCAGTGAGAATAAGGTTAATTCCATTCTTTTCAGAACACGGAAAAAGCTTCGCGAATACCTCGAAAAGGAGGGTATCGAAATATGAAAATATCACGAATTGCCGAGGCTCTCGGCTCAATCAGCGATGAAATCAGCCGCGAGGCTATCGAAGAAATCGAAGCAAAGTCAGACAATGTTTCCGCGCAGAAACCCAGAATTGTCCGCTCCGAAGCGCCCCGCAAAGTGCCTTTCATAATCGCGGCGGCAAGCCTTTGCGCTGCGGCGGCTATCGCGTTTCCGATTTACTTCTCGGCGCTCGGAAACAAGAATATCGCAAATTCGGAAGCGACAGAAAGCGGGTCGGCGCCGATTCCCGAAGCAGAGTTTTTGTTCAGCCTAAGAGATGATAATAATTTATGGGACGAAACACGAAAATTCACCGTTCCCGAATACGAGGACGCTGAGTTCTTGTGGACAGCCGACCGCATTTGTTCGAACGGCAAAACGCTGATTGGGGGAATGCCCGTCTGGAGCGTTTATCTTGCTGATTTGAACGGCGACGGAAAGCGCGAAATCGTGTCGGAAGTTTCGATTGGTTCAGGAATTATCAGCCAAGGAATATGCGCCTGCGATTTCTCGAAAAAAAAGCTCTATATGCTTCAGCTTCAAAATCCCGTTCCCAGCGAATGTTCGCTGTTTCTCAACAACGGCGAGCTGTGGGTTCGCGAGAAAAAATACAGCGGCGATGAAATTATAACCGAAAGAAAGCTTTCACTTTCGGAAATGAAAGGATATGACCTCAACGCCGAAAAATCTCCGAATGTATAATATTCCCGTTGAGAAAGACAAAAAGCGTTCAGCTCCCACAGTCAAAAACACCGCCGGGCAAAACCGGCGGCGTTCTTTATATGCGATTTTGCGGAATTACAAGCTTTCCCTGAAAACTTCCATAATCTCCGCTTTTGTAAGCGGCTTATATCCTCCGCTCATGGGAATGGTGAGTTCCGCAAGCTTTTCGAGGTCGGCTTCGGAAGCCCCAAGCTCCGAAATATTCATAACAACGCCTATTTCTTTCATCCACTTTTCCATCTCGGAAAGACCTTCCGCTGCAATCTGCTCTTTGGATTTTCCGTCGGAAGATACATTCCACACATTCTCCGCAAATCTCACAAACTTGTCAAGTCCATACGGCATAATATAGCGATAATATGCGAGAGAAACAGCGGAAAGCGTCATTCCGTGAGTGGCGTTTGTGTAGCCGCCCAGAGCCTGTCCGAGCATATGCACCGTCCAGTCGGTTGATTTTCCCATTTTAAGCAGCGTGTTCAGCGCCCATGTCGCAGTCCACATAATGTTGCTTCTCGCCTCGTAATCCTGCGGATTTTTGACGGCAATCCTGCTTGAATGAACAACCGAACGCATAAGCCCCTCGGCAATATAATCTGTGGTATTATCATCGTTTCCCGAAAAATACTGCTCGCAGATGTGATTGAAGATATCGTAAATTCCCGCAGCCATCTGATATTCCGGCAAAGTCATGGTATATTTCGGATTAAGCACCGTAAACCTCGGCATTACATCTTCGCTTGCAAAAACGTGACCTATCTTCTGCTTCGTTTTTTCGTTCGTGATAACAGAACCCGCGTTCATCTCCGAGCCTGTTCCCGCCATTGTAAGAACGCAGCCTACGGGGATAATTTTACAGTCGGGTTCTTCAAAACGCACATAGTATTTTTCCCAGGGGTCGCCGTTACAGTTCACCGAAACCGCGACAGCCTTTGAATAGTCGCAGACCGAGCCTCCGCCGACTGCAAGAATTAAGTCGGCGTTGTGCTTTTTCGCAATTTCAACGCCCTCGTAAAGCTTTGAAAGCGTGGGATTTGGCATTACTCCGCTTATCTCGGCGACGTTCTTTCCGCATTTTTGCAAAATACCGACAAACTCGTCGTAAATCCCGTTCTTTTTTATTGAGCCTCCGCCGTAAACAAGAACAACATTCTTGCCGTACTTAGGCAGTTCCTCGTTCAGATTTATCAGAGAATCCTCTCCGAAGTAAAGCTTGGTTGGATTGCAGTATGTGAAATTTCCAAGCATCCTTATTTCTCCTTATTAATCGTGAATTTTCCAGCCATTAAGCCATTTTGCCGTTTGAGTGCTGAAATGGTCGACAATCTCGCTTCGCCCGATATCAAGCGCGTTTATCTTCGCCATCTCATCGTCTGTAAGCGTGAAATCCCATATATCAAGGTTTTCCGCCATTCTTTCGATATGCTCGGTTGAAAGCATATTCAGATAGCTTTTCCCGACAAAATAATCCGCATATGCCGTGTTTTCATTCCCCACAGGAAAAACGCTCATTTCTTCCATTGCGCTCACTCCTTTATCCACTTTTCAATCTCTTTTTCGGATTTATCCGCGTGGCTTCCGCGAATTGCAAGACCTTTTTCAACTTTTGCATTCGGGCAAATTCTGCCGATATCCTTAACGCTGCTTCCCATTCCGCTGCCCTCGTGCGTGCAAAACGGCTTTATCGTCTTTCCGCTGAAGTCGAAATGCTCCAAAAAAGTAAACACAGCCATAGGCATCGTTCCCCAGTAATTCGGGAATCCGAGATAAACCGTGCTGTATTTATCAAGGCTTTCCGGATAACCCGTAAGCTTCGGACGGGCGTTTTTGTTCCGGTCCGAGCGCGCCTGCTCAATGCACTCGTTATAACCCTTTGCATAAGGCTCCGCCTGCTCGATTTTGAACGTATCAGCGCCCGTAAGCCGCCTGATAATCTCAGCCGCAGTCTCGGTGTTTCCCTTGTCAAGCATTTTCAGCTGACCGTTTAGATAGTTCTCGTCTGCTCTTGAATAATAAATAACAA
Source organism: Oscillospiraceae bacterium (assembly GCA_003516865.1). Taxonomy (GTDB): domain Bacteria; phylum Bacillota; class Clostridia; order Oscillospirales; family Ruminococcaceae; genus CAG-115. The sequence goes on from DPBR01000045.1 coordinate 37,652, forward strand.
TTTTATCGGACATATAGCGACATTCTTTCCTTTTTTTCTTTATTTTACACCATTTTCTCTTGACAAGGAATAGCCGATATGTTATTATACTATTAACCGAAAGTTTATACTCGCAGGAGGCTAATATGTACAATCCTTTGCTTGATACGTTTATTGCAGTTTCAGACTGCGGCAGCTTTACAAAGGCTGCGGAAACGCTTTATATCTCGCCGACCGCCGTTATGAAGCAGATGAACGCTCTTGAATCTCATCTCGGCATAAAGCTGACGGAGCGCACTTCCATGGGGATTAAGCTCACAGCAGCGGGAGAAATAATATACCGCGACGCGAAATTTATGATGGATTATTCAAAAAAGTCCATTTCCGAAGCCAAAGCGACCGAATACTCCTATGAAACGACATTCTGCGTAGGAACGTCGCTGCTTAATCCCGCGAAGCCGTTTATGGATATATGGTACCGCGTAAACAAAAAGTTTCCGGATTACAAACTGCATCTCGTTCCGTTCGAGGACGACCACAAAGGCGTTTTGTCCGAAATCGAAAAGCTCGGAGAAAAATTTGATTTTCTGATAGCCGTATGCGATTCAAACGCGTGGCTGTCGCTATGCAATTTTACGCCGCTTGGCAGGTACAGTAAAATGATAGCCGTTTCGCGGGAACACCGTCTTGCGAAGAAAAAACGCCTGAACATCGAGGACTTGTACGGAGAAACGCTTATGATGGTGAGAAAAGGCGATTCGGGCGTAAATGATTTTCTGCGCAGCGACCTCGAAAAAAATCACCCGCAGATTAAAATTGAGGATACTCCGCAGTTTTACGACCTTTCCGTATTCAATCGCTGCGCGGAAACGGGAAATGTACTGCTTACAATTGAATGTTGGCAGGACGTTCACCCCGCGCTTGTTTCCATTCCCGTAAACTGGGATTACAGTATCCCATACGGGCTGCTGTACAGCCTGGACGCACCCGACGACGTGAAAAGATTTGTTGACGAAGCCGCTAAAGCAGCGAATAATTGATTGCTGCGGAGATACTTCGCATATCCGCAACACCGTCCTTGTCCAAACCGTTCATTCGAAAAGGGTTTTGGAGGAAAGCTCGGAATACCCGTCATCTGGCGATTCAATCACAATCATAGGCACTTTCAATATATATTGGGAGAGGAAAAACTCATTTGCGGAGCTTATTAATTCGAGGTTTGTCTGAAAAACGGCTTGTTCATATGACGCTCGACAGCTCGTCAAGCAGATGAACTTCCGGTATCAGCTCGTCCATACATACAAATTCTATCTGATGTCTTTCTTTTCTTCCTGTTTCAGCGTCTTTCATCGCCATATTCATTATGCCGTATATTAATAAAAAAGCCGAGCATTCCTGCTTGGCTTTTTCATTTATTTTAACCAACTCCAATCAAGTCCATAGACTTCTCCGGATAACT